>NZ_JAQFJQ010000010.1:0-61419 GCF_030440175.1 Streptococcus sp. SV2
ATTGTAGACTATATTGATTATTACAACAACAAACGCATTAAGGTAAAATTAAAAGGATTTAGCCCTGTGCAATACAGAACTAAATCCTTTGGATAAATTAATTGTCTAACTTTTTGGGGTCAGTACAATCCATAAGGGGAGTTTTTATTATAGTCTTAACGTACTGATGGTAGCAAGATCTTTGGTAACAATAGCGGTATCAAATCTCACCTCAAATAGAATCAGCGATTCTCCTGCGTAATCTATCGTCTTTTTATAATCTGGAACCTTTGCAATGAAATGTTCTGCCATATCAACTACAGTTTTCGAACTTCTTTTTGCGAGACCTTTGGCTTTGACATGCTGGTTTCCAGTGTGAGGAATAGTGGTAAAAGCGATAGAAGGATTTTCTTCTATTTCCTTAACTTTGTCATTATCTTTAAAGGACGAAAAATAAAGAATGTTTTCACAAGGGTCAAAATAGAAATTTACGATTCTCACATTAGGAACGTTATTCACAGAAGTTGCCAAGGCTATTTCTGTTTGTTCTGCCATTATTCTCAAAAATTCTGTTTTCGTGTTCATTTTCAAAGCCTCATTTCCTTAGATTAATTATATAGGTCTGTTCCAAGTTTGTAAATCGAAAGAAAAGACTAAGCAACTACTCTGTCTAACTTCTACTGAAAGTATCTGGTGTTATTTAATTCTTACGATTGACTTATTTTCAATTCTATAGACAGCATCGTAATCTTCCAGATCGTAATGATGGGCAATTTCAATAATACTATTAGGCAACTGTTTCAAGACATTACTTATTTCTTTTGAACTTGCTGCATCTAAAGAAGCCATCATCTCATCCGCAAGTAAAACCTGCTTTTCCCTCAAAATAGCACGTGCAATCTCAAGTTTTATGATTTGTCCACCTGAAAAGTTATCTCCAGTTAATTCATAGTCCAATTGATGACAACAAGCCTCCCATAGTCCAACTTTTTTTAGTGTTGAAATGAGCAATGAGTCAGAATAATCTTGATAAAGAGTTAGATTATGTCGCACACTTGTATGAAAGACATAGGGATTTTGATGAATAATTGCAATGTTATCTAAATTTGGAGTCAGCTCCCTTCCATCAATGCTTTTAAAAATGATTTTCCCACTATATGCCTTATCTTGCCCTGATATTAACCTAAAAAGTGTTGTTTTTCCAATACCACTATCACCAACCATAAGATTATGCTGAGACAATGAAAAAGTAACCGTAACATCTCGAAAAATCTCTTGATTATCATAAGATTTAGTGACGTTTTTTAACTGAATTTCTTCTAAAGTATGTATGTGAAGCCCTTTTGAAGGAATTTCTGACTCACTTCCAAATGTCAATAATTTATCTTTTATCACTTGACTTGATTGAATACTTGCAATAGCCTCCAGAATCTGTTGTAAGGGGTTAATAAGATATGTTGAAGCAGACATCATAGCAATAAGTGTAGTAATTGAATTTTGTTTCATGACAAGACCAATCACAAATGGTCCAATCAAGCCGACAGCTTTCAGAGGTCCTGTCCAAAACATAACTAAATTCTGAAGTGTATAATACTTAAATTGTGTCGTCTCCATCTCACTAAGGGTTATGAGAGTTTGCTTTACATTCTCTTTTTCTGCTTGGTTGCAAATAATCGTTTCAATCCCTTTACCAAAGTCTGTAATAGCTCTTAAATTTTTCTCTTTTGAGCTACTTAGTAATTCTCCTGACTCTTTCAATTTTCTCTTAAAAATAAACTGAGGCAAAATCATCAGAAAGGCACCTACAGTAAAAAGACTACCCACAATAAGATTTTGTTTGACCAGATAAATTACAGATACTAGGACAGAGGCGCCCCACACAGGCGAGATAAGAAAAGATTGAAGGAACTCCTGGTCTACAATTCCAAGATCTTGTGTCAAGAGTGAGCAAAGTTCAGAATCCGAGATGTTTTTAGGAAAGACAGCATGATTCTTTAAAATATTTTCTGATAGGCTCACATTAAACGCTCTAATAATAGAACGAAGCAGAATATTCTCTATATACATAAAAGCGTACACTGCCACCCAAAGAGAAATGCTCGACAATGTAAAAACTATTAAATCCCGACTATCACTACTATCTATATGACCTGCCATCTGGATAATTACAGGTATTACAATGCCTTGACAGGAATAAAGAAGCGCAAAAATGATATAAAGTACCATTTTCTTCTTGGGAAGTAGCTTAATAAATGTAACCATCATTGTGACACAGCAACTGATTTATTTTTTTCAATAATCATTGCTTTTACCTCCTTCAATTTGATACTATTATTTTAGTTTATTAATAGCAAAAACTATTGAAATTTCGGAAATCCGATAAGGAAGTTTTATATGGAACTAGGCCAAAAATTTAAGCAGATTCGAAAACAGAGAAAATATACTATTCAGAGACTCGCTCAAGTGGCTGGATCTGTAGCGAGTATTTCAGACTTTGAAAATGACAAAACATCACTCTCAAATGATACTCTTTTCAAACTTTTAAGACACCTAAAAGTCGAATATAATGAATTTTTCGGACAAGAATATCTTGTGGACGAAACCTACATAAAACTTGCTAATCAATACAATCAAGCCTCAAATAATTTAGATTTTGAAGCACTAAAACAAGTCACAGAAAGATTTCGCTTTTTAGGAGAAACTAATTATAGTGATTATCTGATTAGTCTTTGTATTACCTGTCAGGTTTCAAAACTTCAAAACCAGTCAGTTAACCAAGATATTGCTACAGAACTTCAAAACTATTTCTTTTCGATTGATATTTGGACACTTCTGGATATTGATTTACTGGATATGGTAAAGGATATCTTCACAGAAGATGCACTAAAAATCTACATTAAGGAACTCCTGTCAATTCTAGGTACAAATCCTAGAAATAATTTAGATAGAATCACTTTAGATGTTATTAGTCGTTGTATTTTCCAAATCATTCTTTACGGAAATCAAGAAGATAGTAATTACTATCTAAACGAACTAAAAACTATTCAATTACCAGATTATTTCATGTTACAAAAAATCTATCTTAAAGAACTAGAAGCCGCATTCCTTTATAAATTTATCGATAAGAACATGGGAAAGACTATACATAAAGAGGTTCTCCACTACTTGGCTTTTATGGGAGATGACGATAATTTGAGAGAATGGGACCAAACTTTCCGTCAATTATAGACTTTATTGGATAACAGTTGTACAATGAATTATATAATTTGAAAAATTTAGAAAGGAAAACAGAATGCACGAAACACATTCTCTCCGTGAGCGATTCCTTGTTTTCTTCAAGATTTTTGTGCCCATACTGATTTATCAGTTTGCCAACTTTTCAGCAGCTTTTGTGGACACTACCATGACTGGTCAATACGATCCCCTACACTTAGCGGGGGTAGCCATGGCAACGAGTTTATGGAGTCCTTTTTTCACCTTCTTAACAGGTATCGTATCTGCCCTAGTCCCTATTATCGGACACCATCTAGGGGCAGGTCGCAAGGACCGAGTGGCACCTGATTTCTATCAATTTCTTTATATGGCTTTGGGCCTATCACTGATCCTTTTTGCCCTCGTTTTTCTAGGAGCACCCTTGGTTTTGAACTATCTAGGTCTGGAGCCTTTGGTCAGAAAGGTCGCCCTTGGTTATCTACGATTTTTGAGTCTTGGGATTATTCCCCTTCTACTCTTTAGCGTGGTTCGCTCCTTCCTTGATGCACTTGGCCTCACGCGCCTTTCCATGTACCTCATGCTTCTGCTCCTACCTCTCAATGGTTTCTTCAATTTCCTCCTCATCTATGGCATTGCTGGTCTTCCAGAGTTGGGAGGAGCCGGAGCAGGTTTGGGAACTTCATTAGCTTACTGGGCCCTTCTCCTTATTTCCATAACGGTTATCAAAAAACATCAGAAGGTTAAACCCTACCACATCGAAAAGATTCAACCTCTTGATAAAGCAGCTCTGCTTGACGCCCTTAAACTAGGTCTCCCCATTGGTGGAACGGTTTTTGCAGAGGTCGCCATCTTCTCAGGTGTTGGTCTGATTATGGCCAAGTATCCATCTTTAGTCATTGCCAGTCACCAGGCAGCCATGAACTTCTCAAACCTCATGTATGCCTTTCCTCTCAGCATTTCCAGTGCCATGGCTATCATTATTTCCTACGAATTTGGGGCCAGACGCATGGATTCGGTCAAGAGCTACAGCAAGCTGGGACGGTTAACAGCCCTAGGATTTTCTATCTTTACCTTGATTTTCCTCTACTTCTTGCGTTATGATTTGGCTGAACTTTATGGGCATGAGCCTGACTTTTTGAGAATGACGGCCATTTTCATGACCTATAGCCTCTTCTTCCAAGTGGCAGATGTCTTTGCGGCTCCGCTTCAAGGAATCCTGCGTGGCTATAAAGATACCAAAGTACCTTTTTATCTCGGTGTCCTAACCTACTGGGGCATCACCCTCCCAGTTGGCTTCCTGCTTGAAAAAGCCACTGGCCTTGGTCCCTATAGTTACTGGATTGGTCTGATTGCCAGTCTTATCGTCAGTGGTCTCTGTTACCAATGGCGTTTAAATAAGATCGTTAAGCGTTACGAATTTCATCGTTGATATAACTTAAGCAGTCTCATCAGACTGCTTTTTATCTGCTCAAATCTTGATAACAAAGAAAAAGCCTCCTGCATATTGAAAACAGATGAACTGTTATCAATACACAGAAAACTTTTTTATGAGTGATTCTTTAGATTCAGATTTTCCTACAGCATTACCCAGATGAACTTATTAATGAAAACAAAGTTGTTTGATATGAAAAAAAGTGTCACAAAGTCCAGCCGGATCAACTAGGGCACTATAGAACATGACTAAACCACATAGTGCTAAGAAATGATAAAAATAAACGACCTTCTCTCCTGTTTTAGGGAGTAAGAGAAAAGACCAAAACCATAAGCCACAAATCGTTACTAATATGATTATTTTATCAACGCATTCCATAACAATTTCTCCATCATAGAAGATTTAGCACAATAAAATAGCCCAAAGGACTATCTGAATATTATCATAAAAACCTAACAAGTGCTGTCATATTCCCTAAGGGAAATCTCGGGGATTTTGTCGCTAGTTTTGTTTGAGTAAGTTTAGACATATAATATCATAATTGGGAGGTTGGGGAAGACTATTATTACACAAAGTACAATAATGTTTACAGACACCAAAACTAGTAATTAAAGGGAAAATCAATTCTTTACACTTGTTAGATTTCTCACTACTATAGTGTACTACTTTTTTGGTTTGATGTGTAAAACAATTTGTATAAAATTGTAAAAAAATGTAATGAAATGTCACTTTTTTGTCCTGAATGGTCATATCACATGACATGTTAGTTCTTGTAGCACATGGATTTTCCAATATTGAAACGCTCATTATTAAAGAGGCTGGCTCAAAAGAAACCAACCTCCTAAATAAAGTGTTAAAAAGCACTTAAACATGATGATTCGATTGTCAGATAGAGCCCCAAGAGCAAGCCAAACTAGAACTTTTGCAATTTCAATGCTTTTGTCCTGTATATCAGTTTATGCAACTCTCATCAGTCCACCTGATCAAGCAAGTAAGCATAACCTTCTTTTTCCATATCTGCCTTAGGAACAAATCGTGTTGCGGCACCATTGATACAATAGCGCAAACCACCTTTATCGCTTGGACCATCTGGAAAGACATGCCCTAGATGGGAGTCCCCCGCACGACTACGGACCTCGATACGTTCCATATTGTGAGAATAATCTTCCTTGTAGTTGGCTACCTCAGGACTAATCGGATGGGAAAAACTGGGCCAACCACAGGCAGAATCAAACTTGTCCTTGGATGAAAAGAGAGGTTCACCAGTCACCACATCCACATAGATGCCAGGTTCAAACTGATTCCAAAGGGGACTCGTAAAGGCACGTTCCGTCCCATTTTCCTGAGTAACCGCATAGGCTTCTGGGCTCAAACTTTTCTTAAGATCCTCCTGATTTGGCTTGTGATAGGCACTGGCATCAATGACTGGAGTTGAGGCTTGATTGACATTGATATGGCAGTAGCCCTTAGGATGCTTCTTGAGATAATCCTGATGGTACTCCTCAGCAGGAATAAAGTGTTGCAAAGGCAACAACTCAACCGCCAAAGGCTGACCGTATTGTTCGGACATCTCTTGGAAAACTTGCTTGATGACTGGTAGGTCATTGTCATCTGTGTAATAAACACCCGTGCGGTACTGACTGCCCACATCATTGCCCTGTTTATTTTTGCTTAGAGGGTTGATGATACGGAAGTAATGTAGCAAAATCTCTCGCAATGACACTTGGCTGGCATCATAAGTCACCTGAACAGTCTCAGCATGACCCGTCTGACCGATGAGCTCATAGCGAGTGGTCTCACTACGTCCATTAGCATAACCCGAAACAGCATCTAACACACCAGGAACACGTGAAAAGTATTCCTCCACGCCCCAGAAACAGCCACCAGCAAGATAAATAGTATGATTATTAGGATTTGACATTTTTAACACTCCCTTCAATAAATACTTGCATCTCCACGCCTTAAGTGTAACGCTTTTGAGAAGATTTCGCACTTATGGCGACTTGGGGAGAGAAAAAAAAATCCCACCACAATTGTGATAGGATATTATTTTTATTCCATTTCAAAGCTTTCGCTCTTGATCTTATCAGGTAAGATGAGAGACAAAAGGATACACAAGATGGCTGGTATCAACCATGGCAATGATGCTCTCGACAATGGGAGGAAGTTAATAAGGGCATTGAGTCCCGCAAGTTTAAACTGGCTTCCAATTACACTAAGCAAGGCAATCAGCGTGACTACTGCAACTGTCACTTGCATACCAGGTTTAGACAAGGCCACGAACTTGTTGGCAATCACAATCATGACAATCGCGATGGTAATTGGGTAGAGAATCAAAAGCACTGGTACTGAGAAAGCAATGATATTATTAAGTCCCAAGTTGGCAATCGCAAACCCAATCAAGGTAAAGATAATGGCGTAAGCCTTGTAAGATACTTTCGGAAATGCCTTGTGGAAGAATTCTCCTGTCGCAACGATAAGTCCTGCGGTTGTTGTGAAACAAGTCACTGTCACCATGATAGCTAGGAAAATCTGAGCAGCTGGTCCAAAGATAGCTTGTGTGGCTTGTGACAAGACGCTAGCACCAATATTGGCATCTTTTGGTAGTCCGGCCACTTGAAGTGGGAAATGATTTCCCAAAAAGGCTAATCCCAAATACAGAGCACCAAAGAGAATAGTCACTACAAAACCAACGACCCAAATCGTTGAGATATACTCTTTTTTAGACTTAAAGCCTAATTGGTTGAGTGTGACTACTGCTACTACACTAAAGGCCACAGAGGCTAAGGCATCCAAGGTGTTATAGCCTTCCAAGAAGCCTTTACCAAAAGCAGAAGCCTGATAGGCCTGACTAGCAGCCTGAGGACTATGACCACCGTATTTAAGTGCTCCTGCCACAATCACCATAACAATCATGATAGCAAAGACAGGTGTTAAGATGCGTCCAATACTATCTAGAATTTTAGATGGATTCATGGCAATCCAAAGTGCTAGAGCAAAGTAGATTACGGTAAAGACAAAGAGCCAAAGGCTAGTATGTCCACTTCCAATCAAAGGAGAGAAGCCAATTGAAAAGGCGGCGGCGGCCGTTCTAGGAATGGCAAAGAAAGGACCAATGGATAGATAAAGTACTGCCAAATAGACTAGGGCAAACTTAGGCGAGATTTTTTGAGAAATCTCATGAATGTAACCCTTAGGATTTAAAGTCCCGATAACCAGTGTCAGGATGGCAATACCAACACCTGATAGGACAAAGCCGGCAATGGCTGGCCAAAAATGACCTCCAGATTCAAAGCCTAACTGAGGAGGAAAGGTCAGATTTCCCGCTCCAAAGAACATACCAAACAACAATAAAGCTGTAAGGCTTCCCTTTTTTAACATAAGTTTCTCCAATCTAAAACAAACAAGATCTTATGCCCTAAATAGACACAACTTGTTTATTATCATTTTAGTCAACTTGTTTAGTATGACATGATTAGTTTGGAACTTCAAGCTATTGAAACGTATTTACAAAGGTTTTTAAAATTGCAAATTTTCTGTATCCTTGTACGAAAAAACTAGACAAGATTCTCATCTCGTCTAGTTTGATATTTTGATTATGGGTGACTGACAATCAATTCAAGCTCTCCCTTAATTTGCCATGTTTCAACATCGCTAGGAAGAATAAAGTGGCTGCCTTTTGCAATGTCATAATCTTGCCCATCTACTTTAAGGCTTCCTTGACCGTCAAGTACACTAAACAAACTGTAATCAGCAGTCTTTTCAAAATCAGCCTTACCTGAGATTTCCCATTTGTAAACGGCGAAGAAATCACTTGCTACTAAGAGCGTTGATTTGAGGTCATCTACTTTTGTTGTGACTGGTCGACTGTTGGCTGGCTCACCGATAGTAAGGACATCGATAGATTTTTCAAGATGGAGTTCACGCAGGTTACCTTGATCATCTTTACGGTCAAAATCATAGACACGGTAGGTCGTATCACTAGATTGTTGCGTTTCAAGAACCATGATACCTGCACCAATAGCATGCATGGTACCACTTGGCACATAGAAGAAATCACCTGCTTTAACTGGAACCTTAGTCAAAAGATTTTCCCAATCCTTACTTTCAATTTGCTGACGCAGTTCTTCTTTTGATTTGGCATTGTGGCCATAAATAATTTCAGCACCTGGTTCAGCAGCAATGATATACCAACACTCTGTTTTACCAAGTTCACCTTCATGTTCAAGTCCATAAGCATCATCTGGATGGACCTGCACACTAAGCCAATCATTGGCATCCAAAATCTTAGTCAAAAGTGGGAAGACAGGTTCTTGACGATTGCCAAATAATTCACGATGCTCTGCATAAAGAACATCTATAGTTTGACCGGCATAACGACCATTCTTAATAGTAGAAACACCATTTGGGTGAGCAGAAATAGCCCAGTACTCTCCGACATGGTCGCTTGGAATGTCGTAGCCAAAGACATCACGCAAATGCGTGCCACCCCAAATTTTCTCCTGCATAACAGATTGTAAAAATAATGGTTCAGACATAATAACTCCTTATATAAGAATGAATAGACTCAAAATCTATGTCTTAACATAGATGATTACCCACATCATGATAAATGAATCAGTTCCACTTTAAAGCGGATGTTCCAAAAATCACCTATAGCCAGTAAGCTCCATCATCAGCAAATCACAAACAGATTTTGACGAGTAATTACCTCAATTATAAGCATAATTTGTGAAAATATCAACAAAGTCCTTAAAGAAATCATAAGATTTTGGCTTAATGGCTGCAAGTCATTTCAATAGCAAATTTCCTTTAAGAATCCTACTCATTCCTTCATTTTTCGGATAGATTAATTGAATTTAAAGACTTTTTAATCTATAATGTTAGTGATACTATGAAAGGAAATCTTCTCAATGAAATTCTATTCCTACGACTATGTGCTAAGTCAGATTAGCCAACAAAACTGGGTTATGGTTGCCATTACTGCAGGACTTATTTTAGTGACCGGCGTATTTGCTTTTAAGGCCTTTAAAGAACGCCATGATACTAAGTTTCGTGAACTCTCTATTATTTCTATTTTAACCTTAGTTGCCGTGGTTCTAATTGCTATCAGTAATTTCCAAAGCAATCAATCAAACGATAACCAATTTAGAGCATCTCTTCACTTTATCGAGGTTGTCTCTAAAAATCTCGACGTTGATAAGAGCAAGGTTTATGTTAATACTTCTACCACTACAGATGGTGCTATTCTCAAAGTTGGAAACAAGTACTATCGTGCCATCTCAGGTTCAGAACCTGACAGCTACTTGCTAGAACAAATAAAACTTTACAAGTCTGATGTTGAACTCGTGGAGGTTAAAAAATGACATCTTTTTATCTTGCTGTTGCAATTAAACTAGCTTTGGGGCTTATTTCACTCGTCTTTGTTATCAATTTAACAGGTAAAGGAAACCTAGCACCTAGCTCAGCTACTGACCAAGTACAGAACTTTGTTCTTGGTGCAATCCTCGGTGGTACAATTTATAGTAGTACCGTTTCCATCCTTCAGTACATTGTTATCCTGATTATTTGGACTATTTTGATCTTACTTCTTAAATGGCTCATCACCAATATTCACTTTATCAAACATTTGATTGACGGTAAACCAACCGTCATCATCAAACAGGGTCAACTAGATCCTGAAGCTTGTCGCTCTATAGGACTTTCAGCTTCTGATGTCGCTTTAAAATTACGTTCTCAAGGAATTTTTCAACTCAAAGAGGTTAAACGTGCAGTTATTGAACAGAACGGCCAATTGATTGTGGTCCGTTCTGGCGATGAAAATCCAAAATATCCAATCATTACTGATGGGGTCATTCAAACAGAAATTCTTGATACTATTGGTAAAACGGAAGATTGGTTAAATGAAGAGCTTCAAAAATTAGGATATGAAAACGTTTCGGATATCTTTATAGCTGAATACGATAAAGGAAACATTAATGTCGTTACTTATTAAACAAATCACTTGCATTATCGTTTAATATTGTCTACAATGGTCTCATCATAAAAAGGAGGTTCTACTATGGGAATCGAAGATAAATTGAATCAAGCTAAAGGCGCTCTTAAAGAGGGTGCTGGCAAACTTTCTGGTGATAAAAAAACTCAAGCCGAAGGTGCTGTCGAAAAAGTGGTAGCAAAAGCAAAAGACGGTATCGAAGATGTTAAAGAAGGCGTTGAAGGTGCTGTTGAAGGCCTTAAAAATGCTTTTTCTAAAAAATAATAATAAATAAACAGAAGCTCTTTTCCTTTTTTGAAGAGGGCTTCTGTTTTTCTTTATGTTCTTAACTAGAATTACTTACGAGAATGCTTGCTTCCTTTTAAGGCAAATGAGGTTGTCATCATAACTGCTCCTAATGCGCCTAGTCCCAAACTGCTCACATCACCAGTATTTGGTAGACTTGATTTACTTGTTTGATTGCTTTGTGAACTTTTAGATGACTGATTAGCCTTAGAACTTGTTTGGGTATTTTGTTTCTGAGCAAGATTAGTTTGTACGACTGAGCTTACATTTTCCTTTTGACTCACGCCTACATGACCTTTTGATGCTTCAGAAGTTTGTTTTTGAGTAAGAATATTATCCAATTTCTCAGCAGTCTCTTGAGCTTGTTGTTGGGCACTGCTTGTCGCATTAGTCATTGTTTGTGTCGGTTGCTCTTTTGTAGGCTGGTTAGCAAGAGAGGTATTTGATTTAAGAGACGCTCCTTCAGAGCTTGAAGAATTTGATGTTGGCGTATTTTGATTTGATAAAGCTGTGTTTGTCGCTGTCATTGCTGGAGCATTGGTAGCTGAACTTGTACTACTTGTGCTAGTTGTATTCTCAGAACTTGTCGAAGCAGATTGGCCCCACGGTGTGTTTACGCTTCCGGTATTGGTAGAGCTTCCCCCATAGCTAGTCGGTCCACCGTAGCCTCCGAAGTTATCAGACATTGAGCTATTGCCAAAGCCACCGCCTGGGAAGCCGCCCATGCCACCAGCACCAGGACCATTGTTTGTGCCTTCTTCAGTAGCTGTTGCAGTCACACTAGCACCACTTGATGTCGTAATGGTATAGGTTTCACCCGAAGTTAGACTCTCGGTACTAAAGACCACATTTCCAAATGAAGTTGTTGCTGTTGTGGTCGCTACAACATTTCCAGAACTATCTGTAACTGTGATGGTATCTCCAGCACTACCAGAGATGTTGGCCATGATATAAGACTGGCTTGAACCCGTTGTAAAGGCCTGAGCCATTCCTTGGTTACCTATGGCCCAAACGGTACCGCCAGAAATAATACCTGTTCCATCGTAGTCGATAGCAGCATTATCTGCACTTGTCTGAGCGACGTAGAGAGAACCACTTTTCACTGTCACATTGCCGTTACTGTCGATACCATCACCGTCTGCCAGAATAGTTACCGTTGCACCGTCAATATTGATGCCCACTTCATTTTCCAAGTCAGAAGTCGAATTGGTTAAGCTTGAAGTATCAGCGCTGTCCTTGGTCGTCCACTCAGTGGCGTTAATACCATCATCACCAGCAGTGATATCAACGGTTCCACCTGTCAAATTGATATAACGCCCTTCAAGGCCTTCGTCACCTGCTACAACTGTTACTTTAGAATTGCCTTCGACAGTCAATTCATCTGTAACCGTGATACCTTTATCAGTTGCATTAATGGTTACCGTTGAGTCGGTAATCGTCAAATCACCACTGTTCACATCTGTTTCGTCTTCGACCTGAATACCGTCATCAGTTGCCGTGATGTTGACTGTGGCATTTTTAATAGTTACAGCTGTCGTCGCATTGATACCATCCTTTGCCTCAGAAGTCAAATCAAGTGTTACAGAGTCAACCGTTACACTGTCAGCCTTGATGGCGTGCTTTTCAGTGCTTGAAAGGGTCAAGTTACTTCCAGTACCACTGGTAATGGTCAAGGCTCCCGCTGCTTCAATCGCATTAGCAGACGTCGAAGAAATAGAACTGTCTGAAAGGACATTAACAGTCAATTCTGCTGAAGAATTGGAAGTAATAGACGAATCCGTTAAGGTCACACCATCCAAGTAGATTGTAACTGGATCTGTCACGCTACCTGACACAATAATGGTATAGCTTGAACCATTTCCGGTCAAAGTGTATGATCCTGCTTGATTGATGGTAATTGTCGTTCCATCAACTGTGACAGTACCGCTATCACTTGTTACCACGGTTGTTCCATTGAAAGTAATCGTTGTCGTTGAGCTTTCTGAATCACTATCTTCAGACTCAGTTGTCGTCGTTTCAGTAGCTGAATCTGAGGCGCTGTTGGTTAACACTGAAGCTGTTTCAGATGCAGTGGCTTCAGTGGTGCTTGAGCTTGTATTAGAGCTAGTGTTTTCGTCTGCATTGTTCGTTTCAGATGCTGAGGTTTCACTAGTTGTGCTTTCAGCAGTTTCAGAAGAACTTGCTTCTGGAGTTGCGGAAGTACTTGAATGATCAGATGTTTCACTGCTTGTTGATGTAGCAGTCGTGTCCTCTGTCGTACTTGTTGTACTTATTGTACTTATTGTTGACAAATCAGTGTCTGAAGTTGAAGTCGCAGTTGAAGTACTTTTAGCCGATTCTGTGCTTGTTTCAGTAGTGTCTGATGTATTGTCGGTCTGAGTACTTTCTTCAATTAAGTCAGCAGTGGTTTCACCTGTTGAAACCGTTGAGAGTGTTAATTCAGTGTTTGTCTCGTCTGCTGAAACCTTGCTGTCATTTAAGACAACTGAGCAACCAAAGATTAAGCTCGCTATCAGAACCGAGCCAGCAGTTTTCCATTTTGATGATTTCTTAATCGTATAACGTTCCTGTGTTTGTTTAGTTTGTGTGTATGTCATGTCTTGAACCTCTTACTTACTTTTGTGATGACTCTATTAAACACAAGAAACCTAAGATAAGACTTAAAGAAAAGTTAACCTTTCCTTAAAGTAAAAAATCCCCAAGATATTGGGAACATTCATACTATAGGATAAACCACTCTAACTTCTACCGAAACAATTAACCTTTCATCACTGAAGGTCATTCCTGTCTCATGCAGGCATTTGCTAAAGAGGTCTTCGTGGAGTTCTTGCCAATAGGATAAGCTTCAGTCTCCAAGGCCTTCCTTGTAGGATTCCCTCATTTGGTCAGCTTTCATATTTGTACTCCTATACTTCCTCTCTCTTCATTTTACCAAAAAACGCTAGGTCATCAGAAGTAAAATAAGGTTTCATAACATTTCAGTACATGCTAGGAATCTTGATTTTATGCGATTTTTAAAATTTTGAATTCCAACAGATTGCAGCACAAATTAATGAAATCTCTACTTTTTTCTCTACCTTTTTAGGTTTGAAAAATTGAATCGGATAACCAAATAAAAGACGCTCTAGTTTTATGATTAACTAGAGCGTCTTTTATTAATTAAATCAATAATAAGTTATTGGTACAACATACAACCAATAGTTTCAAGCAAAAATTTGATAGTAATTTACTTATAAAAATCCTTCATTAAGTTATTTAAGTCAGTTTTTAGAATAACCTGCCTATCTTGAGTTAATTGACATTTTTCCTCATGGATTAGTTTTTCTAATATCTTTTCTCCTAATACTCCACCAATATGAAACTTTCTTTCAGAAAAATCTAAACATAATTTGATATTAGGATTAGACTGATAACCCAACCATTGCTGTATTGCATTACTTCCTGCTTGAGTTAAAGAGTAGCTGATAGGGGATTCCTGTTCCATTAATTTATTTTGAATAAACCACTCAAATATTGAAACTCCTGCTTTCCCTGCTAAATGGTGAAAACATGTCCGTGCTTCACCAAGCTTAATTGCTTGAGGACGTCTAGACAGTTTTGCAATAGCTTGTCTTCCTTGCTCCGTGGTGAGAGTATTATCATTATTTAATTTATAGTAAATTCGGCCGTAAAAGTTAAATAAAACTATTTTAGGACTAGCCTTTAAAAAAGCAATTTCACTTTTCGATAAAGAATACCCTAAAGTTCTTTCAATCTCATTTTGGGTGAGAAAACGGTTAGATGATAAAACCGAGATAATTTGTGACGTTGACATAGTAGTTTACCACCTTTTTAATGATTAAAGCCTCAATTTTTAAAGAAATGGTAGAAATTCGGCATAAGTTGTGTAATGAGCTGTGTTGGCTCATAAAGAACGAATTTTTTAGCTTTAGTTGTCGTTAATAAGTTAGCATCCTTTAAAATTTGTAAATGTCTGGATATACTTGAATTACTCATTAATAAAATTTGAGCCAAAGATTGTGTCGTACTTGGTTTATCAATAACATAATTCATAATTTGTAAACGGACAGGGTCACTCAAAGCTTTAAAAATAGTAATCAAATTTTCCGGTGTGGAGTTATAGTAACTTGGCTGTTCTGTAATATCATAGGTAATAGCAATTCCTTGGTTGAAAGATTCAACAAACAGATGAGGCCAAATAAAATAACTTGGTAATAACATAATAGAATCACTATCTTGCAGTTGGATTTCTTGGTCAAAAGGTTTAATGATGGCCAGCCTGTCCTTTCTCCAATGAATGCGGTCAATTTGCAAATGATTAAACATTTCTTCAAAACCATTTTCCCTTAAAAAAGAAGCTTGATGTTGGATTTCTGTTAAGAGCTTTCGTTGAATACCTTTACTTTTCCAAGTTTCATCAAATATTTCTTGGCGGTACCAATCAATAAAAGAGAAAAGATGTTGATAAACACCAGAGGCATTCTTCCTCAAGTCTATAAGTAACTGATTATCCTCATTCAAAGAAAAATCCTTCCATTCTAATCCTTTTGCTAATGTTGGAATGAAGGAGTTTTCTCTGTCACTGGACACTTTCTCTAAATGTTCAATTAATTGAATAGTTGGGAATTCATCAAGAAATTTCTTTAAATTTTGTATCTCTTCTTCAATCGTTGTCGCATGATAGCGAAAATTACAAAGTAAAATAGGAGAAACACCAAGTTCATAAAAAAGTTGAAAATAGTGAAGCTTCTCATAGAAATCATCTGTCAATCTATCTTGTATCTCAATGACCCAATCAATATTTGTACCATGATGACGCGGGTTCAATAAGATATGTAAGCTTCTAAAAAGTTCATTTAAGGGTGAGTACACAAATTGTATCCTTTGTGTTAATGTTTCATCCGTTTTCAGAGCATAGTTACTAAATTGAACTGTAATAGTCATGTGCATGTTCCTTCTAAACGATTCGATATTTTCAGAATCGATTGATTAAAATTTTATTTCATTGTATCATATTTATAATTTTTAGAAAAGAGGTTATATTTATGATACACGATACCAAACATTTTATTTACACAGCTAAACCCAAGGAGGAAATTTTATGAGTAGACGGTTGCAGGATTTACTAATAACAGTTATCGCAGGTATGGGAATGTTATTATCAACTTTAGATACTGGTATTATCAATGTTGCACTATCTTTCCTAAAAGATCAATTCCATACAACAGCTAATACTGCAGCTTTTACAATAACTGGATATGCACTGGCATTGGCAATATTCATACTTCCTTTAGGCATTTTTAGTGACAAATTCGGCAAACTAAAAATTTCTTACTTAGGATTCGTTCTTTTTGGACTCAGCTCGCTTTTTTGTGGGTTTGCTAATAGTATTGGTTGGCTTATCGCTGGACGAGTAATTCAAGGAATTGGGGCAGCTGCCTTACAAGCTACTTCTGCAGCTTTGATTACAACATTAGTATCAGAAGAACAAAAAAATAGCTCTATTAGTATTTTAGGAGTTATGATAGGTTTAGGTCCTGTATTAGGTCCCTCTTTAGGTGGCATATTGCTATCTTTAAATGTTTGGCGATTTATTTTTTGGATAAATGTCCCTTTCGTAATTATTGGTATTATTTGCAATCACTATCTTCTTAACAAAGTTTCTGAGCAGACTAACAATCAAAAATTAGACACATCTGGAACAATTGTTAATGCAATAATATTAATTTGCCTATTGTTAGGACTATCATTATTAAGTAAGAGTCATTTACAAATAATCAGTCTTATTCTAATAACAATTAGTTTATTGATTGGTATTTTATTTTATCGAATTGAATTTAACCAAAAAAATCCACTTGTCAATGTTAAGGGACTTAAGGAGAATCCTAAAGTAATTTCTCACCTTTTACAGACGATTGCTTTTGGTTTTGCCTCTGCCATGATATTTTTACTACCTCCATTTATTTTTGAACAGTTATATCATTTAGGAGTAGGAGTTACTGGATTTCTTGTTTTGGGAGCTCCAGCTGGATTAGTTATCTTTTCACGAGTATCAGGAAAATTGAACGACGGGAGTAAAAACATAACTTTTAGCCACTTAGGTTTGGGTATTATTTGCCTGTCTTTAATTTTCTTAGTATTTCTTAACCCCAAATGGTCTTATCTGTTTCTAACTTTTGGACTTTTTATTTATGGTGTTGGTGGTGGCTATTTTCAGCCTGCAAATATCGCCAGTATTATGCAAGCCAGTCCCATGGAAATGCAAGGAAGCACGGGAGCTTTACAACGAATGGTACAAAATATTGCCATTTCGGCTGGTTCAGCAGTTGGTTCAACCTGTCTAAATCTTTGGCCAAACAATCTATTATTAGCTACTCGGATTGGATGGGGAATTACATTAGTGTTAGTTATTATGAGTTTAAAGGACATGATTTTTTCAAAACACAATAATTAACTATAAAAAAGATTTCAGTGACTACTGAAATCTTTTAGCTCTCTTCATTATACCAAAAAACGCTAGATCAACAGATCCAGCGTTTTCCTCTTAATACTTAGAATGTTTGTAACCGTAAAAGGCATAAATAGCTGAACCGATTAGCACTGCTATGCCAAAGGCTAACCAGGTCTGCCAACTATACTGACTCATAAAGGAGAGACAGACGATAATTGAGATAATTGGCAAGACCGGAACAAATGGGACCTTAAACTCATCCTTCTGCGGCAAGCCCTTGTCCTTACGAAGAATGATGAGGGCAATAGCCAAGAGAACCAGGTAAGCCAAGGTCGCAATGTTAACCAAAGATGCCATATTAGCCAAAGAGAAGAGTCCTGCTGAGATGGCTGAAAGAATACCAGTCAAAAGTGTCGCATGATGTGGAACCTTATGGGTCTTTGAAACCTTTTGGAAGGTTTGTGGAAGGAAACCATCACGCGCCAAGCTATAAACCATACGGCTAAGGGCATAGGCCATGGAAATACATACGGTAATCAAGGTCATAATGGCAACCACCGATACATAATTGGCAGCCCAAGGCACACCAATATAACGAAGGGCATAAGCTACAGCATCGTCAACATTTAGCTTAGTATAGTGAACCGCTCCCGTCAAGACTAGCGAAACCACTGCATAAAGTGCAGCGACGATAATCAAGGCGAGAACAATGCCTCGAGGAACATTCTTTTGGGGTTCCTTAATCTCATCTACTGTCATAGAGATAGATTCAAAACCAAGAAAACCAAAGAACATGAGAGAAGCCCCCGCCATAATCCCCGTCTTACCACCATAGATTTGGCCAAAGCCAAATGGTGCGAAGTTAGCCCAGTTGATTGGATTCAGATGGAAGAGACCAACTAGGATAAAGACCGCCAAAGCAGAAAACTTAAGCACCACTAAGAGCGAGTTCAAACGAAGGGCTTGTTTGGAATCCAATAGGAGGAGAGCCGTCACTAGCACCAAAACCAAGACTGGCAAGAGGTCAATATAAGTCCCTTGACTCGGATTAAAAGGGCCACTGATAGCTTGAGGAAGCTGTAGACCAAAGCTTGCCAGGAGTCCCTTGAGGTAGGCTCCCCAACCAGAGGCAACACTAGACACGGCATTCATGAAAACGATCATTGTAAGCCACCCCCCCATCCAAGCAGGGTACTCACCCCAAGAGGCGTAGAGATAACCGTAAACACCACCAGCCGATGGGTAACGTGAGGCAAACTCAGCAAAGAAAATAGCTGACATACCCACACAAACGGCTGAAATCAAAACCGAAATAATCAGGGCAGGACCTGCCAAGGTTGATGCTGCGGTACCAGTAATCGTAAAGATTCCTGTTCCCACCATGGCACCAATTCCCAAGAGGACGACATCCCTGAGGGTCAGATGACGTTTCATCTCGGTTTGAGCGAGACCGACATCCTTTTTACGAAAAATACTCATTTTTATACTCCAATTTTTGAGAAATACCGCACTATTATACCATATTCCAGGCCAAAAAAAGACCTATTTCTGTATTTTTATACTCCTATTATTAAAAAGCATGTTCAAGATTAGGATTTCGTAAAAATGATTTTCTAATGTATTGCCTATACCTATCAAAAACCACCTGCTCAAAATCTTGATCTAGTCGCCCATTTCTTCTACTGTTTTAGCAGATTTCTAAATATTTAAAATATTTAGAAAAGGCTATAAAAAGGATGCCAATTGCGTTTGATTCTTCTAATGAAAGATGTTAGAATGAGGTCATAAAAATGGAAAAGGGGAACTTTTATGGAAAATAAAGTTCATTTTAAACTTCATAAAGTGAAGAAACAATGGGTTACCATTGCCGTGTCTGGTTTGGCACTTGGTGCCTCATTGATTGGAGTTGGCGTCTCTGCCGACGAACAAGCTACGAATCAAGCCACCTCATCAAGCACACCTGAAAGCGTCAGCCAAGATCCCGATCTTGTCATCACAGAGACAACTACAACTACGACTAAATCTGAAGACGCAGCAACTGCTAAACCAAGCAATACAAATCCCACTGTCACGGCTGACAAACAGCCAGTCCTTAAAGAAGACCAAGCAAGTAGTTCTTACAATTTGTCCAGTGGCGAAATGAGAACTGCTCCTTCAACTTCAGAAGTCGCTAGCACAGCTACTGACGTAAACAGTCAAGCACCAGAATCTGTTGAAACTACTATCGTTTCTGGCGGTCAATTCAAGAGTGATGCTGAAGGCAACTGGTACTACCTTAAAGACGGGAAAAATCTGACAGGTGCTCAAAACGTTGACCATTTCGACCTTTATTTCCACGAGGATGGAAAGCAAGCTAAGGGCGAGATCATCACTGAAAATGGACAATCTTTCTACTATGACAAGGCCAATGGACGTAAGGTAACCAACACCTCTATCAATATCAACGGTCAAGCCTATACTGCTGATGCCCAAGGACGCCTGACAGTGGTTCTGCCTGAAACTAACAAACGCAACCAGTTTATCGAAGACAACAACCACAACTGGTATTACCTTGGTAAAGATGGCAAGCCCGTCACTGGTGCTCAGACCATTGATGGCTTTAACCTCTACTTCCACGAAGACGGTCGACAAGCTAAAAACGAAATCGTTACTATTAATGGTGATAGCTACTATTTCGATAAAGACAATGGTCGTCGTGCAACAGGTCACCAGGCTCTTGACAACGTCAACCATAAATACTTTGGTTTTTACTACTTCGACAAAGATGGCAAGATGGTCAAAGATGACTTCGTCACCGAGAATGGCGATCTTTACTACTTTGATGCTACTGGCAATCAACCTAATTTTGTCTTTGTTTCAGATAAAGCTGGTCATTGGTATTACATGAGTGACTTCAAGGCAACTAAAGGTTTCTCAGCCCCATTTGGTTTCGATACCGAATTCCTAGACCGTAGCCAATCCGACTATAAGACAAGCGTGCAAAACCTGAACGGCCAACAGTATTACTTTGATCCCAAGACTGGTATCATGGTAACCAATCGCTATGTTTCTGACGATCAGGGGAATTGGTATTACTTTGGCAAAGATGGTAAAGCGCTTCACGGTTTTCAAACAGTGGACGGTAACCTTCATTACTTCAATGATAGTGGCCAACAAGTCAAAGGTGACTTCCTTTACTACAATAACGATATCTACTATTTCGATAAAGACAATGGAAATCCAGTAACTAACCAATTCGTTAATAGAGACGATGCTTGGTACTATTTCGGAGCTGATGGTAAAGCCGTGTCTGGTTTCCAAACCATTAACGGACAGAACCTATATTTCTACGAATATGGTGTCCAAGCCAAGGGACAACTGGTTACTGTTGACGGCAAAACCTACTACTTCGACCCAAATACAGGTGAAAAGTGGGTTAATCGTTCACTTACCTTAAACGGTACGGTCTATAACTTTGACAATAATGGTGTGGCGACGACTAAAGCTGACCAAACCACAAATCGAAACCAATTTGTTAAAGGTACCGATCAAGAATGGTACTACTACGATGCTAATGGTAAAAAAGTCACTGGTTTCCAAACTATTAACAAGGACCTCTACTTCTTTAACGAGAAAGGCCAACAAGTTCGAGGAGGTATTTTCAACCTAGGTGATAACTACTACGTCGCCAACAAAGATACTGGTGCTATCCTTCGCAATGCCTTTTATCACGATACATCAACTGGACCTTATGGCAACTTCTCTGAAAACATCTACTACGCTGGCAATGATGGTGCCTTCAAGACAGGCTGGTTAGAAGTCAACGGTAATCGTTACTACGCTAGCGACTATTCTGATGACGACACCCCTAAAGGAAACCTCTACACAGGAGTTATCAACTCTCAACTATTTAGCCCAGATGGGAAACTCTTGACAAACGGTCTCTATCCTGAGTTCAAGCGTACTGGTGAAAATGCTTATGACCTTGAAGGTGTCTATGTCACAGATACTGACGGTAATATCAAAGAAGGTCCTTATCAGTATGATGGCAAGATTCTTGGATCAAAATATAGTAGCGTCCGCCAATCACAATGGTCAACTTTTGACGAATGGGATATTCTTAATGGACACCTCTACCATTTCGACTCAACACCTATGACCTTCACAGCACCAAATGGTCAAAAAGTGACCACAAACGTTGCCATTGCAACAACCAACAAGTCCCTTACCTATCGTGGTGTAACCTTTAATTTTGATGCCAAGGGTATTGACGCGACAAAAGAAAAAGCCATCCACTTTGACCAATTGCAGACAGATCCTAGCGGCACAAGTTATCTCTATGAAAATGGCCAAAAGGTCACTGGCTTGAAGACCTTTGATGACGTCTGTTACTATTTCTATGACGATGGCCATCAAGCCAAAGGTACTGAGGTCGCAATCAACAATAATGTTTACCAATTTGACCAATTGACTGGTATCATGACACGCAACGCCTTTTCAAAATCATACAACTACGAAGGTTCTCCACGTTTTCCATACTACCCAACACGCTACTATGGCAATGACGGAGCTGCTCTGACAGGTTGGCAAACCATCAACGGCAAGGACTACTACTTCCGAGATAGCGGAAACCTTGAAACAGGACGTTTTATCATCGGGGACAGAGCTTATAATGCTGATGACAATGGCGTGGTTGCTGATCGCAAGGGTGAACCAGCTTATCGCAATCGTATTGTCTACGATAAGGGCGACAACTATTATTACAATGACAAAGGTGAGAAAGTTACCGGCTTCCAAGAAGTTGACGGCAAGGTCCTCTACTTCGACGCTGAAGGCAAACAAGTCCTAGGACGCTTTGTCACAGTTGATAATTACACCTACTATTTAGACCCTAAAACAGGTGAAAGATACACTAACCGCTCTGTCCTCATCGACGGTAAACTCTATACCTTCGATAAAGATGGACATGTGGTGTCTTAAGATGAGATGAAACCTGAAACCGAGACGAAAGTCTTGGTTTTTTTGGTGGGGAAATGCTAAAAGCTCTACTGTAAGAGTACATTTCTTATGTCTCTATTTTTGCTATAATAGTCTCAAATAAATAAAAGGAGATTTTCTATGACATCCTTATACGATTTTACAGTTTCAGATCAAGCTGACCAACCCGTGTCTCTCAAAGACTATAAGGGCAAGGTCGTCTTAATCGTCAATACAGCAACAGGATGTGGTTTGACGCCACAATATCAGGGCTTGCAGGAACTTTATGACAAATACAAAGACCAAGGATTCGAGATTCTTGATTTTCCTTGTAATCAGTTTATGGGTCAGGCACCAGGTAGTGCTGAGGAAATCAATACTTTCTGCACCCTCAATTACCAGACAACCTTCCCTCGATTTGCCAAAATCAAGGTCAATGGTAAGGAAGCTGAGCCACTTTTTGATTGGCTAAAAAAAGAAAAATCTGGGCCACTTGGGGCAAGAATTGAGTGGAATTTTGCTAAGTTTTTGATTAACCGTGAAGGTAAAGTCGTCGAACGCTTTTCTTCCAAAACTGATCCACTGAAATTGGAAGAAGCTATCAATACTCTTCTTAATAACTAAAAACAAAAAACGAGAGTAAAACTAGAACGACAAACACTGACTGTCGCTAGTTCTGCTCTCGTTTTCTGCGTTAAGAAAAATAGTATATAAAGAAATTTTGCTTTATTTTAGAACAAAGCTGTCAATGCTGTAATTAAACCAAAGATAATACCTGGTGCATTGGCCGCAGCAAGGGGAAGGTCACGTTCTTTTTTAAAGAGACCATAGTAAACCCAAAGGCTACAGTTGACTGCAGCTACCAATGGTTGGATAAAGTTTCCTTTATGACCAGACAAATTGTCCATGATTTGTGGTACGTATGATACATACATCATAACTGACATGAAGGTTGCCACCCAACCAAGGGTTTTCATTTGTTTATCTGACATTTTGATTCTCCTCTTTCATAAAAAATTCACTCTGTCCTTTAGACCTGTGAGAATGGTCTCAGGACGTGTTTCAATCCTTTAAAATTAAAACAGAGTCTATCTTACGCTACCAGAGCAGAGAATGCAAGGATTCTGGGACAATGTTAATAAGATGTAAACTATCACAAGATTGTGATTGGTCACAATCTTGTGATAGTGGATCTGGTCTCTTATGTAGCGTTTGCATAAAAAAAAGACCTCAAAAAGTAAGGCTTGTCAAGAAAAAACTGAAGACCACAAAACAAAAAACCAGACTACCGATAAGAGTGGAATCTGGTTTACTAACAAGATTCTAAGGCAAATCATTTCCTGCAGCCAGGTAGATTTGGTACCATTCCTTGCGGGTTAGGGTAACTTCTGCTGCTTTCCCTGCTTCAAGGACATGTTGGGGCTTGGTCGTTCCGATGACCGCCTGCATCTTACCTGGATAGCGAAGGACCCAAGCAAGGGCAATAGCTGTCGGAGTGACTTGGTATTTTTTTGCCAAGTCATTGAGGACGTGATTAAGGGCCGCAAACGCCTCATTGCCGACAAAATTCCCCTTGAAATAGCCATGCTGGAGGACAGACCAGGCCTGAATCACCGTGTCGTTTAAGCGACAATACTCAAAGACACTGCCATCTCTCACAGCTGCTTTCGGCCCCTCCATATTGACATGAAACCCTGCATCAAAACTCGGTGTAAAGGCAGCACTCAACTGCAACTGGTTGATCTTGAGAGGTTGTTTGACTGCCGTTTTGAGCAATTCCATCATCATAGGATTTTGATTGGACACCCCAAAATGACGGACCTTGCCCACTTGCTCCAAGTGATCAAAAGCTTCCTCCACTTCTTCAGGCTCCATGAGGGCATCCGGTCGGTGAAGGAGGAGACTATCCAAGCGCTCGATCTGCAGACGCTCGAGGATGCCATCGACGGAGTCCAAAATATAGTCCTTCGAAAAATCAAAATAGGTAAAGCCGTCTTTGCGAATCCCACACTTGGACTGAATCCACATCTGGTCCCGAAGATCCGGACGGCGCTTGAGAACCTTCCCCAGCAGGACCTCACACTGGCCATCGCCATAGATATCCGCCAGGTCAAAGGTGGTGATCCCAATCGACAAGGCTGCCTCCACCAAGGCCTCCACCTCATCTTCACTCATCTGACTGATCCGCATCATCCCAAGGACAATCGTGGACAAACGCTCATTTTCAGCAAAATCAATATACTTCATCTCTGCCTCCTTTTCTGTATCTCTATTGTAGTGAAAAGGGTTTCAAAAATCAATTGGGAATCAAAAAACCCTCAGCTGTAACTGAGAGCTTGTTTGATTAGCGATAGCTGAGAGCACGTTTGATGGTCTTCCATGGTCCGAGGTCATCGGTCTGGAGGATTAAGCTCGCGTAGATTCGAGCGATGAGAACTGTTCCCACGATGGTAAAGAGCACCGCAATTCCTAAAGAAGCCCAAGATTCAAGACCAGTCGCATAGCCATTGATGGTACGGAAAGGCATAAAGAAGGTTGAGAAGAAAGGAATGTACGAACCGATCTTCAATAAGAAGACATCACCGGCACTTCCCAAGGTGGTTACCCCAAGGAAGCTAAAGATAACTAACATCATTAGTGGCGAAATCGCTTTCCCTGAATCTTCAGGTCGTGCAACTGTGGAGCCTAAGAAGGCAGAGAGCACCACATACATAAAGATCCCAAGGATAATGAAGAAGACCGTATTGAGCGAGATTGACTCTGCTAGGTGCTGGGTAATTGGAGAGTTTGGAGCGAGAAAATCCTTGACAACAGGGATATCTGCTCTAAAGATCCAAACAGCTACTAAACCAATCACATAGACAAAAATATGAGTAAAGATCACTCCGAAGAGTCCGAGCATGCGTGCGAAGAAATAGTCGGTTGCTTTGATACTAGAGAAGACCACTTCCATGATCTTGGTTCCCTTTTCACTGGCCACTTCTTGGGCTGTGATACTAGAGTAGAAGATCAAAATCATATAAAGCAACATTCCTAGACCACCTGCAACCATGGTCTGCACCATTTTTAAGCCTTCTTTTTTCTCATCAATTTTTTCTTTGAGAGAGACCTGTTGAGACAAGGCTGTGACTTGCTCTTTACTTAGATTGGCACGCGCTAGATTAATCCCTTGTTGAACTTGGCTTAATTTTGCGGCGACAAGGGTTTTCAATTCTGTTTTCATGGCTTGGTCGCCCACATAAGTGGCTTCTAGCTGGCCATCTTTTTCATCGACCGTTAGGTAAGCAGCTGCTTTCTCATCCTTGATGGCTTTTTTAGCTGCAGCTTCATCTTTGTAGTCCAAGGTCAAGCCATCAGTTCCTTTGAGACTTTCTTTGACAGCTGGCACTTCGGTCACCAAGGCCACCTGATTCTTCGCATCTGTAGAAGAATCCGTTAGATAACCGATTCCAACGCCCAACCCTAAAAAGAGGAAGGGACCGAAGACCATGAAGAGAAAACTCCATGATTTCACTTGTCTGATATAGGTTTCTTTCATTACGACAAACATCTGTTTCATACTTCTACTCCTGATTCAAGTTTAAAGATCTCATCAATAGTTGGGGCTTGGTGGTCAAAGGTCGCAAGGTAGTGGCCCTTGGTCAAGCGGTCAAATAATTCTGGACCCGCTGACGCGTCATCCAAGATTAGCTTCCAAGTCCCTTGCTTGGTCATGCTGACTTTGGTCACGTGTGGCAGAGCTTCTAGCTCTTCTTTGCTAAAGTCGTTAGAGACAAAGAGGCGAGTCTTGCCATAGCTATTCCGGACCTCTTGGACAGGTCCTGAAAGGACCACCGAACCATCACGGATCATTAGGATATCATCACACAACTCTTCGACGTTGGTCATGACGTGGTCAGAAAAGATAATGGTAGCCCCACGCTCTTTTTCTTCAAAGATGACCTGCTTGAGCACTTCTGTATTGACCGGATCCAATCCGCTAAAGGGTTCATCTAAAATGATCAATTTAGGTTCATGGATCAAGGTGATGATCAGTTGCACCTTCTGTTGGTTCCCTTTTGAGAGACTCTTGATTTTATCAGTCAATTTCCCTTTTACTTGGAGTTTTTCCATCCAGGTCGGTAATTTTTCCTTGACCTCGGCAGTGCTCATTCCTTTTAAGGCAGCCAAATAGCGGACCTGCTCAAAAATCGTGAGTTTTGGCATGAGACTACGCTCTTCCGGCAAATAACCAATTTCTTTGTAAGTTTCTTGCGTAATCGCTTTGCCATCTAGGCGGATCTCACCGCTGTAGTCCAAAAAGCGCAGGATGCTGTGGAAAATGGTGGTTTTCCCAGCCCCATTTTTCCCAACCAAACCAAGTATATGCCCTTGTTGAGCTGTTAGATCTACTCCAAAGAGGACCTGCTTATTCCCAAAGCTTTTTTCTAAATTTCTAATTTCTAACATGGATGATACATTTATTCTTTATAATAACGTTTGGTAATCTTGTATTGTGAAATAAGGATATAAATATAGATGATGGATACAACACTCAAAGCCAAGAGGATATCCGTCTGGAAGGCAATCCCAATGATTAAAATTCCAATTAGCATGATAGGTAAGATATAATTACTTAACTTAACCACCACTTCGAAATTTTCCTCGTAGCTTATCTGTTTTTCTGCCTCATCCATCATACTCATCATAAATTCACGCACTTCCTTGGTATTGACATTGCGGGGAATTGGTTTTCCATAAAGCAGATGGAAGGTCTTGCGAAAGAAGATATCTGATAAGAAAAATAGGACAATCAAGACAAGAAAAAGATAGAGCATGGTAAAAGTTCCAAAGATAAAAGCTAAGTGCCCTGTGGAAGGTCTATCCATATACACCCATTGACTATAAAAGATGATGACTAAAAAGTATGGCAAGATCATGACTCCTTTAAAAATGGTCGCTAACCCAAACAGTTTTTTATTCTGGATGTCATAGTGATAGGCTTCCTCTTCGTCTTCTATCTGGAGCATTTTTTGATGGACTTTTCTCGCGCTTATTAGTAAGGCTATCGTGACCATAAACAAGATAAGAAACAAAAGTATTGAGCCCAAAAGGAGTACTTCTTTACTAAAGAAGGATTGGATTTCAAGGGGCTTTTCGGATCCGAACATGCCTGTCAAAAAACTAATGACTCCTCCAATCAAGCCGGAACCTGTGATGATTCCGACATTTCTCCAAAAACGGTAACGTGGAGATCGTTCTTGTTGTTGCTTTTTCATAATCATTCCTCTTCCTCTACAAGACTAAAAACATTTTCCACAGGCTCTTTAAAAACCTGGGCGATGGTGATGGCAATAATTACAGAAGGGGTATATTCCCCTCGCTCCAAGAGACTGATGGACTGACGTGAGACCCCTGCTAACTTGGCTAGTTCGGATTGGTTGAGCCCATCACGCGCCCTCAGTTCTTTCAGTCGATTTTTTAAGATCATGGCTTTCGCCCCCTTATAGTTGAATACCTTGAATATCTTCGATACGGACTAATTTAGTTTCTCTTTGTTGTTTATTAATTTCACGACTCAATTTGACCCAATCTTCATCGATATCTATAATTTCATACTCAAATCCAACACCATCTACTGTAACAGTGGCCGTTTGGCCTTTCAATTCTTCTAAAAGTCTAGACATTTCTTTATTTCCTTTCACTTGTTTTTCTAATCGTCTGATACGTCTGTTCAATCCTTTTATCTTCTTTTCTGAGCTTGCATAAAATATAACTATAAAAGGGATAAAAAGAATCCATATGGCTCCCATAAGAATACCTCTCCTTCTTTCGTCTAAAACTATTGTAACGCTTCTTTTTATTTTTGACAAGTATCTTTGTCAAAAATAAAAAGGATATTGTCAAAATCATTGGAAATATGATATAAATAACACAACTTTTCTAACATCTTATAGCACTTCTCCTTCAAAAAAATGACTTGGAAAAATTGATATGCAAGATGCCGTTACGCAAGCGCCCGAAACCAAATAGTTTCAGATACTCGGAAATTGGGAAAATTGTCTTAGCCCGAGCCTAAAAATTTAAAATCTAGAAACTTAAAACTTAGTCATGAAACTTCGAAAAAGATTGCTGACGTCCGGTGTCACCTTAGCAAAATTCAAGCTATAACTTTCCTTGGGTATTACTATTTTTAAGATAAAAAAATAACAAGATTTCTCAATCTTGCTAATTTTTTTGTCTTATCATTTTGATATTGTTCAGTCATTGCCAAGCCGACTGACTAAATTAAAGTGATTATTTGTCGCCAAAAACTTTGAAACGACCTTCTGTTTGGATGTCTTTATCTCCTGCTGGTGCAACGATTTGACCAAATGGCGCTTGAACACGGAGTTTCCAGTTAGCTGGAATGTCATATTTTTCAGCTAATTGTACATCAACAAGTGGGTTGTAGTGTTGTACGTTCATGCCGATATTCTTCTCAGCCAAAGCCAACCACGTTGCATAAAGAGCGATTCCATGACCTTGCTCTGACCAAATTGGGAAGTTTTCAGCGTAAAGTGGGAATTGCTCTTGAAGGCCTTTCACTACATCTTGATCTTCATAGAGGAGGATTGTTCCCTTAGCTTGAGCAAAACCTGCCAAACGTTCTTTTGTTGCCTCAAAAGCTTCTGCTGGCGTTACTTTTTCAAGCTCTGAATAAGCGATTTCATTCCAGAAAGCATCTGATTCTTCATCCAGCAAAATCACCACACGTGATGTTTGTGAGTTAAAGGCTGTCGGTGTGTTAAGGACAGCTCCTTGAATGGTTTCAATCAATTCTTGGTTAGAGAGCTCAAGGTCTTTTCCTAATGCGTAGATAGAACGGCGCTTTATTTGTAAGTCTGTAAAGTAGGTCATAGTTATTCCCTCTTTCTTTGTGATGAATGTTAATTGTTAAAATTGTTAAGTTTATTTGTAATGACTTTGATTACAATAACCATTATAGGCCTTTCAAATGTAATGTCAATAGTTACGACTTAAAAATCACTAATTATTAATATTTTTTTCTCACTCGTGTCAAAATACCATCATTATCCTCGAAGATTAACGCATTAGAAGATAACCATTTGACCTCTGCTCCACGATTCTTAGCACGTTCTGCTATGGTAATCAAATCTTCTTTGTCTTCTACTTCAAGGACGTAGTAGGCAAGACCAATCATCCCTTTTTCACGTTTGGCTAAGTTTTTGCCACCCCATTCATTGACAGCCAAGTGGTGATGGTAATCACCTGAAGCAATCCAACTAGCACTTGAAATGGTAAACTTATCTGCCAACTCCAAAACATCCTGATAGAAAGCCGTTGCTAGCTGACTATCTTTGACCGATAAATGAATATGCCCCATGCGAGTATCTTTAGCTATCACAAAAGGCTCAACCTTGCGTCCCATCTCGTAAATTTCTTGAGCTGATAGTTCTTCTGTTACACCAACGATGCGACCATCCTCACGAATATCCCATTCAGCAACAGGCTTGTCTCTATAGAGCTCAATACCATTGCCTTCAAGGTCTTCCAAATAAAGGGCTTCACTATAACCGTGGTCAGCTGCACCGACAAATGGATAATCTAGCTCAGCAATATGTTTGAAAACATCTGCCAAATCCTCGCGAGATGGCAACAAAATTGCCATATGGTAGAGACCATAACTGGACTTGACCGCTTCCTCACGATTGGTTTCAATCAAGTGAACTAGCGGCTTATTTCCAGCACCCAAAACAACTTCTGTTGCAGTTTGAGATAGGATTTCAAGTCCTATAACCTGTGTATAAAAAGCTGTCTGACGTGCCAAGTCCTTCACATTGAGTACCGCTTCTGCGAGGTAAATCTTACTATTGTAGTCGTATGTCATATGTTTTTCTTCTTTGTTGTAATCATTCCTATGACATTATTATACTTAGTTTTATTGTAATGTCAATTATTACATCTCGGAAATAAAAAAGAAACCGAATAACTTTCGATTTCTTGGAGTCTCATATTTAAAAATCAAGCCCCTGCTTCCTTCCAATGAGTCTTGGCATCCTTTAAAATACCAGCTAGGGTTTTCTTTTGCAGTTCTTTTTCCATTGCCATTTGAACGTCTTCTAGGCTCTGATCCAAAATCCCATGAATATTACGTCCTACTGGACACTCTGGATTAGGATGGTCATGGAAACTAAAAAGTTGACCGCTTGGACCGATGCTATCCACCGCACGATAAACCTGAAGAAGATTAATCTCCTCCGGTGATTTGACTAATGTGGCCCCACCTGTTCCCCTTTGAACTGAAATTAAGTCTGCTTTCTTAAGTTGCGACAAGGTTTTTCGGATAATAACCGGATTGACGCCTACACTACCAGCCATAAAGTCACTGGTTAACTTGGTTTCATTGTCCTTGTTCAGTGCAATCAAGGTTAAAACGTGAACAGCAATGGTAAACCGACTTGGAATTTGCATATTAGGGACCTCTCATTCTTCTTTGTTATTTTACTTGATTATAACAAAAAGAAAGTTGTAAATCAATAAGTTACAACAACTTATTGAATCAATCTTAGGACTAAAAAAGATAGAGCCATCATAGACTCTATCTGATTGTGACTTCTAAAAATGATAACTAGAACTGACCAACCATCCTATGCTGACTCACTGTGGCTCTAGCTTAGTCTTTTGCTTCTTACGGACACCTTGCCCTTCGATATGTTGTTTGACAAGTTCTACAACTTCATCATTGGTTGGTAAGTCCGAGTGCTGAGCATCTTCGCCCGTAACAGTGATTTCAGTATAGCTTTTTGCTTGATTCTGATAGATGTACTTCCCAGCTGAAACACTGGCATCAGGAACCAACTCGTCCGAGTCATAGGTGATAGTCCCTGCTACCGAATAGACATGTAAGGTTGATGGGATATTTTTCTTGGCAGCTATGAAATCCGCCAGCATGACCGATTTATTTTTGATATTAGTTTCAGTGAAATTATAAGGTGTCCCGATGGTCATCAAGGAATTTATCTTGACATCGTAATCGCTAAGATAATTTTCAATAAAGGCCGTATAAATCAAACCACCATTTGAATGTGCTAGACCTTTGAAATTATTAAAATTATATTTATTTTGCAGGGCTTCAAAGGCCTGATTCATCATTTTGGTTTGTTTTTTGATATTGCTGTAGCCGTCGTTGTTATTTTCAAAGCCGATAACAATAATAGGTTCATTGTCATTTTTCTTGATTTTTCCTTCAAAGGTAATACGCCCATTGTTCCAAACCTTAACCTTGAGGAGGCTATGCTTAGTTCCACGACGGTCTTGGTTTAGCTTACGCACGAGACCATCAAAACGATTTTCCGTAGCGGAACTCCCCGGAATCATGATAATAGGAGACAATTTCGAGTTGTAGAAAGTCTCAATTTCCTTGACATTTTTTTTGGTCCAGCTATAAGAAGGTACCGCTAAGCCGATGAGAAAGACAGCAACCAAAACAAAGACCAACTTCATTTTTTTATTGAGCTTCATTAGTTTCTCCTTCCTCTTTTAAACCGTGTTGTACCTTATTAGAAAGTCTTACGAAAGGAATAAAGATAGCGACATCAACCGCAAAACAAAACAGACTAACAGCCAAGGCACGAAGGCTACCACCAGTACCAATGAAAGCATAGAGCAGGCTAGGGGTACCATCTGGTACAGGATAAACTGCCGCCGGCATAAGACGAAGCACCAAAGCAATTGCTGCTATACCCATGTTGACCATTGGTGCTAACAGAAAGGGAACAAGATAGACCAGATTAAGCAAAACTGGTACACCCACCATCAAGGGAGCGCCATTATTAAAGAGACTAGGAAAAACGCTGAGAAGACTGACTTTCTTGTCCTTATAACTGGTTGAGGTTAAAAGAAGGGCTACCAAGAGAGCCAAGACTGATCCAACGCCAGCAACCAAACCATAACTGTGATAAAGATTTGTCAGAGTAAAAAGATGGGGAAGCCCTGTCGTCGTATGATGGGAAACCGCATAAGTCAGATTCTCCAAAGCAAAGCTATCTTCAGCTATAGAATTGAGAGCGAAGGCTTGACTATTCCCAATCCAAGCAGAAAAAGTGCTCAAAAGGCCCATCATAAAGGTTGAGAAAAGATGATTACCAGTGACGGTAATGGTCGATGTAAACTGTCTAATAGACTGAAAGATATTTTCCCGTTCACCAATAACCAATAGAATATTAAGCCCAATTGCCAAAATTAAAGATAAAAAAATAGGACGAACCGTCTTAGGCTGATAAATATAGTCCTTATCTACAATTTGGTCATCACTGGCTCTTGAAAATCGGAAGATCTGACCAACCAAATAGCCCACGAAGATAGCCAGCATAATATTAATCGAAGCCGGTAAATTGATACGCGTCAAATCGCCATCGTTAAGTGGAGACATTAGTAACTCTTGCGATCCTATAATCAAACTGACCAAAAGAGAAGTCACACCAGCCGTACCAGTACTTCTACCATAGTGGCCAGCTGTGTATTTTCCAGCGAAATAAGTCGATAAGGGACCTGCTAATCCACCGAGAAAACTAGAAAGATTAATAAGTACCTGACCGGACGTCTTAAAGGCCGGCAACCAATCAGAAACTGAAAAAAGTTGGTTAATATAACCCATCTCCGAAAAAACAGATAGTGAAATCACCCGAATAATCCCTGAAAATAGGAAAAAGGGAAAAAGCGAAACCAAAGTTTTCTGCGTAATTTGAACAAAACCACGCTCACGAAACCAGAGAAAACTTCGGATCAAATAGTTTGTCATAAAAGACTCCTAAAAGAGGCCACACTCGGCCCTGTATTAAACATTCACTATCATTATAGCACAAAGGAAAAGGACTTACCTTAACCGTGGGTTAAAGCACAAATAATCACTTTCTCAATACTCCTGGCAACCATTTTCCTATTTCTTTATAGTTTTTAGAACCCTCTTTAGTCACCACATACAAAAACCGTGAGCCTCCACTTCCGAGACTTACGGTCAATTATTTATTAAGCAAAAGTCGTCACATCAGAAGCATTCAAACGAACAGACTCGAAACCTTCTTCATTGGACTTACCAAGGGCAATGAGTAAGATTGGTACATGACGATCAGCGTCAAGTCCGAAGGCTTTGGCGAGACCTTCTTTTTTATAGCCACCAATGGCATTAGTATCGTAACCATAAGAACGAGCGACCAACATCAACTGCATGGCAGCTAGACTAGCATCAATATGAACAATTTCATTCATCATTTCACGAGGAGCATTTTCATACATTGGTACAATGCTTGATAGTTGTTTCTCCTTGACTTCTTCAGGCATTTTTCCTTGCGCAACGGCCTTACCATAGATTTCTTCTGCTCTTTCTTGGCTCTTCAAATCCGCAAAAATGAGAACCATGGCTGATGATGTTTCGTTTTGTAAGCCATTGTAGCTGACAAAGGGTTCCAATTTTTCCTTGCCTTCCTCACTCTCCACGACGACAAAACGCCAAGGCTGCATGTTGACTGATGATGGTGCTGTAACAGTCTTGTCTAGGATTTCCAACAGTTCTTCTCTCGGAATCTTAACAGATGGATCAAAGTTACGAATGGAACGACGGTTATAAACGATATCTGAAAAATCATTGCTTACTACAGGCATCTTATGTCTCCTTTTTTTGATTAAATGAAAATAATATAATCAAAATTATAACACAAGACAATTGTTATCAAAAATAATTACTACAAAAATGCCTAAAGATTAGTTTCCTTGAGTCCCAGACGTTTCACCTCTGATGAATAGTAAACCATAATCGTAATCAAGCTAATCGTAATTAGCCAGATGGACTTAATATGAATAAAATGCATCAGAAGAGCTGATACAACTGCACCAACCACAAAACTACCTACGATAAAACCATAATTGACCGCCTGGCGACGATATTCTTTCTGATCCTCGCTCCCCTGAATAACATAGTAAAGTGCCGTCAGCATCCTTCGATAATTGCCTGAAGTCATAAAAATCACAAAGGGGTGATTTTCAATCTGACTACCAGTAAAAGTCTTCATCATGACACCTGCAGAAAAAGCAATAATCGGAAGCTCTAATAGAGCATTTGGTGTTAAGAATGGTAAAATGGCAGTCATCACACACAGAGGAAGTAGACCATAAACACGCCAGTAAGCATTCTTACGATGATCTTTAAACCACATGCCAAAAAGAAAACCTAAGGAAAAGAAAAGTATGGAAAAGCATCGTAACATATTATGGTACATGCTACTACTACGCCAGTCAGCAACTAACAGGAGAATATTCCCTGTCTGAGTGGCAACCAAACTATGGTAATACATATGACAAAAGACATCCAAAGCTCCTCCTGAAAAACTGAGCAAATTGGCCATCATACGTGTATTCTGAGGCAAAAGATTTCGAGACTCCATTACGTAACTCCCATCTATAAATAAACAAATGACAGTTTCATTATAGCAAATCAAAAGAAACAAGCAAAAAGCAACCCTCACGAGTTGCTTGCAATCCTATTAAAAATTTACTGAATCGGGGTCATCCTGAGTCTTGATTCTAATAAATATCACGTCTATGACCGACTTCGAGGGCAAGTATGATTAGTTCATTGTCCTGAATATTGACAATAACACGATAGGCACCAATACGATAGCGCCATTGTCCAGTGCGATTGGCAACCAAGGCCTTACCCTTGGCTCTTGGATTCTCTGTCACGAGATTGAGATAAGCCTTAATTTGTTTTCTAACAAAAGGATCCAACTTTTTAAAACTTTTGGCAAATTTAGGGGTTGGTACTATCTTATAGGTCATCCCAATTGAGCACCTCCCCACCGTTTTCTAGATACTCTTCATATTCTGCTAAGGCCAAATCAGCGACTCTAGCATCGTATTCATCCTCAATAGCTTCTAAAGTTTTGGTACGAATTAATTCTGACAAGGATACCCCTTCAAATTTCGCAATTGCCTGCATGAACTTCTTATCTGCTTCTGAAACTTTCAATGTAATTGTTGTCATGTCCTTAACCTCGTTCTCTTTTGTAACACCATTGTATTACCACTCCTCCATTTTGTCAATTTCGATGATAGATTCACACTTTTATTCGTAAAACAGAAGAAAAAAGCAACCCTCACGAGTTGCTTGCAATCCTATTAAAAATCTACTGAATCGGGGTCATCCTGAGTCTTGCTGCCTTGAATCTTATCCAATACTGCCATATCTTCCTCTGACAAATCAAAGTCAAAGATATCCAAGTTGGCCTCGATATTTTTTGCTGTCACTGACTTAGGTAGTGGCAAGAAACCTTTTTGAAGGCTCCAACGTAAGGCAACTTGAGCAACAGATTTTCCGTTACGTTCAGCCACTGCTTCAACGTCTTCATTTCCAAAAATGCTACCAGTACCTAGTGGACTGTAGGCTTCAAGAAGAATGTCACGCTCTTGGCAATAGGCAACCAAATCTTCTTGGGCACAACCTGGAGCCAAAAGAATTTGATTGACATGTGGCACAATTTCAGCCGTTTCAAGGAGAGCATCAAGGTGATGCTGCATAAAGTTAGACACACCGATAGCACGCAACTTACCATCTTTGTAGGCTTCTTCCATTGCCTTCCAAGCACCTGCATTGCCAACCTTCCAAGCATCATTCTCACGAAGAGCCTTTGGATTAGGCCAGTGGATGAGCAAAAGATCCAAATAATCCACACCTAGTCTTTCAAGAGACTCGTCGATAGAGGCCTTAGCCAAATCGTAATCGTGCTTGTCATTCCAGAGTTTAGTCGTTAGGAAAATATCCTCACGCGCCACATCACTATCTGCAATCGCCTTGCCTACAGAAACCTCGTTACCGTAGATTTGCGCCGTATCAATATGTGTGTAACCCGCCTTAAGTGCGAAACTAACGCTGTTATAAGCTTCTTCCCCTTCTGGAATCTGCCAAGTCCCAAAACCAATTTTAGGAACCGTAACGCCATTTGAAAGTGTATATGTTTCCATCCTGTTCTCCTTTTCAAGTTGTAACAGAATTATCTTAAAGGATATAAGATAAAATTGCAAAGATTTGCTACAGCTTGTTTGATGAATAGTTCCTTACTTCTTTTTCCGCTTCATTTTAAAGACAACACCATTTTCTTTAAGGATTTCCATGCTCACCTTTCCAACTCCTCTAATCGCTGCTACTTCCTCTTCCGTTTTCTTTTTAAAATCTTTAAATTCTATTAAGCCATGTTGACGAAGTATACGCTCCACACTTATTGAAAGACCTTGGAGGGCTTTGCTTGGTTCTATACTTTTTTCCAATTCTCTAATTAGTTTGTGCAATTCTGGATTTTTCTTTTTCGCAACATGTCTTTGTGGACGTTTTGCACAATATTTTTCGATTAACCAAGTAAAATAATATTCTGACTGGGACAGATCAACGACTTGATTAAAAACCATCAAAAGACTTTGCATACTATTGGCTTCAAATAAGATAGGGTTGACTTTAAGCGTTTCGGCAACTAGACGCTCTTCATCACCTTGTTCAATCATTTTTAAATAATTTTCGAACTCTGGATTTTTTGCATAGAGAAGATCAAAATAGAAATCCGCATCCTCAATATGTCCCGTCATTAGAGAGACCGTCATCATTGGTACTATCATCAAATCTTCTTCATGATATTCCATTTGCTCACATTCGAAAAAGTTTTTAGCCTTATCAAAATCCTCCAGATTACAATAGGTAGCCATCAATTCGTAACGGACTCCCATGTGATCTTGAACATCTATCTCTAGAATCTCTTCAAATTCCTTAATAGCAAACCGCTTCATACTGTTGCTTAAATAAAATTTAGCAAGATTATACTTCAAAGACAAATAAGGACGCTCGTCAAGATTAGCCCAGCCCATTTTTGGACCTTGATCCCACTTGGACCTTTGCTCTTTTTCTAAAGCAATTAGGCCTTTTAGATGTTCAAGAGGACTTTGAAAAGTCAAGAGCATCTGCTTAGCATCAAGATTTTCAGGATCTAGTTTTAAAGCTTCTGTCAAAAATTCCTGACTTCTTGAAGGATCGTCCTCATAATAATGATAAGCCTCTTCAATAAGTTTCCAGGCTCTCTCCTGCTTTGAATCAGGGGAAGTAATCTCATCAAAAAGCCCTTGGTTGTATTGTCTTGCAAAATCTTCAAGAGCCATGTCCACACTGAGATACTCTGTAATATGTTCTTCTAAGAATGCTTCTGCTTTTTCTGTGAAGTCTTCAAAAGATGGTGTCATCAATCTACTCCAATCTATGTTTTATTCTCTAATTGCTATTGTACACGTTTTCATAGAACATTACTATAGTCTCAGTGAAATCAACAACCTCCTAAATTTTTATTGACAAGAATAGTCGCCAATCACAATACAGATAAGAATCCATAGAGTCTTATTTTGGGACATCTAAACTCAAAGTTGTATACTTATATTAGATAGAGTGCCATTGGACGATTAACGTCAAGGCATAATCTTCAAGTTTCATTTAAAGCTACAAAAAATCATTAACGCCTTGGGAGTGGTTTAGTCCCTTCTCTATATCAATAACTTTAACTCACTTTTTCATAATTTTACTTGACCACTCCCATTTTTAAGGGAATTGAAAACTGAGTTATATTTTAAAAGGAAACAGAGGTCTGTTTCCTTTTTTCTTACTTCAAACCATGACAAAAGGAAACCCTTTCGAGTTTCCTTTATCAAATATATCGTTGGAGGCAAAGTCCAATAATACTTTAGTTGAGTGGTTCAATCACGAAGCTCAATTGATAGCTATCTGCTGAGTTAACCAAGAATTCGTCATGAACTGGAGCACCCCATGAGTCGTCACCACCGACACCCATTTGAGCAGCAAGAACTTTAATCCATGTAGCATCAGATTGTTGCAATTCATATTGATGACGAGCATTTTCAATTTGTTCAGTACTGTTACGCAAAGCACTGAATTCGAATGCCTTATTAAGTGCGGTGAATTTAAGACCATTATGGTTATCATCAGATACTGTAAATTCACGAGTACCATAGTGATTACCAGATTCTTGTGGCATTAGATATGGAGCAAATGTCTTTTCAACAGATGTTTCATATCGACCAAGATAGGCACCAGGAAGTTTATCAAGGTAGCTTTCTTCTGCACCGTATCCATAATAGCTTAGGTTTGTAAATTGTGAACCGATAGCAAATTCTAGACCAAATTCAGGGAAGTTTGTCAAACCTGCTTTACCTTCATAATCTGCAGTAACAAAGATTCTACCTTTGCTGTCAACTTGATAAGTTACCTTAACTTCGACATCAGACAAGCCAGGCAATTCATGAACATAAGTCACTTTAACAGAGTCATCTTCAATTTGAATTTGAGTATCTGTAACCTTACTATAGTTTCCAGCAACTTTCCAGCCTGCCATTTCGAATGGATATCCAGCACCACGGTCGTTGTCAGTGTAAGCACGAGTAAAGTTAAGTTTAGGACCTTTCTCAATGAATTCAACACCATTATACTTAGCAGATACTAGCGTATTTTGTGCACGTGAAAGCAAGATAGAGAAGTTTTGTCCGTGGATTCCGATGTTGAAGTCGCCTTCAACAACATTCAAAGGAGCCTTAACTGGTGTTTCAGTGCTAATCTTTTCAGCAACATATTGACCACGAACAATTTCATGTCCTTTTGGAGCCCATTCAGTTGCTTCATTCTGAACACAAGCAACTTCATAAATTCGTTCAGCATTTGAAGATCCAACAGCGAATTCTACTGGGAATGTTGCTTCTTCACCTGGTTTAACATCAAAGTGATATTCACTTTCGCTAACTTTTCTACCATCTTCGTAAACTCTAGCTAGGAAAGTATAAGCAGAAAGATCTTCAAAGACATTATCATTCTTGATAGTTACTGATTTTTCATCAACAGCAATCTTAATATTAGAGTAAAGATGTTTAACTGTTTGAAGTTTTGGAGTTAGGGTACGATCTGCGAAGACAATACCATTTCCACAAAATTCGTAGTCAGAAGGTCTATCATGCCAGTCACCACCATATGATAGGAATTCGCTACCATTTGGAAGTGGTTTGTAAATAGCTTGGTCAATGAAGTCCCAAATAAATCCACCTTGGTATTCTGGATATTTCTCTAAGTCAGTGTAGAGTTTCAATCCACCACCAGAGTTACCCATTGTGTGCATGTATTCACATGAAATATAAGGTTTTTGAGGATTGTTAGTGAGGTATTCTTCAATATCAGCTGGTTTCGCATACATACGACTTTCGATGTCTGTAATGTAATCAAATTCACGACACCATGTAACACCTTCATAGTGAACTGGACGAGTATTATCAACACTACGGAAGTAATCAGCCATGTCAGCAATATCTTTACCAGCATATGATTCATTACCACAAGACCAAATGATAACACTAGCATGGTTCTTATCACGTTGGAACATGTTATTGGCACGATCCAAACAAGCAGGCAACCATTCTGGTTCACTAGCTGGGATATTCCATGAAGGTTCGCTTAGACCAAGTTTTTGCCATGTACCGTGTGTTTCAAGGTTGGCTTCATCGATAACATAAAGTCCATATTCATCACACAATTCATACCAACGTGTTTGGTTAGGATAGTGAGACGTACGAACAGCATTGATGTTATGTTGTTTCATCACTTTGATATCCCAAAGCATATCTTCTTCAGTGATACAACGTCCTGTTCTAGCGTTAAATTCGTGTCTGTTAACCCCTTTAAAGACAATTCTCTTACCATTCAAAAGCAGGAGTTTATCTTTAATTTCGAAGTGTCTAAATCCAACTTTAACTGGAACGACTTCAACAACTTGGTCATCATCCAAAACATGAAGGGTCAAATTGTAAAGTTTAGGACTTTCAGCACTCCAAGGTTTAATTTTCAGATTTTCAAGACTTACAGATAGTTCACCGTCACCATTAACAGATGCATCACCTTCTGTAACGATGCCTTCATAATCTGAAAGAACATATTTAATCTTCTTATCTTCATAATCACCAACAGTCTTCAAATCAATATCCAATTGACCTGCTTTTGTTTGGTAATCATAATCTCCCTTAACAAAGAGATCTTGAACGTGAACTTTTGGAATAGCATACAAGTAAACATCTCTGAAAATACCGTAAAGTCTCCAGAAGTCTTGGTCTTCCAACCAGCTTGCTGTAGAGTAACGATAAACAGCTACCGCCAACTTGTTATCACCTTCAACAAGGTAATCACTAATTTCAAATTCACTAGGTGTAAATGAATCTTCACTGTATCCTACAAAGTTACCATTGACCCATACAAAGATGGAAGTGGCAACCCCTTGGAATGAGATAAATACTTTTTTATCTTTTAATGCATCATTCAAGGTAAAATGTTTAACGTATGATGCAACAGCATTTGATTCTTGAGGAACTTGAGGTGGACGAAGGAATTCTTTACCATCCCAAGGATATTGGGTATTCACATATTGTGGAGAACCAAAACCTTGAAGCTCTAAATGACCTGGTACATTGATGAAATTCAAATCAGTTTCATCAAACTCTGTTTTATAAAAGTCTTTTAAAACCTGATTTGTATTCTGAGCATAGTGAATTTTCCATTTTCCATTAAGAGATTGTCTTAACTTCATCTCTCCTTCAGAAAATTCTGCAAGAGATTCAAAATACTTATGATCTGAGTGAGCGTCAACAGTATTAACGCTAACAATCTTTGGATCGTTTAAGTAAGTTTGAATTTTTTCAGTCGTGTTCATAGATTACTCTCCTTTTTTGAAAGTAATAACTTCAGACAAAGCTTCTACCTTTTCTCCAACTTCTTTTTCAAGATGGAAAGCACTGAATTTTTCTGAATTAGTTACAGTGACAAGTACTGTGTCATCAAGACCATTTTTCTCAATAATTGGTGGCCAGAACTCAAGAAGTTTATCTCCAACTTCAACATGTTGACCTTGTTCTACGTAACTAATGAATCCTTCACCTTTAAGTTTAACTGTTCCGATACCAACGTGGATAAGAACAACGACACCATCTTCACTTTCAATACCAACTGCATGGCGAGTAGGAAGAACTTGGCGAATGGTACCACTAATTGGTGCAAAGACAGCTCCATCAGTAGGTTTAATGGCGAAACCTTTACCCATGCTACCTGAAGCAAAGTGTTCATCATTAACACTTGAGAGGTCAACCAATTGACCAGTTGTAGGGTTTACAAGAGATACGACGTTAGCTTTAACTTCATTTTCAGAAGTTGCTGCGCTAAAGCGATGTTCCAATTCTTCGACGATTTCAGCGTGACGTGCTTCAGTCAAAGTGATCTTACGAGCAATAATGAAGGCACCGATAAGCATAGCTGCTGCTGGGAAACCAAACATGCTAAGTTTAAAGACAACTTGTTGATGAACTGTAATATCAGCTGCTTTAGCACCAGTTGTCATACCTGCGGCAACGGCAATCAAAGATACAAGCCAGTTTGACATTGCTCCACCAAGTTTATCAACAAGTGGACGAACTGACAAAGTAAGAGATTCATCACGGTGTCCCAATTTCCATTGACCATATTCTACTGAGTCAGAGATAATCATAAGGATAACAAGGAACACAAGAGGTTGTGGAATGAAGAAGAGTTCAGCTGCAGTCAAAATCAATGGAAGTGATGTACCTGCAATACTAAAGATTCCGATACCACCGAGCATTACTGCAATACATCCATAGAACAAACGTTTACGGTTGAATTTACCAGCAAGACTAGGGAAGAGTGAAACTGAAACCAAACCAACAATAGTGTTTAATCCGTAAAGGATTGAGTATTTACCTGAATCACCAAGGATGAATGTGAAATAGTAAAGTTGTAGGGCATTAAGTGAGTTAATACCAAGACCGTAGAACCAATATCCGAGAGACAACCACATCAATTGGTCGTTTTTACCAAGAACCTTAAAGACTTGTTTAAGGCTAGTTTTTTCTTTATTATCACGAAGTTTAGATTCAACTTCACGAGTACCAATACCAACAGCGATTGATGTGATCACACCAATAAGAGCAACGATGAAGGCAAACCAGAACCAACCAGTTTTATCTCCTGAACCACCAGTTTTAGTCATTGAGAAGAACAAAACAATTGGCATGATGGCAACACCGACAATGTTAGCACCGATTGTAGAACCGATACGGGCAAAAGTTGCCATTTTTTCACGTTCGTGACTGTCAAGAGACAAGGCAGGAATCATTGACCAGAAACCGATATCTTTAATTGAGTAGAAGACATCCATTACAAGGTAGATAATTCCGAAAAGTACAAGGTACAAGAAAGGATTTGTTTTATTCAAACCACCTAAATCGGTGAAGAGAAGCAACAAGGCGATAGAACTGATGATACCACCACCAACTACCCATGGTTTGAATTTACCATACTTAGTATGAGTGTTATCAATCATGTTACCAATCAATGGATCGATAAATACTTCCAAGATACGCAAAATAGCGATGATGTTAGTAATTAATAGTACGTAGTGACTATTTTGCTTTGGATCACCTGTGTTAAACAAGTGAGTTGTCACAAACATGATAAAGTATGTTGACAACGTTGCATAGAAGACGTCGTTACCAAAAGCACCAGCTGTATAGGATAGACGAGACTTCATCTGACCGTTAGATTTTCCCATTACGAAAACCTCCTGTTAGTTGTTTTTTGAATACGCTTACATTATATAAGTATTAGTTTAAATTGTCAATAGTTTTAGTGATTTTTTACTAAACTTTTACTAAAACATGATTATTTTGATGAATTAAAATATTGGAAACCGATTTCATAGCTTACACTATGCCCCTCCTCCAAGAGGATATCTCCAAAATCTGTATGATTAACGGCATCTGGGAGTGTTTGAGCTTCCATAGCTATAGCTTCTCGTCCTTTTGCAATTGTTCCTCGATCTCTCGCAAAGTAAATATTATCCTCTATAATATCCATAGTATAAATAACTAAACCATTTCTGTTAGAGAAGATTTCAATACCATCTCCGCTTTCTTTGTCATGCAAAATAGCTACTTCTTTCACATGATCACAAGTTTCCCCTCCAACTACAAAGGAATCATCAAAACCATTATTTGCTTCAATTCGAGGTAGCAAGTCAGTTGTCTTTCTGAAATCATAATTCGTTCCATCTACATTAATTTTTTGTCCTGTTGGAATTAACTCAGAATCCAACTCTAAACGATAGTCTGAATAGATTTGTAACTCATGACTTGATAAATCCTGTTTGTCGCTAAGATTAAAGTAAACATGGTTTGTCGGATTAAAGACTGTTGACTCTGTAACATCGAAGGCTTCAAAGAGTATTGTTAAGCGGTTATTATTGTTAAGTCTATAACTAATAGAGACTGTAACATCACCAGGAAAGCCATCTACACTTGAATAAAGTCTTCTAACAAACTTTGTCTCAACATATTCATCATTCAGGTTTGTGACATAGTTCCAATTTTGAACCTGCATTCCCTTTGGACCGCCATGTAAACAGTTTTCTCCCTCATTCTTAGGAAGGCTATAAAGAACCATATTATGAGTATACGAAGCTTTCCCAATTCTTCCAGCAACCCTACCAATAGACTGGCAGGCACATAAATTATTCTTATAGTAATCCTCGTAATCACTGAAACCAAGTACTATATTTTTAAGAGCACCAGTTTCTGTTGGAACCAAAAACTCCTGAAGTGTAGCACCTGTTGTGAGTGTGGAAATGACAACACCATTATTATTTTCCATTGAAATTTTACTGACATCGCCTGAATCAACTTTTCCAATAATTTCGCAGTTTATTTTCATACTATTTCCTCAAAAAACAAAGAGTACAATAATTATATATACTCTTTGACCTTTTTTTATTATTTTAATTATCCTCGATCATCGTACCCTTTTGGATGGCTAGAATGCCATGCCCAAGCACTTGCGATGATTTTTTCGATGTTATCAAATTGTGGTTTCCATCCAAGAACTGTACGTGCTTTTTCAGATGAAGCAATCAATGTATCAGGATCACCAGGACGACGATCAGCTTTCTCAGCTGGGATTTCTTTACCAGTTACCTTACGAGCGGCTTCAAGAATTTGAAGGTTTGAGAATCCCGTTGATGAACCTAAGTTAAAGGCTGTAGATTCATTACCTTTACGAAGATATTCAACAGCAAGGAGGTGAGCATCAGCCAAGTCAAATGGGTGAACATAGTCACGAACATTTGTACCATCAGGAGTGTTGTAGTCATCACCAAAAATCATGATTTTTTCACGAACACCTTGAGCTACTTGAAGGATAATTGGGAGAAGGTGAGTTTCTGGACCATGGTCTTCACCGATAGATCCATCAGGTTTTGCACCAGCAACGTTGAAGTAACGAAGTGGCACATATTTAATACCATAAGCTTTATCAGACCACTTCATGATAGTTTCCATCATCAACTTACTTTCACCATATGGGTTGATAGGATTTTGTGGTGTTGTTTCAAGAATTGGAATTTCTTCTGGGATACCGTAAGTTGCTGCTGTTGATGAGAAGACAATGTATTTAACACCGCATTCGTTCATAACTTCAAGCAATTTAACCATTCCAGCTGTATTGTTATCAAAATATTTGAGTGGTTTTTCCATTGATTCACCAACCAATGAATAGGCCGCAAAGTGAATAACGGCATCAACATCAGGATTTTCTTTGAAGACCTTTCTCATAAAATCTTGATCAGAGAGATCGCCTTGGTAGAAAATAGCATCTGGATGTACGGCAGCACGGTGACCGGTTACCAAACTATCTACTACTACTACTTTTTCTTGACCTTTTTCAACTAAGCGATCAACCATGTGAGAACCGATATAACCAGCTCCACCTAATACTAAAATTGCCATTTCTTATCTCCTTTCTTCAGAAAAAACAATTAATCAGCTAAATTTACAAAATCTACAAATGCTTTAAACTGATCTAAGCCTTCACTATTAGTCTTATAAACACCTGCATCTTCTAGTACACGAGCAAAGATATCTGCAACAGATTGTCGAACAACTTCTGTCACTTCCTCAGCCGTAACATTCGGATTTTGAGCTTTGAGTTCATCTGCCCATTCTTGGTGAATTGGAGCTACTTGATTGCCTTGACCCAATAGATAGTCTTCAACATCTTTAAGTTCTGTTTTCAAACGAGGTGGAAGAATGGCCAATCCCATAACTTCAATCAAACCAATGTTTTCTTTCTTAATGTGTTGAACATCTTTATGTGGGTGGTAGATACCGTCTGGATGTTCTTCAGAAGTTTGATTGTCACGAAGAACCAAATCCAATTCAAATTTGCCGTCTTTTCTACGAGCAATTGGGGTAATGGTGTGGTGAGGTTGTCCATCAGACTCAGCCAAGACACCAGCTTTTTCGTCTGAATAACCACGCCAACAATTTAAAATTTTGGTTGCAAGAGCAATAAGTCTTTCCTTGTCTTCACTTCTAAGACGAAGAACAGACATAGGCCAATTAACGATACCAGTCTCAACATCAGAGTATCCATCAAAGCTAACTTTTTCTTTAATGCCTGCTACTTCCATTGGGAAAGTGTGGCGACCACCTTGATAGTGTTCGTGTGTAAGAATTGAACCACCTACAATTGGAAGATCGGCATTTGAACCTGCGAAGTAACCAGGAAATGCTTCAACAATTGATAGGAGACGACCAAACGTCAATGGACTGATGTGCATTGGTTCGTGCTTACCATAAAAGAAGATAGAATGTTCATTAAAGTAAGCATATGGTGAATATTGGAAGCCCCAATCATTTCCTTCCATTTGGAAACGAATAACACGGTGATTACTACGAGCTGGGTGATTGATGCGACCAAGATAACCTTCATTTTCCATACAAAGTTGGCATTTTGGATAATCAGAAGCTACCGCATTTTTAGCTGCAGCGATGGCTTTTGGATCTTTTTCAGGTTTTGAAAGGTTAATCGTAATTTCCAAGTCACCGTATTTAGTAGGTGCTTTATAAGCAATATTTTGTGCAATGGCTTTGACTTTCACATAATCATTGCGTTTACTTTGTGCATAAAAGTCAGCAATTGCTTGCTCTGGGGCAGATTTATAAGTATCCCAGAAGTTACGATTGACAGCACTAGGGCTTGGTGTAATCAAGTCCATGAGTTGAGCTCCAATGATATCTTGCTCTTCATTAAGATCACCTACAGAACCAGCTTTAACACCTGCTTGAAGCAACTGGTCTTTAAGGTCAATCAATTCAGAGCTATCTGTTTCAACATCAGCAACTCCTTCTCCAACCAAAGCAAAAACTTTGTTTGTCAAATAGATACGGTCCAATTCCTCATAATCACTATTTTCAATAACCAGAGTTACAAAAGTGTTTACTAAATTTTCAGCCATAATCTCTACTTCTTTCTCATTAATCAAGTACTCGTGAACCGCCAGCTACTTCAGCAATATAGAAGCTTGGTGCATAACCAACGACTTCTTCATAACGTTGACCAACTGCTTTTTTGAAATCTTCAACTTTATCTTTGTTTACTAACGCGATGGCACATCCACCAAATCCCGCTCCTGTCATACGAGCTCCAAGAACACCTTCTTGTTCCCATGCTGTGTGTGCCAAAGTATCAAGCTCAAGACCTGTAACTTCGTAATCATGTTCCAATGACACGTGAGAAGCATTCATAAGACGACCAAATCCTTCCAAATCACCTGATTCAAGTGCTTTACGAGCTTGAAGTGTACGTTGATTTTCAAGAACCGCATGACGGGCACGTTTGATACGGTTTTCATCTTTAATCAAGTAGCTGTATGCATCAAATGTCCAAAGGTCCAATTCACCAAGTGTTTGGATATCAAGTTTTTCTTGAAGTTCAGATACAGCTGCTTCACATTCAGCACGACGTTCATTGTATTTAGAATCAGCCAATTCACGACGTTTGTTAGTGTTCATGATAACAACAACATTGTCTTTAAGGTCAAGTGGTACCAAGTCATACTCTAAAGTATTTGTATCCAAGTAAATCGCACGTTGATCAGCTCCCATACCAATAGCGAATTGGTCCATGATACCAGAGTTAACGCCGATAAAGTCATTTTCAGTTTGCTTACCGATTTTAACCAAGTCAAGGCGTTCCAATTTAAGGTCATAAAGTTTTTCAGCAATAACACCAATCAACAATTCCAAAGATGATGATGATGACAAGCCTGATCCATTTGGAATGTTACCATAGATGTAAATATCCATACCTGAATCAATCGTATGACCAGCCTCTTGCAAGAAATGAAGAACACCTTTTGGATAGTTTGTCCAGTTGTGTTCTTTTTCAAAACGAAGATTTTCAAGTGGTACTTCGATGATGCCTTTATCCTCAAAGTTACCTGAGAAGAAACGCAAAACTTTGTCATCACGTTTGCGGGCCGCTCCGTAAGTACCTAGGGTAATGGCTGCTGGAAATACATGACCACCGTTGTAGTCCGTATGCTCACCAATCAAATTAATACGACCTGGAGAAAAGAAAGTATGTTCTGCTTCTACACCAAAAACTTCTTTAAACTTTTCTCTTAACTGTGATGTCTTCATAGGATGTACCTCGCTTATTCTTTTTTACACTAACAGTGTAACCCCTTTCACAAGGAAAATCAATATTTTTACTGTTTTTTTAGTAAAAAATAGGTAAAATTTTAGAATTTATGATATACTTTGGATGAAAGGAGAACAATATGGCTACATTAAAAGATATCGCAAAATTGGCTGATGTATCAATCGCAACTGTTTCACGTGTTCTCAACCAAGATGAAAACCTCTCCGTTACTGAAGAAACCAGGCACCGTATTTTAACTGCGGCAGATGAAATCGGATATACCAAACATAAGAAAATCGGAACCTTGAAAAAAGAAAAACATCAAGTGGCAATTATCCAATGGGTAAGTGAGGAAGATGAGTTAGACGATCTCTACTACTACAACATTCGGCTTGGAATTGAAACAAGAGCCCATGAGCTAGACTACGAGATGCTTCGTTATTTCAATGACATTCCTTTTAGTCTCGCTGAAGAAGTCATAGGTATACTTTGTATCGGAAAGTTTAGTCGTGAACAGATTACTGAATTGGAATCATTGGGTAGATCACTGGTCTTTGTAGATAGTGATACCCTACTTCAGGGACATCCTTGTGTGACAACTGACTTTGAAAATGCTGTTCAAACGGCACTAAGTTATCTCACTGAGCAAGGGTGTAAGAGCATCGGTCTTTTAACAGGGCAAGAAAAAACAACGGATTCAACTGAAATCGTTCCGGAGCCTCGTTTACGTTCTTATCGTAACTACTGTATTGAAAAGAGCATCTATGACCCTCTTTTGATTCTTTCAGGTAATTTTACAGTTCGATCTGGCTATGACCTTTTAGCCTCTAAAATAGCAAGTGGTACACCCCTACCAGATGCCTACTTTGCAGCTAGTGACAGTCTGGCTATCGGTGCTCTTAGAGCCCTTCAGGAAAATGGCATTAATGTCCCAGAAGATATCCAGATTATCTCCTTTAATGACACCAGTCTAGCCAAACAAGTTTATCCGCCACTTTCTAGTGTTACTGTTTATACCGAAGAAATGGGACGAACGGCCATGGATGTCCTCAATAAACAAGTCTTGGCTCCAAGAGAAATCCCGACACTTACTATGTTGGGCACTAAACTGACTCTGAGAGAAAGTACGAAATAATTTCTTACTATTAAATATCTTCTAAAATTGAAAACGCAAAAAGAGACTGGAATTTCTTCCAGTCTCTTCTATTGTTCTCTCTTAGAAAACAGCTTAAATGTCAAATCTATAAAAATTCATACCACCCTGACAACAAGGCTAATTTATTAAAGAACCTTGTTAAAGTTTACAAACATTTTTGCACACCTTAGTTCAAATTAACATCCAGATAAACACCTATACCACTAAACACTTAATCTACTTTGACAAAATAAAATTGTTTACTGAGGAAGTCTCCCTGTGGAAGAACGACTGTGATTCCTGCATACATCAGTTCAGCACCAGAATAAACTTGGCCTGTTCCTTGTAACATGTAGTTGGCATCTTGATCGAGATTTTTTAGTTTGAGAGTCGTTTCAACCGTCTCAACTGTTGAAAGAACTCGGATATAGGTTGCTAGAACCTTATTTTCATAGTTAAATTGAACAGCTGCTTCATTGCTTCCAGCTTCAGGATTTATGAGGCGGTATTGCTGACCAAATTGAACCACTGGACGAATATCCTTATAATGAGCGATTTGTCCAGCAATGACATCTTTTTCTTCCTGAGTCAAGCTCGTCAAATCCAATTCGTAGCCTAAATTCCCCATCATAGCTACATCTCCACGTGTTTCCAAAGGCGTTGTACGTTCCATTTGGTGATTAGGAACAGCTGATACGTGAGCCCCCATAGAAATAGTTGGGTAAAGATAGCTTGAACCATATTGAATTGGTAAACGTGCAATAGCATCCGTGTTATCACTCGCCCAAACTTGTGGGAAGTAACGCATCATACCGAGGTCGTTTCGACCTCCTCCACCTGAACATGATTCAAAGAGAATATTCTCATGCTTACTTGTCAGGAATTCTACCAAGTCATATAGTCCCAACATGTATTGATGACTCTGCATCTGGCTTTCAAGGTAGTTTGCACCATTTCCGATGTTAGTCATGTTACGGTTATAATCCCATTTAACATAATCAATAGCATTATCTGTAAGAATCTTATCTAAGACATCTTTCAAGTAAGCCACCACATCTGGATTAGCTAAGTTCAACATAAGTTGGTTACGTGAGTAAGTATGACCATAATTAGGCACTTGGATGGCCCAGTCTGGATGTTTACGATAAAGATCGCTATCCACCGAAATCATTTCAGGCTCAAACCAAAGACCAAACTTAAGCCCCTTGGCATGAACTTTTTCAATCAAGTCTTGAAGCGGTCCACCAAGTTTTTCTTCATTGACGAACCAATCTCCTAGAGCACGGTTGTCGTCGAAACGATTTCCAAACCAACCATCATCCAAAACAAAGAGTTCAACACCTACTTGTTTAGCATCTTCAGCTAACTCAAGCAGTTTTTCTTTTTCAAAATCAAAGTAGGTTGCCTCCCAGTTATTAAGAAGAATAGGACGCTCCTCATGGGCAAACTGCTTAGGAATGATGTAATCTGTAACAAAGGCCTTACTTTCTTGACTAACTCCAGTCAAACCTTGATGGGAGTAGGTAATGAGGGCAACTGGTGTCTCAAAACTTTCGTTTGAAGCAAGTTCCCAGGTAAAGTTCTCATCCTCAATTCCGATAGCTACACGGACTTCATTGATCTGACTCTTTTGGACAAATGTTTGGAAGTTACCGCTATACATGAGTTGGAAAGCCAAGGCCTCGCCTGATCCTTCACTAGCTTCGTGATCACAAAGAATCAAAGCTGGTGTCTGAGCATGACCTGAAGCCCCACGGTTAGAGGCAACTTTAAAGATACCTTGCTCAACTCTTTGGCGACGAACCGTTTTCTCACGAGCGTAAGCGCCTTGGAGAGTGACCACATCATAGTCACGGGCAGGTACATCAGCCATAGCGCTGAGCGCTCGGTGGATAACCACCGCTTGATTAGAGTTATTGATGACTTCGCTATAAGTTACGATGGTGTTGTTGTCTTCAACCACTGTGTAGTAGAGTTTTAACTCCAAATCAGCAACTTTATCGACTAAGGTGAAAATCAGCGTTTCTGCTTTTTCCAAAGAATGGGGATATGGCAGTTTGCTTTCTGGTGATATTCCTTCGACCACTTCTGCTTTTAAAAATTCAAAGCGTGTCACATCTGAGACCCCATGCTGGATTTTTAAAGACGGTTGACGAAAATCTCCCAAGCCATGTAGACCCAAAACCTGGCGTTGTGTATCATAACTATATGTTCTGACGTCTGGATTAAGCTGTCCTGAAAAAGCGTGATCTCTTTCATTTATAGCATTTGAGCCATGATAATTTGTAATCTTACGCCCAAGGTGTCTCAGTAAAAGGTCTCCTTCCCTTTCTTCAATGATAAGTGACAATTCTTTACTGTTGATGTAATAATAGTTCTTGTTAATAGTAATACTCATGATATTCTCCTTTTTTACAAGCTTTATTATAGATGATGTATGCGCTTTCTAAAATGGAATTTTGTTGCAAATATATGGTAAAATGTTAGGTAAGGAGGTTGTGCTATGATTATTTTTTCAGAACTTGAAACAGGAACCTTAGATTTACGTCTTGATTTTTACGGCTATGAGGATTGTTTACCAGACCAGTTCTTTGGTCCTGCCATTCGGGAAAATTACGTTCTCCATTACATCACTGAAGGCAAAGGCTGCCTTGAATACAAGGGCCAAAAAATCCCCCTTCAAAAGGGAGACATTTTTTTACTCATACCAGGTGAAGTCACCTACTATTTTGCGGATAATCAGACTCCTTGGTCCTACTATTGGCTGGGGATTAGTGGTATCAAAGCTCAGGAGTACTTTCACCTCTCACAAATCCATGAAACAGCCTATCTTAAGTCGTCCCCTCACACCGAAGCATTAGGTAGCTTCATAGAGACTATTGTCAAAGATGCAGAAAGGTTCGACGAAAGTAAGTCCTCGCAACTGCATGTTATCAGTCAACTCTATGAACTCATGCACCGATTAAATGACCTCTCACCTAACCTTGATCAAGAAACCATCTCGCCCAGTTGCAAACTCTATCGTGAAGCCAAACACCTCATCGATATAGGTTATAACTCACAAGACATTAGTATCCAAGAGATTGCCGATAAGCTAGGCGTTCATCGTTCCTATTTGTCCTCCATCTTCAAAGACTTCCACAAGATTTCTCCCAAAGAATACCTGCTCGAAGTACGCATGAATCGAGCTAATGAACTCTTGAAAACCACTGATCAACCTATAAAAATTATCGCCTATTCTGTAGGCTATCTGGACCCTTTGCATTTTTCAAAAGCATTTCGGCAGTATTATGACTGCTCACCGAGTCAATGGCGGATCTCTATACAATAACGATTAACTCAATATTTCTACATGAGTATTCTATAATGATAAATATATATGGATTTAAAATTGCAATAATTCCTATTCTCTTCAAAAGACCAGTCTGATATAAAATTAAATACTAATAGCCCCTTAAAACAAATCTAGTTCAAAACATGGCTTAAGGTATCAGCAATTACCAGTTGTCAGCAGAGGAAAGTAAAATTTTAGCACAACTCCTTTATAAGTTAGCTATGTAATGAGGCAATAAAAAACCGTTCGAAATCTCCAAAAAATATAGTCAAACTTATCTGAAACTTTTTAGAAAACAACTTCTTCTACATACAAGACAAGATTTTGAAACTCGGATCACCAACGTTGTTTAAAGATCTATACGCCTTTATCCAAAAAATAGGAAACTTAGATTCAAGATAATAGGCAAAATCACTTGTAACTTTTAACATTAGATGACTGAAAAACTTAGTACATCTCTATCAAAATAATCAAACACTTTTCTAAAGAAAAGTATTGGATTATTAACAAAATACTATTGAATGTTTAATCTTATTGATTTTTAATTTCAATATACCTTACACCACCAACAATTATCTCGCGTTTGTCAGGTTTATTAATGTATACTATTGGTATATCTTCACTGCTATAGAGAATGCTTTGTTCTGGTAATTCTAAATTAGTTATTTCCTCCGCTACAAAATAACATTTTTTTTGAAATTTTAATCGTGTTTCAATTAATTTATTATTCTGCATATCCAAACAAAGTACATTTTCCTTATCTGCTAAATCTTCACCTAACAAAATTTTTTCATTTGATTCTTTAAAATATACTTTGTTTCCAAACCTATTCTTTGGAACCTTATATTTTACAAACAAATCTTTTTTCTTTTTAGAATATGAATGTATAAACGTATATTCGTCGTACTTTATAGTATAGTCATCTATAATCTCAAAAGAGACTCCCGGTTGCGATTTTATGCTTATTTTATCATTTTTTTTAATTAATTGATAAACTTCTTTTCCTATGTATAATAGATTACCTAGAATATAAAAACTTGACACTGAAAATAAGAACTCCCTATTATCAAATTCATACTTATTCAACAAGAACCAATGACCTTGAATATCAATACCCGATTTTTCACGACTAATAAATTTTAACAACCAATTTTCTTTGGGATTTCTATAAAAGCAACGAAAATAAACATTTATACATACCATTCCAATTAACTCAATAAAAATAAATCTAAGTAGAGATGTCAATAACTTAGCAATTGTCTCGTTATTATTTAAGTTTCTTTTATGCACAAATAAATAGTAAACTCCCATTTGCTCATCAAAAGTAACATTTTCTATCTTAAAATCAATGCCTCGATACTTTACAGTTAAATCTTTAAATGAATATAATTTATTTATTATTTTATCAAATTCTAAACTTATTATTCCATGTCTTACATGTTCTCCATCAATAAAATCAAGAATGTACTTTGTATTCCTTAAACTACTATCTCCAATTGCCTTTATTTCTTTACCATTTTCAAATAATTTAACTTCTTTAGGGTCATATTTAATATACTCTAATTTATTATGTAGAATTTTTTCCTCAACACATTGTGATGTTATTAGATTTACTGAGATAAATAATATTGGTGCCATTAGAACTATTATCACTCTTCCACGTACTAAAATAGAGCTTGCTCTTAAAGATAATTTAACTCCAAAAAATTTTGTAAAAAAATCTTCTGTAAATAACATAGAGCCAACTGCCAAGGCAGCAGAAAGAAATCCCCACTGAGAAGTAGTAAGACCACCAAATGCTATCAAAATAATAACAAGTATAATACTAGGGCCAATGGCTAATATTCTATTTTTCTTAAAATATGGAAATAGAAAAATACAAAACACAACTGAAAATAACAATATTGTAAAAATAATACTCATCATGATTTCTATTATATCAAAATGCAATAACCCACTCAAATACACTATTGTTGATAAAAAGAAAAAGATATACATTGGAGTTATTTTAAAATCCAACAAATCGTCTTTCGCCAATAGCATTTACCTCAGGCATTTGATATAATTTTTCTCAGAGGTATTTTTTTTATGAAGAAACAAGCTTTTAGTTCAGAACAGTATTTGAATCTGCAACGCGACCATATTTTGGAGCGCATTAACCAGTTTGACGGCAAGCTCTACTTGGAGTTTGGTGGTAAGATGTTGGAAGATTTCCACGCTGCCCGCGTCCTTCCTGGTTATGAACCTGACAATAAAATCAAGCTACTTCAAGAGCTCAAAGATCAGGTTGAAGTGGTCATTGCCATCAATGCCAGCAATATCGAGCACTCTAAGGCTCGTGGTGACCTTGGCATTTCCTACGACCAAGAGGTGCTTCGTCTGATTGATAAATTCAACGAGCTCAATATCTATGTAGGTTCTGTTGTTATTACACAGTATTCTGGTCAACCTGCAGCCGATGCTTTCCGTAACCAATTGGAAAAAAATGGCATCACGTCTTACATCCACTACCCTATCAAGGGCTACCCAACGGATATGAACCATATCATTTCACCTGAGGGTATGGGAAAAAATGACTATATCAAGACTAGCCGTAACCTTATCGTCGTTACTGCTCCTGGTCCTGGTTCTGGTAAATTGGCGACATGTATGTCTAACATGTACCACGACCAAATCAATGGCATCAAGTCAGGTTATGCTAAATTTGAAACCTTCCCAGTTTGGAATTTGCCGCTTCATCACCCAGTTAACCTGGCCTATGAAGCTGCCACTGCCGACCTTGATGATGTCAATATGATTGACCCATTCCACTTGGAAACTTATGGCAAGACTACTGTAAACTATAACCGTGACATCGAGATTTTCCCAGTCCTCAAACGTATGCTTGAGCGTATCCTTGGTGAGTCTCCTTACGCTTCACCTACAGATATGGGTGTTAACATGGTTGGTTTTGCCATTACGGATGATGAGGCCGCCAAAGAAGCTTCTAAACAAGAAATCATCCGTCGCTACTATCAAACTGTACTTGATTTCAAAAATGAACGTGTTCCTGAGACCGCTGTCAAGAAGATTGAGTTGCTCATGAACGATCTTGGCATTACTCCTGAAGATCGCCAAGTGGTCGTTGCAGCACGCGCTAAGGCTGAAGAAACAGGTGGTTCTGCTCTTGCCCTCGAATTGCCAAATGGACAAATCGTCACTGGTAAGAATTCAGAACTCTTTGGTCCAACTGCGGCTGCTTTGATCAATGCTATCAAGACTTCTGCAGGTATTGATAAGGATACTAAACTTATCGAGCCTGAAGTGGTTAAACCTATCCAAGGTCTGAAAATTGACCATCTGGGTAGCCGTAACCCTCGCCTCCACTCAAACGAAATCCTCATTGCCTTGGCCATCACAGCTGCTAACAATGCGGATGCGGCGCGTGCCATGGAGGAACTTGGTAACCTCAAGGGTTCTGAACTCCACTCAACCATCATCCTTACTGATGAAGATAAAAATGTTCTCCGTAAGCTTGGTATCAATGTGACCTTCGACCCTTACTATCAATACGACAAATTGTATCGTAAATAATAAATCACTAGAAACATCAAAGACCTCAGTTTTACTAACTGGGGTCTTTTCAAAATGGACAAGGAAACTGGCTTAATAAAAAAAAGGAGAACTCTATCAAGTTCCCTTTTTGACAACCCACTTTCTCGTCTCAACCTTTTCTCAAAAAATGGAGAGCAGCCTAGCATTTTTATGAAAAAGTGAGTTAAAAGTATCAAACAGAGGGCTAGGCCACTCCCGATTCTAATTAGTCTACGATTTCTAACTTGAGAAAGGGTAAACTAAAAAGCAAAATTATAGTAGATAGAACAGCAATGAGTGGGAGGTAACGACCTCCAATAAAGTATAGAAACAATGGTGCTACCGTTATGAGGCGATTTATAAAATTACTGGTAACCCGAACAGTTTGGCCATCCTCAACAGTAATCGTATTAGACTTATAGCCCCATTTGCCAACTCTTAGACGAGCTTTTGTTGAAGGTAGGGAGACTGTCACATCTTCAACCCCAGAAACCGTTCCCACAAGACTAGTATCAACCCTAATAGGACTCTTTCTAGCCACCTTGCTCGCTTCAATTGTAATACTAGACACTACACATCTCCTTTTCCTATCTTTCTAACTATATTATACACGCTTTGAAACGCTTACACAAGTGAAAGTCCCCCTCTTGCTACCTTTCTAACTGTCATACAAGAATTGTAACCATTTGTTAGAATTAGCAGTTCTTGTCACCCAAAAAGCTTTTGTTTAGTGTCAGTGGGGTTATAGTGGGTAATACTCTTCTTCTGGGTAGGTCAAACCCCAGTCTTTACGGAGTTGTGTCATGAGATCCATGACATCTCGGCTGTAATTGAGGTAAGTATGATCATCCTCGCCTGCAACAGCTGCTTCCATATCGAGGACCTCATACTGGAGAGCTTTAGCGGTTTCTCCTGCTTCGATGACTTCTTGTGAGCCATCTTCCGTATAGGTGATGACCGCCTTTTGCCCACGTGGGTATTCATAAAGTTCGATATAGCCCTTGTCATAGGCGATAGTACCACGTTTAGGTTGTTTAGCATGAAGGCTTAACGTCACCGTCGCCATTTCCCCTTCTGCATTGGTAAGGAGAATGCCCGCTTGTTCATCAACACCAGTTGGGGCTAATTTAACCTGTGAAACCATCTCTGTCGGTTGCGACGTCATGAACCAACGTACAAAGGAAAGGGCATAGACACCGATATCAAGTAGGGCACCACCAGCCAGATTACGATTGAAAAAGCGGTTGGTCATGTCATAATCTTTGTAAGAACCGAAGTTCATCTGGATAACCTTAAGAGGTCCCAACTTACCACTTTCCACGATTTCAGAGAGTTTTCGATAGATAGGCATATGGAAAATGGTCATGGCTTCTGCCAGTTTAACATGATTTTCTTCGGCGAGTTGAATAGCTTCTGCCAATTCCTCACTATTTAGGGTGATAGATTTTTCACAGAGGACGTGCTTGCCAGCTGCTAAGGCCTTGCGAAGGTAATTAATATGCGTATTGTGAGGCGTTGAGATATAGATAATATCCACTTCAGGATCTTCAAATACTTGGTCAATCTCTTCATAAACCTTTTCAATGCCATATTTTTCAGCGAAGGCTACACCCTTGTCATAGGTACGATTGGCAACGGAATAGAGTTTCCCTCCAAGAGCTTCCAAGGCTTGTGCCAATTCGTTGGCAATTACGCCAGTTCCAAGACTAGCCCAGTTGTACTTAATTTGATTTGTCATAGTTTTCCTTTATTCTATTTTTGAATAGTCAATTCATTAATCTGAGATAAGATTTCAACCTCACTCGCTCCTGCCTGAAGCAAGGCTGCAGCCGCATAGGCCCCCTCAATGAGAGGTACCTGTTGAATAAGGATTTCCTTGTCTGAAAATTCCTCAAGCATTTCCAAATTCATACGGGAACTGCCTAGGTCGTAAAAGGCCAAGAGTCGGTTGGCGGGCTGACTTTCCACAGCCACTTGGACATGGTCAAAACTAGATCCCAAGCCACCATCTTCCAGACCACCTGTAGCCGTCAAAGGGATATCTGGAGCGACTTCACGAATCAGGCTCACCAAACCTTTAGCAATATCCGCAGAGTGGGACACAATCACAATTCCAAGTTCTGGCATATCCTAGCCCTCCGCTTCTAGCAAGGCTTTGAAGAGTAGACCAGACGAATAAGAGCCTGGATCAATGTGACCAATAGAACGCTCACCTACATAAGAGGCACGCCCCTTGGTAGCCACAACTTCCTTGGTTGAAAGAACAGCTTGATCAATAAGGTCATTGGTTAATTGACCTTGTTTGACAGCTTCAACAACTGGGTGCCAAACATCCACCATGGTCTTTTCACCAACTTGTGCATGACCACGTTTTTTAATCATCTCGAGACCTGCCTCAAGCACTCCTGCCAAATCTTGACCAGCTTGTTCAGCCTTCATCATGCCCATAAAGGCAGACCCATAAAGCGGACCTGAAGCACCACCAACCTTACTAATCAAGGCCATAGACACTGCCTTAAAAACTTCTGCCGTACTTTGTGGTTCAGTACTGTTAATAGCCTCAATGGCTGCCGCCATACCACGTGCCAAGTTAGCACCATGATCACCATCTCCAATAGGACCGTCTAATTCAGACAAGTGGTCTTTTTCTGCTTCAACCCTTTGATCAAAGCATTGCATCCATTTTACTGCAACTGTTTTATCCATAATATACCTAATTTCTAGTTTTCATGTCAGACTACCAAGCAATGGTCTTAACAGGACTCTCAAGGGCCTCAAGCCAAGCGTCTTCTGCAATCTTCATGAGCGTCAATGAGAGACCTGCCATATCAATCGATGTCATGTAGTTACCTAATTTTTTAAAGGCTACATCAAGTCCAGCATCTCCAAGAATGCTTGCTACATCGTTAGTAAAGACATACTGCTCCATGAGAGGTGTCGCACCCATACCATTGATGAGAAGGGCATAGCGTTCACCTGCCTTAGCCTCAAAGGCTTCAAGGAGTTTCCCTGTCAATTCTTCAGCTAACTGGCGAGATGGCTGCATAGACTCCTTGCGATAACCTGGTTCACCGTGGATACCAATACCATATTCGATTTCATCCTCTGCTAGGACAAAACCGGGCTTGCCAACCTCAGGAACTGTCGCACCGCTAAGGGCTAAACCAATGGTATGGATATTAGGGACAATCTTGTCAGCCAAGTCTTTGATTTCAGCCAGGGACTTACCTTCACGAGCCGCATGACCTAAGATTTTATGTACGAAAATAGTTCCTGCAACCCCACGACGACCTTGTGTATAGAGACTATTTTCCACAGCGATATCGTCGTCCACAACAACACTGGCAACCTCGATACCTTCCATCTCAGCTAATTCTTGAGCCATCTCAAAATTCATGATGTCGCCTGAATAATTTTTAACAACCATGAAGACACCAGCCCCTTGGTCCGCTTCCTTGATAGCTTCCAAAATTTGATCAGGCGTTGGCGACGTGAAGACAGCACCTGCAATGGCTGCCGAAAGCATACCATCACCCACAAAACCAGCGTGGGCTGGCTCGTGACCACTTCCACCACCAGAAATGAGACCAACCTGACCAGCAGCCCGCTCATTTCTTGCGATGATGTCAAACCCCTCAACACGATGTACCAAATCACTGTGAACATAAGCCAAGCCATCTAGCATCTCTGTCACAACATTTTCAGGTTTATTGATAATTTTTTTCATGGGATTGCCTCCTTTTCAAAGGTATCAACTATTTGCACTTACATTTGCTTCCTTCTGTGATTGCTCATTTCCCTATAAATCAAGGACTTCAAGGCTTTTTGAGAAAGACAGCGTAAAAATATGTAAACGCATACATTTTATAATTTTATTGTAGCATTTGCCTCTATCAATAGCAAGGCAAAAGGCAAGACCTCCATTTTCCTGACCTCTATCATTAAGTAGAAGAAAAATTTCATAGAAAGTCCTATTTTAGTCGCCAAAGCTATTGAAAAACCACCATTCAAACCTTATAATGGAATGACGAATTAAGCGATAAGGAGGTTCAAATGACCATCGATTTTCCAAGAGAGACAGAAATAGAAACTAAAAACGAAATGGATGCCGTCCTTCAGGCTGGCCGTGTCCTTATGGAGAGCGGTGCTGAGATTTACCGTATTGAAGACACTATGGGACACATGGCCAAGTCTCTTGGTATCAGAGACTTTTCCACTTACGTGGTCAATCGAGGGGTTATGATTTCCGGACTCAACCGCTCAGGTCTTAAGGAGTCTCGTGTCCTAGCTACCTCAGCTCCTTCTATCCATCTGGGCAAGCTCGAGGAAGTTAACCGCTTGTCTCGTGAACTGGCAGAGCAGCCAAATCAACCTGTCTCTAGCATTTTCCAAAAGCTGAAAACTATTGAGCAGAAGACTTTCTATCGTCCTTTAGAGGATATTATAGCCTGTGTCATTGGTGCAGGGAGCTTCTCGCTAGCTCTGGGAAGTAGCTGGATTGACGGAACTGCTGCGGCTATATCGGGACTTTTTGTGGGGATTGGTATGCAGCTCTTTTCTCGTTTTATTCATACCAGTTTCTTGCAGATTATCCTCTCTAGTGCCATTGCTGCTTTATCAGCCAATGTTCTCTACTATCTAGGAATCGGCCAACATCGTAGTGTGATTATCCTGGGAACCTTGATGATTTTGATTCCTGGTGCCTACTTTGTTAATGCTATCCGCGAATTTACCCAGAACAACTACTATAGTGGTCTGGCCCTAATGCTGTCAGGGGTCTCCACTTGTCTGTCTATCTCTATCGGTGTTCTTGCCATGATTTCACTTTTTCCCTTTGCGGAACAATTATCAGGCATGTTCTCAACACCATCTACCTCATGGCAGGAAGTCTTGATTCAGACCTTCATGGCAGGGCTAGGTACAGCAGCCTTCTCCGTGCTTTACCGAGTGCCCAAGAAATACTTCTTAGACCTTGGGACACTAGGTGCAGGCTCATGGCTCCTCTACCTCTTGATTTGGAACAATACCCATCACGAGGTCCTTGCCATCCTCTTCCCAGCCCTACTGGTTACCTTCACCTCACGCTTTTTGGCCCACTACCGTAGATGTCCAGCTACAGTCTTCTTAGCCTCAAGCATGTTCCCACTCATCCCAGGGATGAGCTTCTACCGTGCGGTCTACTTCCTCTTGATTGGAAATTCGGACCTCGGTCTCAGCTTCCTACGAGCTTGTTTCCTGGCCTCATTTACCATCGCCATCGCCGTCAGTTTGACACAACAAATCCCTAGCCGTTATTTTGTACTAGGGAAGAAGAAATAAATTGTTAAAAGCCATTGGTTTTGATACGTACCGTGTCAAGTAGACAATTGAAATAAATAAAATGTGAGGAACCAGGTTGCTTTGGGTTAAGCAGTCTGGTTTTTCTTATCGGCAATAGTTTTCCAGTAATCTCTATATTTTTTAGAT
>NZ_JAQFJQ010000011.1:0-54729 GCF_030440175.1 Streptococcus sp. SV2
AGCTCATAGAGGAGAATATAAGCAAGGTTAATCATTACTTCAAAACTGTCTTTAGGACCTTCCTTAGACACAAACCATACATCAAAAATGCGCTAGAAACACATTACTCAAATGCAAAATTGGAGGGAACCAATAAGCTTATCAAAGATATTAAACGTCTGGGCTTCGGTTTTAGAAACTTTATTAACTTTAGGAAGCGTGTTTTCATCACTCTGAACATACAAAAAGAGAAAACCTATCAGGTTCTCTCTAGATGTTAGCTTTTCGTCACCCACTACAGTTGACAAAGAGCCACTAAAAAACGCCTGCTTACGAAAAACAACCGTATTATCTTTCGTAAACAAGCGTTACATGCTTATTTATTCCCATTTTATGATGAGTGTTCCCGCTAGGCGAATGCCCAGCGGTAGACCAGAGCTAGACTAAGAAAAGCAAAGCTATTCCATCATCATAACACTCAACAAAATTGATAAAAATTAAACAAGTTCGATGATTGCCATTGGGGCAGCATCGCCACGACGTGGTTCTGTTTTAAGGATACGAGTGTATCCACCGTTACGTTCAGCATAACGAGGTGCAATTTCTGAGAAAAGTTTTTGAAGAGCAGTTACTGAAGTATATTTGTCAGTTGCTTCATCATAGCTTTCAGATGCAATTTCGTTACGTACAAATGCAGCTGCTTGACGACGTGCGTGCAAATCACCACGTTTACCAAGAGTAATCATTTTTTCAACTGTTTTACGGATTTCTTTAGCACGTGCTTCAGTTGTAACGATTGCTTCGTTAATGATAAGATCTGTAGTCAAATCACGAAGAACCGCTTTACGCTGTGAGCTTGTGCGTCCAAGTTTACGGTAAGCCATGTTATCCTCCTATATTATTATTTATCGTTTTTAAGTCCAAGTCCAAGATCAGCTAATTTAACTTTAACTTCTTCAAGAGATTTACGACCAAGGTTACGGACTTTCATCATTTCAGGCTCAGTTTTTTCTGTCAAATCATGAACGGTATTAATACCGGCACGTTTCAAACAGTTATATGAGCGGACGGACAAATCAAGTTCTTCGATGGTACGGTCAAGCACTTTTTCATCGTTCACTTTCTCAGTTTCCTTCATTACATCTGTAGCTTTAGCCACATCAGTAAGGTCAGTAAACAAGTTTAAGTGTTCAATCAAAACACGAGCTGAAAGACCGAGGGCATCTTCAGGAATGATTGTTCCGTTTGTCATGATTTCGATTGTCAATTTATCAAAACCATCGTTACTACCTACACGAGCAGGTTCAACTTGATAATTGACTTTCTTCACTGGTGTGTAGATTGAATCTACAGCCAATGTTCCCACTGGAGCATCATCTTTCTTGTTTTCATCTGCTGGAACATAACCACGGTTTGTAGCTACTGTCATGGTTGCTTTCAATGAAGCCCCATCAGCGATAGTAAAAAGATAATGATCAGGGTTAACAATTTCAATATCACTATCAGTCAAGATATCCCCAGCAGTTACTTCAGCTGGACCTTGAACATCTAGTTCAATTGTTTTTTCGTCTTCGACGTAAGATTTTACAGCAAGACCCTTAACATTAAGGATGATTTGCATCACGTCTTCACGGACGCCTGGTACGGTATCAAATTCGTGAAGTACTCCATCAATCTTAATTGATGTTACGGCAGCACCTGGAAGTGATGACAAAAGTACACGACGAAGAGAGTTACCCAAAGTTGTACCATAACCACGTTCTAGTGGTTCGATGACAAATTTGCCGTAATCTTTATTTTCATCAATTTTTGTTATTATTGGTTTTTCAAACTCAATCATTTATTATACTCCCTCGAAACGAACCTTGTGTACTATTGTTATTAAAGATTACACACGACGACGTTTTGGAGGACGACAACCATTATGTGGTACAGGTGTTACATCACGGATTGCTGTTACTTCAAGACCTGCAGCAGCAAGAGCACGGATAGCAGACTCACGACCTGAACCAGGACCTTTAACAGTTACTTCAACTGTTTTAAGACCATGTTCTTGTGCAGATTTAGCAGCAGCTTCTGAAGCCATTTGTGCAGCAAATGGTGTAGATTTACGAGAACCTTTGAAACCAAGAGCACCAGCTGATGACCATGCTACAGCGTTACCATGCACATCTGTAATCATAACAATAGTGTTATTGAAAGTAGCGTGAATGTGAGCAATACCAGATTCGATATTCTTTTTCACACGACGTTTACGTGTTGGTTTAGCCAATGTTTTTACCTCCTATTTTATTTTAATTATTTTTTCTTACCTGCAATCGCAACAGCTTTACCTTTACGAGTGCGGGCATTGTTTTTAGTGTTTTGTCCACGGACAGGAAGTCCACGACGGTGACGGATACCACGGTATGAACCGATTTCCATCAAACGTTTGATGTTAAGGTTAACTTCACGACGAAGGTCACCTTCAACTTTGATTGCATCCACTTCGCGACGGATAGCGTCTTCTTGATCATTTGTCAAATCTTTAACGCGGATGTCTTCAGAAACGCCTGCAGCAGCCAAGATTTTCTTAGATGTTGCAAGTCCGATACCGTATACGTAAGTAAGTGAAATTACTACACGTTTATCGTTTGGAATGTCAACTCCAGCAATACGAGCCATGATTTCTCCTTTCTATATTATCCTTGACGTTGTTTGTGTTTTGGATTTGTTGGACAAATTACCATAACACGACCGTTACGACGAATAACTTTACAGTATTCGCAAATTGGTTTAACCGATGGTCTTACCTTCATGTTTTAATCCCTCCAATTATTTCGATTATTTAAAGCGGTATGTGATGCGTCCACGTGTCAAATCATAAGGACTCATTTCAACAGTCACACGGTCACCGACCAAAATACGAATGTAGTTTTTACGGATTTTACCAGAAACTGTCGCCAAAATTTGGTGTCCATTTTCCAATTCAACAGTAAACATAGCATTAGGCATAGTTTCTACAACTTTACCTTCAATTTCAATCACGTCTTCTTTTGCCACGCAAAAGTACCCCCTAAAATTTCGATTTGATTTCCTCTGAGCACAGAGGTAACAATTATAAGTCAGACTAAAGTATTATATCATGCTTGAGTCTGATACGCAAGTAAGATTAAATAATTATTTAATTGCTGCAATCGCTTTTTTAACATCAGCGAATACATCTTCAATATCTTGATTACCTTGAATATCTGATACAAGGCCAAGCTCACGATAGTGTGCAATGATTGGCTCACCTTGAGCAATGTTAACATCAAGACGACGTTTTACCGTTTCAGGTTTGTCATCTTCACGTTGGTAATAGTCTTCTTCCTTGTAGTCAGCTGGTGGGTTGAATACTTTATGGTAAGTTTCACCTGTTTTACGGTGAATAATACGACCACTCAAGCGTTCAAGAAGGCAAGATGGATCCACTTCGATATTGATTACTCCATCAAGCTCCAAACCAAGATCAACCAAGATTTGATCCAAGGCATGAGCTTGTTCGATCGTGCGAGGAAAACCATCCAAAAGGAATCCTTTTTCCTTAATGTCGTCTTGAGCCAAACGTTCTTTTACAATCCCGTTTGTCACTTCATCTGGAACCAATTCACCTTTATCGATGAATGATTTTGCCAAAGTTCCCATTTCTGTTTGGTTAGCCATAGCAGCACGGAACATATCACCAGTTGAGATATGAGCTACACCAAATTCTTCAACGATTTTTGCAGCTTGTGTCCCTTTACCAGCGCCTGGTAGACCCATAATTAAAAGATTCATCTTACGAACTCCTTATTTTTGTTTTCAAATAACTCTATCAAGATTTAATAGACTTGGTAGAGTTATCAAAAAACAAAAGAGAAGGGGCAGAAAGCAATCTTTCTTTCCCTCTCGATTGTTCATGAGAAGACTTAGTCTTCGAGATTCATAAATCCAACATATTGACGTTTCAAAAGGTAACCTTCAAGTTGTTTCATACCTTCAATACCAGTTGAAATCAAGATCAAGAGTGATGTACCACCAAGTGCAATTGAACTTGTGAGGTGCATAAACTGTTGAGCCGCAATTGGAGCCAATGAAATAAATGCGAGAAATACAGCCCCGATTGTTGCCAATCTCTTAAGTAATGAAGACATGTACTTTTCAGTCTCACGACCTGGACGAACGCTAGGAATGTAAGACCCATTCTTTTGAAGATTTTCAGCAGTTTTTTCAGGATTAACTTGGACAAATGTGTAGAAGAATGAGAACAAGATAATCAATATCGCATAGGTAATCATTCCACTAGGTGTATTATACGAGAGTAGTCCTTGTAAATGAGATAACCACGAAACCTTCGAGAAGAATGGAAGAATCGTACTTGGAATTGTCGTAATCGAGCTAGCAAAGATAACGGGAATAACACCAGCTGGATTGACTTTCAAAGGTAAGTATGAACTCGTTGGAGCCCCTTGAACCAATTTCGTATATTGAATTGGAATTTGATATTCTGCTTGTTGTACAAATGTCGTAAAGAAGACAATCGCCAAACCTACCACAATCAACAATGCGACGATGATATATGAACGAGTCAATTCTCCTGAACGAACATTGACAAAGAAATCCTCATAAATTGTTGAGAACATCTTTGGAATGGAAGCAATGATACCAGAAAAGATAATCATTGACACACCATTACCAAAGCCCTTATCAGTAATTTGTTCACCAAGCCATGTCACAATTATGCTACCAGCAGTTAAAATTGTCCCAATCAACAAATAGGTTGAAACATTAGGTGTCTTAACCAATGAAATTGATGAGAGTGTATTGAAACTAGCTGTAATACCAATCGATTGAACAAATGCTAAAACAAGAGTAATATAACGAGTCGCCTGATTTAATTTACGGCGGCCAACTTCACCCTGTTTACCCCACTCCACAAATTTTGGATAGATATCCATCTGCAAAAGTTGGACAATGATTGATGCCGTAATGTAAGGACTAACCCCCATCGAGAAGATAGAGAAGTTATTCATAGCATTACCTGACACCAAGTTAAGCATGTTCAAGAAAGGTAAATCACTTAATTGTTTCAAACTTTCCGCATTGATACCAGGAACAGTTACATGAGTTCCTACACGAAAAACGAAAATAATGAAGATTGTAAATAGAACCTTATTACGAACGTTTTTGACTTTCAATGCGTCTTTTAATAGTTTAAAGAACATAATGAGTTACCCCTCATTAGATGACTTCAATTGAACCACCTTTAGCAATGATAGCTGCTTCAGCAGATTTAGAGAATTTAGCTGCTTTAACAGTCAATTTCTTAGTCAATTCGCCATTACCAAGAACTTTAACGCCTGATTTTTCAGCACGAACGATTCCAGCTTCTTTAAGAACTGCTGGAGTTACTTCTGTACCATCTTCAAAGACGTTCAATTGATCAAGGTTTACAAGTGCGTATTCTTTAGCGTTGATGTTAGTGAATCCACGTTTTGGAAGACGACGGAACAATGGAGTTTGTCCACCTTCAAATCCTGGACGTACGCCACCACCACTACGAGCTTTTTGACCTTTTTGACCACGGCCTGAAGTTTTACCGTTACCAGATGAAGTACCACGACCTACACGGTTACGGACTTTACGAGAACCTTCAGCAGGTTTCAATTCATGAAGTTTCATTATTAATTTTCTCCTCTTTTTGTAAAATGCTAGCGCCTCTAACCAAGTAAGGTAGCTTGATTAAAAACTCGCCTATACATGAAATTCAGTTTAAGTCGCAAGGCAACCCTTACGACTTAAATCATTTTTTATTTAACGTCTTCAACAGTTACCAAGTGAGAAACTGCGTTGACCATACCACGGATAGCAGCGTTGTCTTCTTTAACAACTGAGCTATTCAATTTACCAAGTCCAAGAGCAACAACTGTTTTACGTTGTTCTGGTTTGCGTCCGATTGGAGACTTAGTCAAAGTAATTTTAATTTGAGCCATTATAATCTCCTTTCTTATGCCAAGTCAGATACTGAGATGCCACGGAGAGCAGCAACGTCTTCAGCACGTTTAAGTTGTTTCAATCCTTCAACAGTCGCACGAACGATGTTGATTGGAGTGTTTGAACCAAGAGATTTAGATGTTACATCAGCAACACCAGCCAATTCGATGACGGCACGAACTGCACCACCAGCGGCAACCCCAGCCCCTTCAACAGCTGGTTTCAACAATACTTTCGCTCCACCAAATTCTGAACGAACTTCGTGAGGAATAGTTGTACCAACCATAGGAACTTCGATAAGGTTTTTCTTAGCTGCTTCAACTGCTTTACGGATAGCTTCTGGAACCTCTTGAGATTTACCAGTACCAAATCCTACGCGACCATTACGGTCACCAACAACAACAAGAGCAGCAAAACGCATGTTGCGTCCACCTTTTACAACTTTAGTAACACGGTTGATAGCAACTACGCGCTCTTCAAGTTCTACTGCATTATCTTTAAATGCCATTATTAAGTGTCCTCCCTATTAGAATTTCAATCCGTTTTCACGAGCTGAGTCAGCCAAAGCTTTAACACGTCCGTGATAGAGATATCCACCGCGGTCAAACACCACTTCAGAAATACCTTTAGCTACTGCGCGTTCAGCAACAAGTTTACCGACAACAACGGCTTGTTCTGTTTTAGTTCCTTTAGAAACTTCTTTATCAAGAGTTGATGCACTTGCGAGCGTTACACCCGCTACGTCATCAATAACTTGAGCGTAGATGCCTGTATTAGAACGGAAAATGTTCAAACGTGGGCGATCAGCAGTTCCAGAGAGTTTTCCGCGAACGCGACGATGGCGTTTTTGGCGGAGTTTGTTTTTATCTGGTTTCGAAATCACAATTTTCACCTCTTATTTATAATGCTTGCTCATGAGAGCTTTTGGTAAATAGACAATCCTGAAAGAACTGCCACAAGGATAATATCCTATTATTTACCAGTTTTACCTTCTTTACGACGTACGTATTCACCAACGTAACGGATACCTTTACCTTTGTAAGGTTCTGGTGAACGAAGGCCACGGATGTAAGCTGCTGTTTGACCAACAACTTCTTTGTTAATACCGTTAACGACGATTGAAGTTGCAGATGGTACTTCAAAAGTAATACCTTCTGGAGCTTCAACTTCGTCTTGGTGAGATTTACCAACTGAAAGAACAAGTTTTGAACCTTGGAGTTGGGCACGGTATCCGACACCGCGCATTTCAAGTTCTTTTTTGAAACCTTCAGAAACACCAACAACCATGTTGTTCAAGTTGGCACGTGAAGTACCGTGGATTGTTTTGTTTTCTTTTGAGTCGTTTGGACGGTGAAGTGTAACTTCGTTGCCTTCAACTTTGATTTCAATGTTTTTATTAAACTCACGAGTGAGTTCGCCTTTAGGTCCTTTAACAGTAACAACATTATTGTTGTTTGTTACTTCAACACCAGCAGGCAAAGTAATAACTTTATTACCAATACGTGACATAGTATTTAATTCTCCTGTTAGATTATCAAGCCACAAAGTGACTAGTTTTCACGGGGATGAGTTTCATCGAATTTAATCAACGAAACTCGCACAAATCATTTGATATAAGTGCTTAGTATCAGCTTCTTACCAAACGTAAGCGATAACTTCTCCACCAACGTTCTTTTGACGAGCTTCTTTATCAGTCAAAAGACCTTCTGATGTAGAGATAATCGCAATTCCAAGTCCGTTAAGAACTTTAGGAACATCTTCACGTTTAGAGTAAACACGAAGACCTGGTTTAGAAATACGTTTCAAGTTAGTGATAACACGTTCACCGTTTTGTCCATATTTCAAGAACACACGGATGATACCTTGTTTATCATCTTCAATAACTTCAACGTTTTTTACAAAACCTTCACGTTTAAGGATATCAGCAATACCTTTTTTGATGTTTGATGCAGGTACTTCAAGTACTTCGTGTTTAGCTTGGTTAGCGTTACGAATACGTGTCAAGAAATCTGCAATTGGGTCAGTCATAACCATTTTATATTTTCTCCTCTTACTAGTAGTTTGAATTGTTCACTTGCTAGTTAATGATTGAGCTGGGCTCAAATAATATTTTTAATACATTCAAAGAAGATAATCTAATTCGAATGCATCATCATTTTACCAAGAAGCTTTGGTAACACCTGGAATTTGACCTTTGTAAGCCAATTCACGGAAGCAAACACGGCAAAGTTTAAATTTGCGATAAACTGAGTGTGGACGTCCACAACGTTCGCAACGAGTGTAAGCTTGCGTAGAGAACTTCGCAGGGCGTTTGTTCTTAGCAATCATTGATTTTTTAGCCAATTTATTTACCTCCTAGATTATTTTGCAAAAGGCATTCCAAGGCCTTTAAGCAATTCACGACCTTCTTCGTCAGTGTTAGCAGTAGTTACGATAACGATATCCATACCACGCACTTTATCAACATCGTCGAAGTTGATTTCTGGGAAGATAAGTTGTTCTTTAACACCAAGTGTGTAGTTACCACGTCCATCAAATGATTTAGTTGGAACACCATGGAAGTCACGAACACGTGGAAGTGAAACTGATACCAATTTATCCAAGAATTCGTACATGCGTTCACCACGAAGGGTAACTTTAGCACCGATCGCTACACCTTCACGAAGACGGAAGCCAGCGATTGATTTCTTAGCTTTAGTAATCAATGGTTTTTGACCTGAAATAAGTGCCAACTCAGCAGCAGCTTTTTCAAGAGTTTTAGCGTTGTTTACAGCTTCACCAACACCCATGTTGATAACGATTTTATCAACTTTTGGCACAGCCATAACTGAAGAATAGTTAAATTTTTCAGTCAAAGCAGGAATTACTTCGTTAGTGTATTTTTCTTTAAGACGGTTAGCCATTTAATACTTTCTCCTTTCCTTCGTGATTAGTCAAGCACTTCGCCTGATTTTTTGTTGTAACGAACTTTTTTGCCGTCAACAACTTTGTAACCTACACGTCCAGCAACACCGTTCTTGTCAAGAACTTGAACGTTTGAAGCGTGGATTGGTGCTTCTTTTTCCACGATAGCACCTTGAGGGTTTTCAGCTGATGGTTTTTGGTGTTTTTTGATGATTGCAACACCTTCAACAACAACTTTATTTACTTTTGGAAGAGCCTTAAGAACTACTGCTTCAGTTCCTTTGTCTTTACCAGCAATAACGCGAACTTTATCGCCTTTTTTTACAAACATTGAGTATTTCTCCTATTATTTCTTACGCCCTATGGGCACCCTAGCTGAGCCAGGGGACTAAGTTTGTGTTTCGTTAGATTAAAGTACTTCTGGCGCCAAAGATACGATACGCATGTATCCACCTTCACGCAATTCACGTGCAACAGGGCCAAAGATACGAGTTCCACGAGGAGTTTTGTCATCGCGGATGATTACTGCAGCATTGTCATCAAACTTGATGTATGAACCGTCTGGACGACGAGCACCAGTTTTAGTACGAACGATTACAGCTTTAACAACATCACCTTTTTTAACAGCTCCACCTGGTGTAGCTTGTTTTACAGTTGCAACGATTACGTCGCCGATGTTAGCGAATTTACGTCCTGAACCACCAAGAACTTTGATAGTCAAGATTTCACGAGCACCGCTATTATCAGCAACTTTCAAGCGACTTTCTTGTTGAATCATTTCAATTGTCTCCTTTTAGTTTTATTAGATAATAACAGCTTCTTCCACAACTTCTACAAGACGGAAGCGTTTTGTAGCTGAAAGTGGGCGAGTTTCCATGATACGAACGATATCGCCTTCTTTAGCAACGTTGTTTTCATCATGTGCTTTGTATTTTTTAGAATAGTTGATACGTTTACCATAGACTGGGTGGTTACGTTTCGTTTCAACTACAACTGTGATTGTTTTATCCATCTTGTCAGATACTACGCGTCCAACAAGGGTTTTACGTTGATTACGTTCCATTATTAGAATTGCTCCTTTCCCAATCTATTATTTGATTTCAGATTGCACTGTTTTAACACGTGCAATTTGTTTCTTCACTTCGTTCAAACGAGCAGTTTGATCAAGTTGACCTGCTGCAGCTTGGAAACGAAGGTCGAAAAGTTCTTTCTTAAGTTCGTTTTCTTTTTTAGCAAGCTCTTCTTGAGACAAGCCACGAAGCTCAGCAACAAACTTTTTGATTTCTTCAAGTTTCATGTCTTCTCCTTATTCTGCTTCACGTTTCACGAATTTACTTTTAACTGGCAATTTGTGGCTAGCAAGACGAAGTGCTTCACGTGCAACCTCTTCAGGTACACCTGCGATTTCGAACATTACTTTACCACGTTTAACTGGTGCTACCCAACCTTCAGGTGCCCCTTTACCAGAACCCATACGTACACCGATAGCTTTAGCAGTGTATGATTTGTGTGGGAAGATCTTAATCCAAACCTTACCACCACGCTTCATGTAACGAGTCATGGCAATACGAGCAGCCTCGATTTGACGGTTTGTAATCCAGTGGCTAGTTGTAGCTTGAAGTCCGTATTCACCGAATGCTACTTCTTTACCACCTTTAGCCTCACCGCGCATTTTTCCACGGAATTCACGACGGTGTTTAACACGTTTAGGTACTAACATTTGTTATTTGCCTCCTTTAGTGTTTTTACGAGCCGGAAGAACTTCTCCACGGTAGATCCAAACTTTAACACCAAGTTTACCGTAAGTTGTGTCAGCTTCTTCCCAAGCATAATCGATATCAGCGCGAAGTGTATGAAGTGGAACTGTACCTTCAGAGTATCCTTCTGCACGGGCAATATCGGCACCGTTCAAACGACCAGATACTTGAGTTTTAATTCCTTTAGCTCCAGCACGCATTGTACGTTGGATAGCTTGTTTTTGTGCACGACGGAAAGCAACACGTTGCTCAAGTTGACGAGCAATAGTTTCACCAACAAGATGAGCGTCCAAATCAGGTTTCTTGATTTCAACAATGTTGATGTGTACTTGTTTTCCAGTCAATTTGTTAAGTTGAGCGCGAAGAGCGTCAACGTTTGATCCACCTTTACCGATAACCATACCTGGTTTTGCAGTGTGAAGTGAAACAATAACTTTGTTTACAGCACGTTCGATTTCAATAGTTGAAACTGAAGCGTCTGCAAGTTCTTTTTGAATAAATTTGCGGATTGCCAAATCTTCGTGAAGGTAATCTGCGTATTCTTTTTCAGCATACCATTTCGCATCCCAGTCACGGATGATCCCGACACGCATACCAATTGGATGTACTTTTTGACCCACGAGTTTACCTCCTTATTTTTCTGACACAACTACTGTTACGTGAGTTGTGCGTTTGTTGATTGGTGAAGCTGAACCTTTCGCACGTGGACGGAAACGTTTCATTGTTGGTCCTTCGTTTGCGAATGTTTCAGATACTACCAAGTTAGCTTTTTCCAAACCAAAGTTATTTTCTGCATTAGCGATAGCAGAGTTAAGAGTTTTCTCAACGATACGAGCTGCTTTGTTTGGAGTGAATTTCAAGATTGCGATTGCATCAGCAACGTTCTTACCACGGATAAGATCAAGAACAAGACGTGTTTTACGAGGTGAAACACGCACTGTACGAGCCATTGCTTTAGCTGAAGTAATTTCTGCCATTGTGTCCTCCTCCTATTAACGACGTGTTTTCTTATCGTCAGCTGCGTGACCTTTGTAAGTACGTGTTGGTGCAAATTCACCAAGTTTGTGACCTACCATGTCTTCTTGGATGTAAACAGGAACGTGTTTACGTCCATCATAAACTGCGATAGTGTATCCGATGAAACTTGGGAAAATCGTTGAACGACGTGACCAAGTTTTGATTACTTTTTTCTTTTCGTCATTTGCTTGAGCTTCAACTTTTTTCATCAAATGCTCATCGACGAAAGGTCCTTTTTTAAGACTACGTCCCATTTTGTAGTTTTCTCCTTTAAATTAAATGTACCACAGCGGCTTGCGCTGAGCGCTACCGAGTTGGCGGATAATATGTGCTAAGCGACTAAATTATTTTTCGTTACGACGACGAACGATAAGTTTGTCAGATTTAGCTTTCTTGTTACGAGTTTTAAGACCAAGCGCAGGTTTACCCCATGGAGTAGATGGCGCTTTACGTCCAACTGGTGCTTTACCTTCACCACCACCGTGTGGGTGATCATTAGGGTTCATTACAGAACCACGAACTGTTGGGCGAACACCTTTCCAGCGATTACGACCAGCTTTACCAAGGTTGATAAGTGATTGTTGTTCGTTACCGACAGTACCGATTGTTGCACGACATGTACCAAGAATCATACGAACTTCGCCTGATTGAAGACGAACAAGCACGTATTTACCTTCTTGACCCAAAACTTGAGCAGAAGCACCAGCGGCACGGATAAGTTCAGCACCTTTACCTGGTTGAAGCTCAATGTTGTGGATAACTGTACCAACTGGGATGTTTGCAAGTGGAAGAGCGTTACCAATCTTGATATCCGCATCTGGACCTGAAACGATACGTTGACCTACTTCAAGACCTTTAGGTGCGATGATGTAAGTTTTAACCCCGTCAGTGTAGTGTACAAGAGCGATATTTGCAGTACGGTTTGGATCATATTCAACAGTTTTAACAACTGCTTCAACGCCATCTTTATTACGTTTGAAGTCAATCAAACGGTAGTGACGTTTGTGTCCGCCACCTTGGTGACGTACAGTAATACGACCGTTGTTGTTACGACCAGCTTTGTTCTTAAGAGAAACAAGCAATGATTTTTCAGGAGTGCTTGTAGTGATTTCTGCGAAATCCAAAGAAGTCATGTTACGACGGCCATTTGTCGTTGGTTTATAAACTTTAATACCCACGTTAATTTCTCCTTTGATTATTCAGCTTCAGCTGCAAACAACTCGATTGCTTTTGAATCAGCTGTAAGAGTGATGATAGCTTTTTTAGTTTTTGAAGTGAAACCAGTGTAACGTCCAACACGTTTTTGTTTTGGCTTAACAGTTACAGTGTTCACGCTAGCAACTTTAACACCTTCAAATGCAGCTTCAACTGCTTGTTTGATCAAGAGTTTGTGTGCACGTGTATCAACTTCGAAAGTGTATTTTCCTGCTTCAAGAGCAACCATAGATTTCTCAGTGATAACAGGTTTTTTGATTACGTCATACAAATTCATTATGCAAGAACCTCCTCGATTGATGAGATAGCTTCTTTAGTAACAAGAAGTTTATCTGCGTTTACGATGTCAAGTACACTTGCAGTTGCAGGAGTTGCAACAGTTACGTTTGCAAGGTTACGAGCTGAAAGTTCAGCGAATTTGTTTCCTTCTTCAACGATAACAAGTACTTTTGAATCGATGCTAAGAGCTGAAAGAACTTTTGCGAATTCAGCAGTTTTTGGAGCTGCAAATGAAAGAGCTTCAACTGCTACAAATTTATCTTCTGCAACTTTAGCTGAGTAAACAGATTTCAATGCAAGGCGACGAACTTTTTGTGGAAGTTTGTATCCGTATGAACGTGGAGTTGGTCCGAAGACAATACCACCGCCACGCCATTGTGGTGAGCGGATAGAACCTTGACGAGCACGTCCAGTTCCTTTTTGACGCCATGGTTTACGTCCACCACCTGATACTGCTGAACGGTTTTTTACCGCATGAGTACCTTGGCGAAGGCTAGCGCGTTGGCTGATTACGACATCAAATACTACTGATTCGTTTGGTTCGATACCGAAGATAGCGTCGTTAAGTTCAACTGAGCTAACTTCTTTACCAGTTTGGTCAAATAGTTTTACGTTTGCCATTTTTAACTGATTTCTCCTTTCTTATTATTTAGCAGCTTTAACTGCTGATTTGATAGTGATAAGAGATTTCTTAGCACCTGGTACGTTACCTTTGATGAGGATAACGTTTTTCTCTGGGATAACTTGTACAACTTCAAGGTTTTGAATTGTCACACGGTTGCCACCCATACGTCCTGCCAAGTGTTTGTTTTTGAAAACACGGTTAGGCGCAACAGGTCCCATTGAACCTGGACGACGGTGGTAACGAGAACCGTGAGCCATAGGTCCGCGTGATTGACCGTGGCGTTTGATAACACCTTGGAAACCTTTACCTTTTGAAGTACCAGTTACGTCAACAACATCTCCAGCTTCGAATGTGTCAACAGTGATTTCTGATCCAACTTCCAAGCCTTCAATGTTTTTGAATTCACGAATGAAGCGCTTAGGAGCTGTGTTAGCTTTCGCTACGTGGCCTTTGGCAGGTTTGTTGCTCAATACTTCGCGTTTGTCGTCAAAACCAACTTGAACTGCTTCGTAACCGTCTGTTTCAACAGTTTTAACTTGAAGCACAACGTTTGGAGTAGCTTCGATGACAGTAACAGGGATAAATTCACCTGCTTCAGTGAAGATTTGAGTCATTCCCACTTTTTTCCCTAAGATTCCTTTTGTCATGAGAAAATATTTCCTTTACTTTATTGTATTTCAAAAAGTTTTTTATGAGCGTTTTTTATGCTCAAAAAAGTTTTTAACGAGCGTTTTTTATGCTCAATCAAATCAAGCCTTAAATTAAAGTTTGATTTCTACGTTCACACCACTTGGAAGATCAAGTTTCATCAAAGCGTCAACTGTTTTTTGAGTTGGGTTGATGATGTCAATAAGACGTTTGTGTGTACGCATTTCAAATTGTTCGCGAGAATCTTTATATTTGTGAGTCGCACGAATAATTGTGTAGAGACTACGTTCAGTTGGAAGTGGAACTGGTCCAGCAACTGTCGCACCTGTGCGAGTTGCAGTTTCTACGATTTTTTCTGCCGCTGTATCAAGCGTACGGTGTTCGTAAGCTTTCAAACGGATACGAATTTTTTTGTTTGCCATTTTTTCTCCTCTTTCGTCTATTTAAGATAATAGGCTAGCTCCTCAAGAAAACCAACACGGATTGCGTGGCAGTGCAACCAGGCGTGTCGCAACCTCTTGTATCATAGCTAAGCGCTGTATTTACAGCACCATAATATAATAACAAAAGAACCCACTCATTGCAAGGTTTTTTTTAAAATTTTTCCTTTTTCTTCCTTATTTTTTACAAAATCAAAAATCCATCCTTTAGATTGGATGGATTGTCGCATTCTTAACTGTTCTGTTCCTTATAATCATATCCCATGTGCTCATAGGCTTTAGCCGTTGCGACACGTCCTGTTCGTGTACGCATAATAAAACCTTTCTGGATAAGGTAGGGCTCATACATATCTTCTACCGTCTCTCGCTCTTCAGCAATATTCACTGACAAAGTACCTAGGCCAACGGGTCCTCCCCCATACATTTCAATCATAGTTCGGAGAATTTTTTGGTCAACATAGTCTAGTCCTTCGCGATCCACATCCAACATCGTCAATGCCTTATCCGCAATCTTATCATCAATGATACCATTACCCATAATTTGTGCGTAATCCCGCACGCGCTTAAGTAGACGGTTGGCAATACGTGGCGTCCCTCTACTACGACGAGCTAATTCCAAAGCGGCTTCTGGTGTTATGGTCATTTCAAAAATTTCCGATGTTCGTTCTACAATTTCTGTCAAATCAGGTAACTCGTAATATTCCATATGACCATTAATCCCAAATCGAGCCCTCAAAGGATTTGACAACATACCTGCTCGTGTAGTTGCACCGACCAAGGTGAAAGGAGGTAACTCAAGATGGACACTACGACTTGTCTCACCAGCACCAATCATGATATCAATATAGTAATCTTCCATGGCACTATAAAGAACTTCTTCAACTGCCATTGGCATCCGATGAATCTCATCAATAAATAAGATATCTCCTGGCTCTAGGTCATTGAGTATAGCAACCAAATCACCAGCTTTTTCAATAGCAGGTCCAGATGTTTGCTTCAAATTAACACCCATCTCATTAGCAATGACAAATGCCATAGTTGTCTTACCTAAACCTGGAGGTCCAAACAAAAGAGTGTGATCCAAGGCCTCATCACGAAGTTTTGCTGCTTCTATAAATATTTTTAATTGGTCTTTAACCTTGTCTTGACCAATGTATTCCTTAAAATATTGAGGACGAAGAGTACGCTCAACATACTCTTCATCTCCTAATAAATCATTATCTAATATTCTTGCCATAGGCTTATTTTAGCACAAAACAAAAAACGCAGTCAAAATTTGTCATCAAAAAAAAGAAGACAGATGCTGCCTTCTCTTTATATCATTTTTTACCACCTTTAACTGGCGACTTATCAGCTTGGGCAATGGCCTCTTTGATCGTATTGGTATATAATTTAGCACCACGGTTAATAGAGTCACTATCGGAGCCAAAATGCACACCATCTGTGCCATTCCAAATAGAAATATTGTCCTTAGCCACTTGGTACCAATCAGCAACCGTTACAAAGTCGTATTTCTTAGCCATCTCCAATTCATACTTACGCAACTGAACCAAAGATGCAGCTTCACTTCCAGACTTACTACCATTATATGGTGTCACAAAGATGATATGGTGGCCTTTAGGTAGATTTTTAATCATTTTATTAATAACCCCTTTATAGTCATCAATCTCATTAACACCACCAGCAATAACAACATCCTTGGCAAGTGCATTACTATCTGCATAATTCTTAAGCAAATCATTGATTGTTGATAAGTTACGGCTGACAACTGCATCCATATAGACGTTATCAATTTTCGATTCAATCTGATCCTTCGACCTAAGCGCAACAGAATCCCCTAGAATTGTCACTCCCTTATTAACACCAAAAGAAGTAGCCTGACTATGTTCCGCATTAGCACGCGTTAATTTCATCTTAGTCTGAGCTTGCGATAAACCATTGGCTTGTAAATCTTTTTCAAAGTTCCCAACAGCTGGTGCAAAGAGCGAAATCAGTACCGTAATCAACGTGAGCCCACTAAAGACATAAAACACAATATTGCGATAAGGAGACAAATCCAAATCTATACCAAAAAGATTCGCTTTTCTTCCTGCAATAAATGGCTCTATTATATAGTAGGAAAGTGTTGCAAAGACAATTGATAAAATAGTGGTCACTATTACAGCAACAAGATTATTTGTTAATTGACTAAAGATAATATAAAGTGGCCAGTGGAAAAGATAAACACTATAACTAATCTCTGCCAAATAACTAATGACAGCAGGCTCTGATTTCCCAGGTAACTTTTCATGAAGAATACGCGCCGAATAAATCATGACAGATGTAAACAAACTAGCTAAAGCAAAGCCAAATAAATAGGTAAGGCGCTCTTCAAAATGAAGTACTAATCCTAACAATAATAATAGGGCAAAGCTTCCAACCATATATAGGACTGTCTTTTTCAGATCCCAAAGGCGAATATTTTTCTTGAACCTAGCAGTCGTCTCATGCACACCTGAAAGCGTCGCAAAAAGCGAACCTAAAAAGAAAGGATAAGCATGGGTAATCGATGAGAAGTAGAGACGAGAAAAGCTATCAACAAAGAAAGCACTAATAAACATTGATAAGAAGCTTACCGCAAAACAAGTAAGCGAAACTATGAAAACTAGCCCTCTAAATTGATTTTGGTGCTTGACACGCTTAGCTAAGAACCAGAGCAAAGCTCCCCAGAGAATGTAGTAGTGAACCTCGATAGCCAGACTCCACGTATGGAGATAAATATGCTGGTTAAACTGATTCTCATAATTTCCTCCGGTCCAAATTTCATAATAGTTAGTCACAAAACCAAGAACAGAGGTGATTTGACGTCCAATACCTGCTATGAAATCATTTCGAACTAGGAGTGCCAAGGGGGTGCAGATAAGAACCATCAATACAAGCGGTGGTACTATCCGGTAAAAACGACGTCGCATAAAACCAAGATAATCAATACGATGCGTTCTAGACACTTCATCAATAAGAAGAGCTGTAATCAGATACCCCGAGAAAGTAAAGAAGACATCAACACCAATGAACCCCCCAGGAAGAACACTTGGGAAGAAATGATAAACAAGAACTAAGAGAAGTCCTGTCACACGAATATAAGAAAACCAGTTAATTCTCATCCTTTAAAAATCCCCTGTTTAAATTTTCCTTTGTAGGTAACTTTATTTTCAGTAGTCAATTTACCTTGACCATCAGCTTGACCAGATTTGAATTCCCCCACATAGGTCCAACCCTCGTGAGATTTGAATGTTCCTTGACCATTAAAGGAACCATTCTTAAATTCACCTGTATAGGTGTCGCCATTATCATAAGTCAGAGTTCCTTGACCATTTAAACGGTGGTTTTGCATTTGACCTTTATAGGTAATTTTAGTCCCATCAACCTTGATAGAGTGCTGTGTTTTTATAGTCACTAAAAACAAGGACAATGCGCAAAGAATAATAACTCCTACTGCGATACGTTCAAATTGATTACGATCAATCTCAATATTTTTAAGATCAATATTTTTAAAATCAAAATCTTTTAATTGTTTAAAATTCATTGTCTATCCTTAATCCATTGTAACCAATCTTGGCAACCTTCCATTACCAATTTGTATGTTTCTTCAAAGTCCCCTGTATACCACGGGTCCGGAACTCCACCAGACCGAAAAAGCTTGATCTTATCATCATAACGTCCCGCAGATAATTGTAAAAGATCATCAACATTTGACTCATCCATTCCTAAAATTAAATCAAAAGATTCAAAATCTAACTGATTAATCTGCTGTGATCTCTTAGAAGGATCAAAAGAAATCGCATATTTTCTTAAAATTTTTTGCGTTCCCTGGTGAACTGGGTTTCCATGTTCCCATGAAGATGTTGCACGACTCTCAATCTGCAAAGCTTCCTCTTGATTAAGTGCTTTCATCACAAATTCTGCCATAGGGCTACGACAAATGTTGCCTAAACAAACAAATACAATCTTCTTCATTATCCACCTCTTGTCAAAGATATTAAGAGATATAGTTACTTATTTTACCACATTGAGAGTCCGCATTTGAAATAATAAAGTAAATGCTCACTCATTTTCATCTAATCAACCCATATTATACCGAAAAACTAATCAAATAGAAAGACTTCTTCCTTATTACTGTCGAAAATTTAGCAAGCACTTTCCCTAACAATTACTGGCCTCTGTCAGCCTTTACTAGGTTTAAGATTCAGAAAAAAAGAACCTATTTTCTAGATTCTTCCTTAATGTGTTATTAAATATTTGACCAGACACTTTCAAGAATATTAGTTTGCTCACGATCTGGTCCTACTGAAAAGGTAGAAATACGTACACTTACCAATTCACCAACACGACGAACATAATTACGGGCATTTTCAGGAAGCTCATCTAAACTACGGCAACCTGTGATGTCTTCTTCCCAACCTGGTAACTCTTCATAGATTGGTTTACAACGTTTCAATTGTTCAAGACTAGCTGGATAGTAATCGATGCGCTTACCATCAAGATCATAAGCTACACAAATTTTCACCGTATCAAGACCTGACAAAACATCAATACAGTTCAAGCTAAGGTTTGTGATTCCTGATACACGACGGCTATGACGCATCACGACTGAGTCAAACCATCCCACACGACGTGGGCGTCCAGTTGTTGTTCCATACTCATGACCAACTTCACGGATGCGTTCACCCACTTCATCAGACAATTCAGTTGGGAATGGTCCGTCACCAACACGGCTCGTATAGGCCTTACATACACCAACCACTTTATTGATTTTAGATGGACCAACACCAGAACCAATTGTAACACCCCCCGCAACTGGGTTTGATGACGTTACAAATGGATACGTTCCCTGGTCAATGTCAAGCATAACTCCTTGAGCTCCTTCAAAGAGAACACGTTTGCCAGCGTCAAGAGCATCATTCAAGATAACAGATGTATCCGTGACATACTGTTTAATTTGTTGGCCGTAAGCATAATATTCTTCAAAAATATCATCGAATGACAGTCCTTCAGACCCATACATCTTAGTAAAGAGACGATTTTTTTCAGCCAAGTTTGTCTTCAAACGTTCAGCAAAGACTTCCTTGTCCAAAAGGTCTGCAATACGAATACCGACACGCGCAGCCTTATCCATATAAGCTGGACCGATGCCTTTATTAGTTGTACCAATCTTATTGTCACCCTTAGCAGCTTCTTGCAGTTGATCAAGTTTAATATGGTATGGCAAGATAACATGCGCACGATCAGAAACACGAAGACTGTCTGTTGACACACCTTCCGCATGAAGATATTCCAACTCTTTGACAAGTGATTTAGGATTGACCACTACACCATTCCCAATAACAGAGATTTTTTCTGGGAAGAAAATACCTGACGGAATCAAGTGCAATTTGAATTTCTTACCATCGATAACAATCGTGTGACCTGCATTGTCTCCACCTTGATAGCGTGCGATCACTTCGGCATCTTGACTTAGGAAATCTGTTATTTTCCCTTTACCTTCATCACCCCACTGGGTACCTACAACAACTACTGATGTCATATTATTTTGATAACGGACAGCTCTACCTTTACGAGACTGTCCCCACCTTTCTTGAAAAACTTCACGGTGGGAATTTCACCCACAAGTTTTGCGTTACAGTTTATTATAGCAGAAAAAAGTCCTTTTGTTCAATGTTGAAAGCGTTTCTTACAAAATATTCTGACAGTTACAGCTAAGATTGCAACTAGTGATTTACTATATCTTTTTAATCTTTCATCTTATATAGACTTACCAGCTATTTATATGAGGAAATCGTTATAATAATTAATTAATCTGCTTCATATAATGATTCAACTGCTTTTGATTCTTTATAACAATTGTTTTGTCAGGATATTTTTTAATAACTGCTTTATATTGCTTTACATATTTATTTGAACGACCATCTAATAAAATCCATTTCATAAACTCAAAGTCAAATTTTTCATTACAGTCCTCTGCCATACTGGGACGTGCATGTCCCCTATATTTTAGATATCGCCTGAAAACCCGAGAGAGACAATTAAATCTGTTAAAGCTGAAATATATAATACAGTCCGCCTCTCTCATGCGTTCTTCATAAAGACAGGTCAAGTAATTCCCTTCAATAATCCAATCACTTTGTAGCATGAATCTTGATATATCGTTAGCCATTTCATCAATTGTCCGCTCTTGCCAATTTGATGTGAAATGAATTTTATCTAAATGGAGTACATCACAATTGTAATGTTGACCTAAAAAACTAGCCAAAGTCGACTTTCCAGAACCACTATAGCCGATGATTGCTATTTTCAACACCTGTCTCCTTTTCAATTTCATTCCTTAACTAATATCATAGCATAAAGTGTACACCTTGCAGAGACATTACCGAAAAGTAATCGCTTCAGACAAACAAAAAAGCCTTAATCTCAAGGCTTTTTCTTATTGTTTAGCTGCCCCCTACATGAATTTGTAAGAACTTTTCATATTGAAAATAAACAAAAATGTTGAAATATAGCTGATTTTAGGGAAATACTTTTAGGTATTTTCAATGTCAGGATTTAAAAATGGGGCAAAAGTGGGGCAAAAACAAATTAACGAAAAAATATCGAGTTCGTGCATCAAGTAAATGATAAATTGCAAGAATAAGTGCAACATTTACTCGAACTCATCCTCTAGAGCTTCACTAGCAGTTCTGTAAGCTAAACATTTTCGTGGTCGGTGATTGATATCATATAAAGCCTTGGTTCCCAAAGCTTTTTTATGTTATAAACTCATTAAAAGAACCCCCAGTTAGATTTGGAATATTTTTTATTCTGTGTCACATAAAAATAAATAAAATGAATGGCTATAGCTAGAGTAAAAATGGTTGCAATACTCAACACTGTTATAGGATTAGAAGCGAAAAGCAAAGAGAGAATCAAGGCAGCCAGATAGAGTGTCGCTTGAGCACAGTAGTAACTTCTCGGATAGCGAAGATAGTTTTTGTTATAGGGCCCATTTGCTAGGACAGCAGCTTGGAAGAGGCCAATTCCGATATAAAAGAAGCTGATTGCAACGAGAAGATTAGCCTCGGGATTCAGGAGATAACCCATCGAAACTGTCATCAACATAAGCCCGATGAAAATAGGATAGTGACTATAAATTACAAATAATCCCTTTTGACTAGATCCTTCATCAATAGCATGGTCAAATTCGCCAAAATAAAACAAGAACAGGGAAAGCATGATAACGAAATTGAGAACCGAATAAATCGAGAAATTCTCGACTGTAAAGAAGCTAGCTAGCCCAACAACCATCTCTCCAAACGTAATAATCACAAGAAGGGAGACGCGCTCGATTAAATGGGGAAGATTTACCTGGAAATGCTCATCTTTAGTAATCAAGAAAATTGGCACAATAAATGTTAGCAGAATACTAGCAATAAAGATATAGACTCCAACGTAAATAGGAAAAAGAGCTGCCAGATAGACTCCTAAACTTCCTAGACCTGTTAACCATAGAAAACCTTTGATACTTTCCCGATCAGTATTATCGGTTGATTTTCTAAAAAATTCAACCAAATATTGAAAAAATAAGGTAAGGGTCAATGTACCAACAGCCCAACAGGTATAAAAGAACCATTGTTGCCAATTGTATCCAATCATATTGGACATAAAGAGCATAAGTCCCATGTTGATAAACATGATTACCATGTTAAATAACGAGTTTGTTCCATAGCGATTGGTATAAATGGTTTGAATCATCCAGGAATTGATGATAACCATGACAGAGATGAAGAAATCAAGTAAAGAATCCCAAGCCACAACACCGCTATGAAGAGGGTGAATTAAAGCAGTTGCTTTTGAAATTGCAAAAACAAACACTAGGTCATAAAATAGTTCTGAAAATTCTACACGTTTATGCTTAATAAGAGTTGTCATCTTAAGTCCTTTCTATTCTAGAAGTACAAATTATTATAACAGAAAATGGTAATGAGAGAAAAGGAGATGCTTAAATAACTTCATGTGACGCGAATTGTCAAAACCTTGGAGCACATTTACCTCATGTACCAACTCACAGGCAGAGTGTTTGATGATTGATAATGAAGAATAAGATTTTACAATAGAAAAGCGAGGATATCCTCGCTTTTTTTATTTAATCTAATAGCTCCTTATTTTCAATTAAGAGCTCTAGTGGAGATTTATCTCTTGCTTCAATAAAACCAGGTTCATATTGGGTATGAAGTGTTCTTTTCTGAGAAGTTGGATCAATATACAACTCTTTTCCATCTTCTGTGTATAGTTGGTTGCCTCTTGTTAGGTAAAGTAAATCCTCTAAGTACTGTCCATCAGTATGTAGGAAATGCTCGATGTATTTGACAGCTTTTAAGATTTCACTTACTTTATCAGAGTATTCATTAGATTCAAGAACACTCTTTTCTAACTCAATCTCTTTACTCGTTCCAAAGAGTTGGGTTGGAGTTGCATTAAAATATTCTGCTATCTTATCCAAATTTGCAAAGGTAGGATAGCTTTTTTGTTTTTCGTAATCAGAGATGGACTGTTTACCGATTCCTAATTACCTCAGTCTCTTCAGTCTGTTAATTTTTTTTCGAAAATTTCTCTTTAATATTAGCTTTCAATTTATCAAATTTTTCACGACGAGCTTCTTTTTTATCCGCAATTAAGCGAGCTTTAGCTTGATGCTCTAAATCTTCTTGAATTTTGAGAGCTGACTCTATTTCTGCCGCAACAGTAGCGACATCCCACCTAGCAATGTGAACCTGATACTTTTCAAAAATAGAATTTAAAACAGATTCATCATTTTCTTGTACAAGTGCAATAATAGCTACTTCGCCATTTGTCAACTTATTACTAACGGTTGTAATTAATACCGAATTGGCCAATTCTTTGTCTGAACCAACGGAGGCGCCAATTGCTCCACCAGCAGCAAAACCAAAGAGAACACCTAGTGGTCCACCTAAAATTCCGATTAAACTACCAATTAATCCGCCTTCGAAATAATCATCTCCTAGGGAATCCATCAAATCAAAGCTATCTTTGACGTTAACAACACCATTTTCAGCTTTTACAATTGAAGCCTGAGCTAATTTTGTATTTTCAGTTTGACCAAACTGTTTTAATTCTGAAAAGGCCTGAAAGGCTTCACTTTCAATATCAAAAATTGAGACAACAACATTTTCCATGGGCTTACACTCCTTTATTACTTTATAGAGATAGAATAAAATCTCCTATATTTAGTAGTACAAAATACTGCTACACAAGGTGAATTATAGCATACAATAATCTTTTATGTAATATACAATATTTTACAAAGAGATTGAGGTTTTATTACAAAACTTATATTCTATAAATTAGACAACTTTAAAATTTTGATTAAAAAAAGATTTGGATAGAGCTGTTGGTAGACTTAGGAAATTTTAAGAACATGCATTAGTTAAACTCAAAATACAAGAAAAGCCTAAAAAGACTATACTGTAAGTGACAAAACAAAACAGGAGGATAGTCCAAATGAGCCACTTACATTAGTCCTGTGAAATACAGAACTAAATCCTTCACTTAAATTACTTGTCTAACTTTTTGGGGTCAGTACAAACAGTGCTTTTTTTGTTGAAATCGCAAAGAATCTAAGCTTTCTTTTTGCAGATAACATTCGCTCTTTTATTTTCGGTATGATTGAGTCGATGCCCCGTTCTCGACCGGTTTTTATTGCAACTTATCGAATGCTAGAGCACTATGCCATCACTTTTTGGAAGAATACTTGGAGCAATTCTACGCAGAATGGAATGCGAAAAAGTGATAATTAAAGAGACGAAAAAGCTGAGAATATGATTTCCCAGCTTTTTTGAATGCGATAGAAATAGCAACTAGACTATTTACGAAAGGCCTCAATAATGTAGGTGAAGCCAGTAACTAAAAATGCAAAGGCAATGACATAAACGACAAAGACACCTGTAGCCACTGGATTGAACAGAATCACTAGACCTAGTAAAAATGCAAGCAAGGCTACCCACGTGATATTGCTACCAATAATAGGGAAAATCAATCCTAGACGATTGCCTTTAAAGAAAGCAATAATGGCTTCTACAATTAACCAAATTCCTACAATGGTCGGAATGACGACCGGCAGAGTCACAAAGCCATAAGCAACGAGGTAAAGAGCTAAGAGAAGACTAACAAACCCTTGGAAAAGATAAACAGGTGAGCGAAGCTCTTTTGGTGCAGAGAAATAGCCTAAAATAGCTGCTATAGAAGAAACCAGTAAACCAAATGCAATCCACCAGCTGTAAGCAACAAGATTAGCTACTGGGTTTGTAAATAGGAAAAGTCCTAAAAGGACAAAAACAACTCCTGCAAGGAATAGCAGTAAACGATTAGAAAATTTCATTTCAATACCCCCTATATAGTATAGTTTGATTACAAAAGTATTGTATCTCTTTTGATAGGAAACATCAATAAAATAAATAAACAATTTGGAAGTTTCAGTCTGACTTAAAAAAAGAAAAGGAGTTTTCACTCCTTTTCACAGATTGAAGACAAAGTCCTTATAAAAGTGTCTTCTAAAGATTTTAACTTCAATCTGAAGCGAGGTTATCCTCGCTTTTTTCTATTTATCAAACAATTCCTTATTTTCAATCAAGAGTTCTAGTGGAGATTTTTCTCTTGCTACAATAAAACCAGGTTCATATTGAGTATGAAATGTTCTTTTCTGAGAAGTTGGATCAATATACAACTCATCTCCATCTTCTGTGTATAGTTGGTTGCCTTTTGTTAGATAAAGTAAATCCTCTAAGTGCTGTCCATCAGTATGTAGGAAATGTTCGATGTATTTGACAGCTTTTAAAATTTCACTTACTTTATCAGAGTATTCATTCGATTCAAGAACACTCTTTTCTAATTCAATCTCTTTACTAGTTCCAAATAGTTGGGTTGGAGTTGCATCAAAATATTCTGCTATCTTATCTAAATTTGCAAAGGTAGGATAGCTTTTTTGTTTTTCGTAGTCAGAGACGGACTGTTTACCGATTCCTAAATCTTCTGCAAGTTGAGTTTGACTTACTCCTTTTTCTATGCGTAGTCGTGCCAAATTGGGTCCAAAATTTTGAATAATAAAGGTCATGATAAACTCCTGTGTTTTATTTTTAACTTATTCTATCACCTATAAACTTACAAATCAAGTTTTTAGTTGACTACCCAAAATAATTTTTATAAAATATATTTATAACTTGTAAATAAGTTATAAATGATACAAAATAGTTCATAAGTTTAGGAATAGTGAGTGAGGAGGAAGTTGAGGACGAGACTATGACTTATGACTATTCGAAGCCTTGGTGCTAGAAATTGTGTGGACAAGGGCAAAGGACGAGCCTGACGGGAAGTCAGGCGAAGTCCCGAAGACTGCCGTCCAGACAATTTCTAGCCAAGCAAAAGCTGGCTATTCTAACAGCCAGCAAAAAGGGACACTTAGGACAACGTCCAAAGAACGACGGAACGAGCAAACGTTGATTTGACAGTGTTTCTGAGACCTAAAAAATCTAAAAGAAGGGAGGACAATTTTGTTGGTTTCTATACAAGATTTAAGAAGCATTCAAGAACGATGTGAAATAGGAGAATTAGTACAGAGGTTAGATGTCAGTATTGATAGATTAACGGTTATCTGGGATACAGACACTGGTTCCCTAAGACGAATTTTCAAAAATCTGAAACAGGCAATAAGTACAAAAGTTGACTCATTTGAAATATATGATAATGTTCGAGATGATGTCTTTACTTTAGCTAAAGTTTTTAATGAGTATGATTCGATCAATATTATATTTTTTCAATTATCCACTTATGGAGGTGAACAATTAATTCGAATTGATTTCAATCCTAATACTTTAAAAGAATTTGATGGAATGAAAGTATGGAGGCAATTAATGTATTTTGCCAGATTGAATTCATTGATGGTACGTTTGTCTCGTTTTGATTTAGCATTTGACATTTTCAACAGGCCTGATATCGTTAATTTGCAACATATTAAAGGTGGTGTTACCCATAAGGTCTTCTATGGTCGAGGGGGCGAATTAGAGACGAAATATTGGGGTTCTAACGGTAGTAATGTACAAGTTAGGTTATATGATAAGAATAAAGAAATCATTGCTCACAAGCGCGAAGAGAAGCTAGATTTGGCTGTAAATCCGTTTTGGTGGAGACTGGAGTTCCAACTCAGAACCAAAGCGATTGGTGAGGAGATGGTCCAAGATATTATGAATCGACTTGATAATTTCGGATTTTATAAGCTAGAACATATTCGAGTAGAGCAAAGAGCATTTACAATTATCTTTCTCAACAATCCTGAACTGTTATCATTGGCTTTTCCAAATTTAAAATCAGACAGCATCAAAAAGAAAAAAACAAGAGTCCGCAAACTATTGAGAGAAGAAACGAACCAATTTGCGGAAGAATTAAAAGAAGTATTAATACAGAATCTCCCTAAATTAAATACAGAATTACAACTACTTGTAGGTGAGTTTCTGAATTTAGAAAATAAATAAGGAGGATAACTATGGACAATAATTTAATTAGTAACAAAGAATTAATTGAAATGGGCTATCGCCCTCATACAGCGAATGATATCATTCATCAGGCAAGAGAATTACTTGTATCACGAGGCTATACATTTTATAATCGCAAACGTTTGATGGTTGTTCCAAAAAGTGTTGTAAATGAGATTCTAGGAACAGAGGTGGCGTAATATGGCAAGTGTTCGTTATCGAAAGCGAGGAGATAGCAACTTATGGACCTATGAAATTCGTAACGAAGGAAAGACTGTTGCTCATAATAGCGGTTTTAAAACAAAAAAGCTTGCAGAGTCAGAAGCTGAACCGATTCTGCAAGAACTTCGTTTAGGGAAAAGAATTTCTAGAGATATTTCTCTTGTAGATCTATATCAAGAATGGCTTGAACTAAAAATTCTACCGAGTAGCAGGTCGGAAGAGACAAAGAAAAAATATCTTCTCCGTAAAAACACAATTGAAAGATTATTTGGAAATAAAAAAGTCACTCAAATTCGTGCGAGTGAATACCAAAGAATAATGAATAAGTATGGGCAAACAGTTGGTAGAAATTTTCTTGGTAGATTGAATACTGGAATCCATCAGAGCATCCAAATGGCAATTGCCGACAAAGTTCTAATAGATGATTTTACACAACATGTCGAGTTATTTTCATCCAAAGAACAACAGATGACCGAAGAGAAATATTTGCATACAGAAAAGGACTATCTGGATTTACTTTTAGCAGTAAAGAGAAAATTTGATTACCAACGATCAATTGTTCCTTATATCGTCTATTTTCTATTAAAAACAGGGATGAGGTTTGGAGAGTTAATAGCGTTAACTTGGAATGAAGTTGACTTTGACAGAGGACTGTTAAAAACATATAGAAGGTTTAATACCCTTTCTCATAAATTTGTCCCTCCAAAAAACAAAACGTCTATTCGTATGGTACCGATAGACGAAGAATGTATTAAGATATTACAAGTCCTAAAAATTGAACAAGAGAAGGCTAATAAAGAGCTAGGTATCAAGAACAGGTATAAAATGATTTTTCAGCATTATGGATATATTCATATGGTACCAGATATTGCTAGTGTCAATAAAGCTTTGAGTGTTCTTTTAAATGAATTAGATATTTATCCAATTATCACGACAAAAGGAGCACGTCATACCTATGGAAGTTACCTCTGGCACAAAGGATTTGACCTTGGGGTTATTGCAAAAATTCTAGGGCATAGAGATATTTCAATGTTAGTAGAAGTATATGGACACACTTTAGAGGAGAAAATTTTTGAGGAATTTAATCAAATCAAAGATGTCTGGAAAGATTGCTCATAAAAAAATATGGGGCAAATGATGGGGCAAATCAGTTATAGACAAGCAAAAAAGCCTTTTAAATCAAGGCTTTTTCTTCTGTATTTCTATGCCCCCTACAGGGCTCGAACCTGTGACCCATGGATTAAGAGTCCACTGCTCTACCAACTGAGCTAAGGAGGCTGGATGCTGTATTGGTACCGATGATCCACGGTTTGTATTGAACCCGCGACGTAAAAAAGCAGGTGGGCGACTCGCTACTAACTTAAGTTGCTTCTGGGTGAGCCAGCCTGCACACTGTTAATAGACCTCTGTCTCCCGATAATACAAAAATTAGTCGGTCAACACTTATATGTGGATTCGTATACCACAGCAATTTCTATGCTCCTATGATACCACTTTTGAAAATTATTGCAAGAGGAAAAGTCAATTTTTTTGCAATCGTTTTCGTTAGCACCTATCTCGCTTGTTATTTTGACAGCTTATCGATTCGCTCTTTGTTAGCTCCAAGAGCTCTCTCATATTTCCCAGTCTCATTCGGTTGGAAATAATTGACGTCTCTTAGTTTATCTGGAAGGTATTGTTGCTTAACCCACTTTTCGGGATAAGCATGTGGATATTTGTAATCTTGCGCATTTCCTAGTTCCTTACTTCCTGCATAATGTCCATCTCTCAAATGACGAGGAATCGGTAAATTTCCAGACTTTCTAAGATCTGCCAGCGCAGCGTCCATTGCCACATAGGCCGAATTTGACTTAGGTGATAAAGCTAAGTCAATAACCACATTTGCAATCAAAATACGTGCCTCCGGAAAGCCTACTTTCTGCGCAGCTTCCAAGGCTGTGACAGTATGAACCTGTGCATCTGGATTAGCTAAACCAATATCCTCGTAAGCAATCACAGTTAACCGACGTGCTAGGCTTGGAAGGTCTCCTGCTTCAACCAAACGTGCTGCATAATGAAGACTGGCATTGACGTCAGAGCCTCGAATCGATTTTTGCAAGGCAGAAAGCACATCATAGTGCCCATCACCATCTTTATCCATGGTGATATAACTACGTTGCAAACTATTCTCAACGGTATCTAAAGTAACATGGCGCTCCCCACCTTCTGAAGGTTGAGTTGACATAACCGCCAAGTCCAAGGAATTGTAGGCCGAACGTAAATCGCCATTGGTAGCTGTAGCTATGAAATCTAGAGCATCATCATCTAACTGGACATCAAAATCAAACCCACGTTCTCGATCTTCCAAAACACCCTGAATAGCTACCTTAATATCCGTATTGGAAAGGGGTTCCAATTCAAATATTTGTACCCGACTACGAATGGCTGGAGTCACAGAAAAAAATGGATTCTCAGTTGTAGCCCCAATCATGATAATTTTACCGTTTTCTAACAACGGCAATAAAAAATCTTGCTTAGCTTTATCCAAACGATGGATTTCATCTAGGAGCAGAACCAAACCACCTGAAAACTTAGCTTCTTCTGCAATTTCCTGCAGCCGTTTCTTGCTATCAACAGTTGCATTAAAGGTTCTAAAAGCAAATTTTGTTGTTCCTGCAATAGCACTAGCTATTGAGGTCTTCCCGATTCCTGGTGGTCCGTAGAGAATCATTGACGACAGCATATTCGCTTCTACCATACGGCGAATAATTTTACCTTCACCAACCAAATGCTTCTGACCAATCACCTCTGAAATTGTACGTGGACGCATGCGTAGAGCAAGATTATCTGGCATCTTCTCTCCTTTTTCAACTGATTTTTTCTTATTATAATAAGCATATACTATTTTGTTATAAAAAGAAATTATAAATAGTTCTTGTCAAACCTAAATTCTTATGATAGAATGTTTTGGTATGTGGTGCTAGCACATCCGTAATAAATTCTACCTAGGAGGAAAACACGAAATGGCTAAAGTATGTTACTTTACAGGACGTAAAACTGTTTCTGGAAACAACCGTTCACACGCTATGAACAAAACTAAACGTGCCGTTAAACCTAACCTTCAAAAAGTTACTATCCTTGTTGATGGTAAACCTAAAAAAGTTTGGGCTTCAGCTCGTGCGCTTAAATCTGGTAAAGTTGAACGCGTTTAATCTTATTGGATATTAAGAGAGATGACTTCAGTCGTCTCTTTTTTTGTTCATCGTCTTTCCCTTTTGGCTATACTTATGTTATAATAAAGAACTAACAGATAATTCTTATAGAAAGAAGGTGTCAGTATGGGATTTACAGATGAAACTGTTCGTTTCAACCTAGACGACGGTAGCAAAGATGAAATCAGTAATACTTTGACAAATGTCTACCGTTCGTTGGCTGAGAAAGGTTATAATCCTATCAACCAAATTGTCGGTTATGTTCTGAGCGGTGACCCTGCTTATGTTCCGCGTTATAATGACGCCCGTAACCAGATTCGTAAATACGAACGTGATGAAATCGTTGAAGAACTCGTTCGCTATTATCTTAAAGGAAATGGAATTGACCTCTAATGCGAGTAATGGGACTTGATGTTGGCTCAAAAACAGTGGGGGTTGCTATTAGTGATCCTCTCGGTTTTACAGCCCAAGGCGTCGAAATTATCAAAATTGACGAAGAAGCTGAAGAGTTTGGTTTCGACCGCCTCGGTGAACTCGTTAAAGAGTATAAAGTAGACAAGTTTGTCGTTGGTCTTCCAAAAAATATGAATAATACTGAAGGCCCTCGTGTCGAGGCAAGCAAAGCTTATGGTAACAAAATTAAGGAAATCTTTGGAATTCCTGTAGATTACCAAGATGAGCGCTTAACAACTGTTCAAGCAGAACGTATGCTGGTTGAGCAAGCAGATGTCAGCCGTGGTAAACGCAAAAAAGTTATTGATAAATTAGCCGCCCAACTTATCCTGCAAAACTACCTCGATCGAATGTTTTAAGAAACTACAATAGAGTCCGATAGTCCAATGCCAGTCTAGTAAACTCATTGTCGAGTATATTAGCTTTACCTAACTATTTGGCTCTTGCTTCAATAAGGAGAACAATATGTCACACAATCACGATCATAACCATGACCATGAAGTCATTACCTTAGTAGACGAACAAGGAAATGAAACTCTTTTTGAAATCTTGTTAACTATTGATGGACGTGAAGAATTCGGAAAAAACTATGTTCTTTTGGTACCAGCCGGTGCAGAAGAAGATGCTAACGGAGAGATTGAAATTCAAGCTTATTCTTTCACTGAAAATGAAGATGGTACCGAAGGTGACCTTCAACCAATCCCTGAAGACTCAGATGCTGAATGGGATATGATTGAAGAAGTCTTCAATAGCTTCATTGATGAGAATTAAAAAGTATTGACGAACATACTGAATTATTTTACCAATTTTGTTCATTGTCTAACTTCTATCAAGTTGACTGAGGGTTTGACAACTATAACTATGCAGGTGAAATCACATCAGTTACTAGGAGAGAAAGGATTGAGATTTTGTTCTCAATCCTTTTTTAGTAATTATTAATTTAATTTAAGAAATTAGAGAGAAATTGACTAAATAGTATTATCTGATATACTGGAAATAAGACAATCAGGGGATTATTTCCTTTTATTCATAACTTTCCAAATAACAATAAAGGAGTCTAATTGTGAGTCAATATAGCGAAGACAATACTTTACAATCGGGTAGCTATCAGGGCTACCATCGAAGCCACCATCAATCTCATGCAAATGATGAGAAACAAGATGAGAAAATTGAAGTAGCAATTCAAGGGCATACAAATGAATCGAGTTCTTCTCTGAAAGATAAAGCCCCTATAACTGCGATTCCATGGAAGCATAAGAGTCACATTCTCATTCTTAGTCTGATCTTGAGCATTTTTAGCATCTCAGTGCCTTGCTTTACAGACTTTGCAAATAGTATGCAGTCCCAAAACCTTTACATTGCAAAGATGTTTGCCAATGGCAGCCTACCTTACTCTGACTTTTTTACAACGGGTGGCTTCTTCTATTATTTCTTAGTTTCCTTAGCTTTTCGCTTGGGATCAACACTTTGGCTAATTCCCATACAGTTTCTTACCTACTATCTTTCTGGTAGTTTTCTTTACAAGACTGTCATGCACATGACAAGTAAGAAGGAAATTGCTACTTTCATTAGCTTTATTTTCTTCGTAATTAATGGAACGCTTGGTTTTGGCGGCCTCTACCCTATCCAATTCGCAATGCCATTTGTCCTTGGAGCCATTTTCTTCTTGACCCGTTACTTTGCTGGTCACAGTCGTGATGAAGCTTTTATTCTTTACGGATTGGCTGGCACTGCTGGAGCCTTCTTTGAAGCGCGAACACTCATTTTTTGGATATTGTCACTAGTGACAATTTTCGTTTACAACCTTGTCAACAAGCACTTTTTCCGTGGTTTTTACCAAGTCCTCTGTATAATTTTTGGTAATATTCTGGTACTGTATCTATGCCTTTACTTTATTTTAAATTTACAGATTACATCAGACTATATCAACCAAGTGTTGATCTACAGCTTTACACATCTTGCTGTAGAAAATAACGACTATCTGTTAACCCTAGTTTATCAAATCTTTGCCGTTCTAGGATCTGGACTACTTATTGGTGCCGTAACTACAGGTAATCATCTTCTTGGTGAAGCTAAAGATAAAAGTATCAAATGGGTACTGCTCATTAGTTTTGTCTTTACAGTAGTTTACAGCTTATTTTCTCGAAGCTTTGGTCTTTACAGTATTCTCAACATAGTACCTTATGGCCTTGTTCTGACTGCGCTTTCGTTAGATGATGCTACTAAAAAAAGAGCTGAACGCACCTCTCACAGACGTCGTAATGTTAGCCAGATTCATGCACTTAAAGTTTTTGGTATTTTCCTCAGTCGAAACTATTTCTTACCACTACTAGTCTTTGCATTTGCTTTTGCTATGCCAATCATCATGTTCCTATTTAATTTAGAAAATAATGCTGAACGCAGTACTGTCGCAAATTATATCGTTAAAAAAACTAAGAAAGACGAAACCATCTACGTCTATGATTCTACAGCAAAAATTTATTTGGATAGTGGTCGTAAATCAGCTTCACAATTTGTTCTTCCAGAACTCAATACAGCAAAATCTAGCCATAAAAAAGCTATCTCAGATACACTTATCCAAGATTCTGCACAATATATCGTTGTCCAAGAAAACACTCGCTTACCTTCCGATGTTAAATCAACGCTTTCTAAGAACTATAAAAAAGTTTCTATGAAGGGGATTGAACGATATACTCTTTATGTTCTAAAATAACTCAAAAAATCAATATATAGTGGTTGGAATAAAAATATACCACAATATATTGATTTTTTTCTGCCTAGTGCTATAATTAGTAGCGAGGTGAATTTTAGATGATAACATTAGAAAAAGAAAAGGTTACTGTCAACCCCGATATCAAAGTCATCAAACGTGATGGACGTATGGTTGCCTTTGATTCAAGTAAGATATATGAAGCTATTCTCAAAGCTAGTGATGCTATTACACCTGTTACACCTCTAATTGAGGTTAAATTGGAGAGTATTGCCAATCGTATTGTGGCTGAAATCAATGATCGCTTTTCTCAAAATGTCAAGATATATGAAATTCAGAGCATTGTAGAGCACGAGTTGCTCTCAGCCAACGAATATGCTATCGCTCAAGAATATATTAACTATCGTACCAAACGTGATTTTGAGCGTTCTCAGGCCACTGACATCAATTTCACCATTAACAAACTCGTCAATAAAGACCAAGCTGTTGTCCACGAAAATGCCAATAAAGACAGCGACTTATACAATACACAACGTGATTTAACCGCAGGAATTGTTGGAAAATCTGTAGGCCTTAAGATGCTTCCTTCACATGTAGCAAATGCCCATCAAAAAGGAGACATCCACTTCCACGATTTAGACTATAGTCCTTACACACCTATGACCAACTGTTGTTTGATTGACTTCAAAGGCATGTTGGCAAATGGGTTTAAAATTGGTAATGCGGAAGTTGAAAGTCCCAAGTCCATTCAAACTGCAACTGCACAAATTTCACAAATCATCGCAAATGTCGCCTCTAGTCAGTATGGTGGCTGTACAGCGGACCGTATTGATGAGTTTTTAGCTCCATATGCTCAATTAAATTATAAGAAGCACTTGGCCGATGCTGAGGTTTGGGTTGCTGAAGATAAACGAGAAGATTATGCACGTGCTAAAACGCGTAAAGATATCTATGATGCCATGCAATCTCTTGAATATGAGATTAATACCCTTTTCACATCGAATGGACAAACTCCCTTTACCTCTCTCGGTTTTGGTTTGGGAACCAACTGGTTTGAGCGTGAAATTCAAAAAGCTATTCTACAAGTTCGTATTTTAGGACTTGGGTCAGAACATCGTACAGCGATTTTCCCTAAGCTTATTTTCACCCTGAAACGTGGACTTAACTTGGAACCTGAGTCACCTAACTATGATATCAAACAGTTAGCTCTTGAATGTGCGACCAAGCGAATGTATCCAGATGTGCTTTCATACGATAAAATTATTGAATTGACAGGTTCCTTCAAGGCTCCTATGGGATGTCGTTCTTTCCTACAAGGGTGGAAGGATGAAAATGGTGTTGAAGTTAACTCTGGACGAATGAACCTTGGTGTTGTAACCCTTAATCTTCCTAGAATCGCTTTAGAGTCTAAGGGTGAGAAGAAAAAGTTCTGGGAAATCTTTGAGGAACGAATGGGAATTGCCAAAGATGCTCTCGTCTATCGAGTTGAACGTGCCAAAGAAGCTACACCTGCCAATGCACCTATCCTTTATCAGTATGGTGCTTTTGGTCAGCGTCTAGGTAAATGCGACAGTGTCGACCAACTTTTCAAACATCGCCGTGCAACCGTATCACTTGGTTACATTGGACTTTATGAAGTAGCATCTGTTTTTTATGGTAGCGATTGGGAAACTAATTCAGAAGCCAAGGCATTTACTTTAGCTATCGTTAAAGCTATGAAAAATGCTTGTGAAAATTGGTCGGACGAATATGATTATCATTTCTCTGTTTATTCAACACCATCAGAAAGTTTGACTGATCGTTTCTGTCGCCTGGATACTGAAAAATTTGGTATTGTCAGTGATATTACAGATAAAGAATATTACACCAACTCCTTCCACTACGATGTTCGTAAAAATCCAACACCATTTGAAAAGTTGGAATTTGAGAAAGATTACCCAGAAGCTGGGGCAACTGGTGGATTCATCCATTATTGTGAATATCCAGTCCTCCAACAAAACCCTAAAGCACTTGAAGCTGTCTGGGATTTTGCCTACGACCGTGTCGGCTATCTTGGTACTAATACTCCAATTGATAAATGCTACAAGTGTGACTTTGAAGGGGATTTCACTCCAACAGAACGTGGATTCATGTGCCCTAACTGTGGCAATACAGATCCTAAAACAGTTGATGTCGTAAAACGCACATGTGGTTATTTAGGAAATCCACAGGCACGCCCAATGGTTAAAGGACGCCACAAAGAAATCTCAGCCCGAGTCAAACATATGAATGGCTCAACTATAAAATATGAAGGAAAACATATCTAACATATCATAGGAGATGTTATCACAAACTAGAAGCAGCTGGACGATACCCTCCAACTGCTTTGCTTATTTCATTTTTAGAAAGGAATAGCATGGGAAAATATCAATTAGATTATAAAGGTATGCAGCAAGTGGAACGTTACCACGAAAAAAATGCAACCGTCAAAAATAATAAAAAAGCACGTGTCCAGGCTCTTTTGAAAAAAGCTGGAAAGAAGAAATAAGATGATTTTACGCCGACCAAGTCAAGCAGATAAAGAAGCTATCTTAGAAATGATGGATGAATTTGAAAGAGAGCATTCTGCCCATGACGGTGGATTTTGGAATGCAGACAACTTTATTTATGAAGAGTGGCTAGAAGAAAATTTTCAGGCAGAAGCAGGACTCAATATTCCTGAAAATTGGGTTCCTGCTATCCAGCTGGTTAGCTTCAACGAAGTAGGTCATGCTCTTGGCTTTCTCAACCTCCGTCTCCGATTAAATGACTACTTACTAGAAAAAGGTGGTCATATTGGCTACTCTATCCGTCCGTCTGAAAGAGGTAAGGGATATGCTAAAGAATCTCTCCGCCAAGGCTTGCAAATGGCCAAGAAAAAGAATATTACTAGAGCTCTAATAACCTGTAATATCGAAAATTTTGCTAGTCGTGCTGTTATCTTAGCCAATGGTGGTCAGTTGGAGAATATTCACAATGAAACTGAGCGCTATTGGATAGATTTGGAGTAGAATTATGACATGGAATACACCAAAACCTCAAGAATGGAAGTCTGAAGAACTTAGTCAAGGACGCATTATTGACTACAAAGCTTTTAACTTCGTCGATGGCGAAGGGGTGCGTAACTCACTTTATGTCTCTGGCTGTATGTTTCATTGCGAGGGATGTTATAATGCTGCCACCTGGTCCTTTAAGGCAGGGATGCCCTATACTAAAGAACTTGAGGAACAAATCATGCAGGACCTAGCTCAACCTTACGTACAAGGTCTCACGCTACTGGGTGGTGAACCCTTCCTAAACACAGGAATTCTCATTCCCCTAGTCAAACGAATTCGTGAGGAACTCCCGGAAAAAGATATTTGGTCTTGGACTGGTTATACTTGGGAGGAGTTGATGCTTGAAACTCCTGATAAGATCGAGCTTCTTCATCTCATTGACATTCTCGTAGATGGACGCTTTGACATTACTAAAAAGAACCTTATGCTTCAGTTTCGAGGATCGTCTAATCAACGTATTATTGATGTCAAAAAATCTTTTAATCAAGGAGAAGTCGTTATTTGGGACAAGTTAAATGATGGTCAAACTAACTATGAGCAAGTCGATCGTAAAGATATGATATAAAGAAAAGTCTGAGTTCAAAAAACTCAGGCTTTTTTCTAAACTATTTTAACAAAGAACAGCTCATGCTCAGAGGATAAATCTTCACGATAGTGAAACTCATCAAAGGATAATTTTCGTAAGTCATCAATGGTTTGACAATTTTCTTTCATTACAGCCGTCAAAAAAGCCCCTCTAGCTTTTTTAGAAATCGTTGAATGTGTCTTAAGAAGACCATTACGGTCTTCCATAAAACTAACTGTGAATAACTGCTTACGAAGAGCTGGACTAAAGACATCTTCAAATTCACTTGAAAGTAAAGAAACAACTGGAACTTGACTCTCTTCTAGGAATTGATCATATTCAGCACGCCAGTAGTTTTTTAAGGACCGACCATTAACCTTAACCTTCGTATGAAAGTCATGACGATGTTCTTGAATTGAATAAAAAGCTGGAATAATCCCATAAAAAGAAGATGTAATAAATACCTGTTGGCTTAAAAAATCTTTTTCACATGTGGATAAGTCACTACGTTTAATATGGCGATACATCAAGCCATTAAAAAGCTCTATTGCAGGATAGCTCCTTGCTTCCCCAGCCAACATTCTATCCCAGCGCTGCTTCTCTTTCTCAGCCTGCTCAGGCTTTATTTTATAAGCTGTGGATAATTCTTCTGTGGATAACTTTGCCATTTCTTTGAGAATAACCACACTCTTTTCAGAAATCTTCTGATACGGAACTTCATTGAGGGTCTTCATTTCTTTTGCAGTTGGAATCAAAAATCTAATCATACTGTTATTGTAAGGTCATGTAAACATTTCGTCAAGAATTCTCTCTAGTAAAAAAGAAGTCAACAGACGTCAACTTCCTTTTTACTTAGTCATCTAAATCAACAAAACGACCTAGAATATGTACATTTTCAGCAATAGAAACAAATGCTTTAGGGTCTGCTTTTCTCATGTAATACTTAAAATCAGTGTACTCTTCACGGGTAATAATAGTCAGCAAAACTGCTTTTTTTTCATGATTATAAGTACCTTCCGCATCATTGATCATTGTTACTCCACGGTGGAGTTTCTTCTGAATCATTCGTACAACTGGATCAGGATTACTTGTAACAATCATAGCCTGCATTTTCTTTTGCTTAGTAAAAATCGCATCCGTTACTCGGCTTGAGACAAAAATTGTCACCATTGAATACAGGGCATATTTCCAACCAAAAAGTATACCGGCAAAAATCATGATAATCCCATTGACAATCAGAGAGATATTTCCCACATCACGACCAGTTTTCTTACGAATGGTAAGGCTGACAATATCCGTACCTCCACTTGAAATACGAGATTTCAAACCAAATCCAATACCTGTACCCATAACCAAGCCACCGAAGATAGCATTAATCAAAGGATCCTCAGTCAAGGTAACATGAGGCATTACCTGAATGAACAGGGAGCTCATTGTTACTGTAATGAAGGTGAAGATAGTAAACTTATGGCCAATTTTATTCCATGCAAGAATCAAGAGCGGAATATTAATAGCATAAAAAGTCAATGATACAGGAATCTCAAAACCAAGAGTTCTAACACTCAATGCTGATAAAACCTGTGCCAACCCTGTTGCCCCACTTGAATAGACGTGACCTGGTTGAAAAAAGAAATTCACAGCGATTGATGATAAGAGTCCGTATAGTAACGATGCTGAGACCTTCTCAGTATATTTTTCACGAGAAATACTACGAATAGCCTGCCAAACACCTATCTTCTTCGCAGATTTTTTCGCTACAAATTTAACATGTTTGTGAAGACGTGTTTTATTCATTTTCTAATTCTACATGAAGAGCAAGTTCTTCCAACTGTTTATCAGCCACAAGACTTGGAGCCTGAGTCATAGGATCTGATGCCTTATTATTTTTAGGGAAGGCAATCACCTCACGAATATTATCTTTACCTGCAAGAAGCATAACAAAACGGTCAAGACCGATAGCCAAACCACCGTGTGGTGGGAAACCATAGTCCATAGCTTCAAGAAGGAATCCAAATTGCTCGTAGGCTGATTCTTCAGAGAAGCCAAGGGCTTTCAACATACGTTCCTGTAGGTCTTTATGATTGATACGTAGGCTACCCCCACCAAGCTCATAACCATTCAAGACAATATCATAAGCCACAGCACGTACCTTAGAAAGATCCCCTTCAAGATTTGATGCAGACTCTTCTGTTGGCAAGGTGAATGGGTGGTGAGCAGACATATAACGTCCTTCTTCTTCAGACCACTCAAACATTGGCCAATCAACAACCCAAAGGAAGTTGAACTTAGTGGTATCAATCATGTCAAGTTCTTTAGCAATTTGATTACGTAAAGCGCCAAGTGTATTATTAGCAACTTCAAGAGTATCTGCTACAAAAAGGACTAAATCATTCTCTTCAAGTTGTAAAGCATCTGTCAACTTACCTTCAATACTTGTCAAGAATTTAGCAACTGGACCTGCTAGAGCACCATCAGTCATTTTAACCCAAGCAAGACCTTTAGCACCAAATTGTTTAGCAAACTCTGTCAACTTGTCAATGCTTTTACGTGAGTACTTATCTGCATTTCCTTTGACAACAATTGCCTTAACAGCTGGTGCCTCAGCAAACACTTTGAAGTCTACACCCTTTACAATATCTGTCAAGTCTTGTAAAAGCATATCAAAGCGTGTATCTGGCTTATCGGATCCATAGTTATTCATGGCATCATCATAAGACATACGTGGGAATGGCAGTGTGACATTAATTCCTTTAGTTTCTTTCATAACCTTGGCAATCAATCCTTCTGTAATATCTTGGATTTCTTGCTCATTAAGGAATGATGTTTCTAAGTCAACTTGTGTAAACTCAGGTTGACGGTCTCCACGCAAATCTTCATCACGGAAACACTTAACAATTTGATAATAACGGTCAAAACCAGCATTCATCAACAATTGTTTAGTGATTTGAGGACTTTGCGGAAGAGCGTAAAAATGACCTTGGCTAACACGACTTGGCACCAAATAATCACGTGCACCTTCTGGTGTTGATTTTGTCAACATTGGTGTTTCGACATCGATAAATTCCAAGTCATCAAGATAATTACGAATAGCGTGAGTTACCTTAGCACGAAGCTTAAAGTTTTCCAACATTTCTGGACGACGAAGATCCAAGTAACGGTAACGCATACGTGTATCATCACTAGCCTCAACACCATCTTTGATTTCAAACGGTGTTGTTTTGGCAGTATTAAGGATTTTGAGGTCTTCAACTTTTAGTTCAACAGCACCTGTAGGCAAGTTGTCATTAGCTTGTTCACGTGCTTCAACTGTTCCTGTTACTTCAATAACAAATTCGCTACGTAGGCTCTCGGCTGTTTCAACAACAGCTGCATCTGCATTTTCAGGGTTAACAACCAATTGCATCAAACCTTCACGGTCACGAAGGTCAATGAAAATCAAACCTCCGAGGTTACGACGACGAGATACCCAACCTTTCAAAGTAATAGTAGTTCCGATATGTTCGCTTCGAACACGTCCGGCATACATAGAACGTTTCATAATTACACTTCTTTCGTTAATTTTTTAGTCTTAACTATTATAGCAAAAAGCCCATCAAAACCCCACCCATTTCGGGTTAGAATTTTAATAGACTTTCTTTTTTATCAAACTATTTACCAAATTGTTTCAACAAATCACTAGTATCTACGTAATCTTCAGCAAATTCTTCAAAATCTTCAAAACGATAATCAGCAGTCTCTAAATCAAGTAAGCTATTCCATCGGAAACCATAAACATCTTCAATAATAACACTAAGTTCATCAGTTTCTTCATCTACCTGCCACCCTAAATAACGTTCCTGAGTTTCAAAACTTAAGACCACATCTTGGCAATCTTGACGCCAAACTTGGCCAAGTAACTGTTGACACATTGCATGATCACTTGCAGGCTCGTCATTAAACCAGGTAATTTCATGTTTATCCAGAAGAGCAATCAACTGCCAAAACTGTTGTTGAAAGTGAATAGGCATACTACGATTAAAAGCCAAACTAAAGTTTTCACTTCGTTTAAGCATATCAACTATACTAACCATAAGCCTCCTACTTTTCTAATTGGTCCAGAACTGCTGCAAAATTCTCTGTTAGCTCCTCAAAACTTACAGTTACTTCCTCTCGAGTGGTATTATTTTTAACACTAACCTGACCTGACTCTAATTCACTCTCACCTAAGGTGATGACAGTTTTAGCCTTAAAGGCATCTGCTGACTTAAATTGTGCTTTAATCTTGCGTCCAAGGTAATCACGTTCGGCCTTAAATCCTTGATGACGGATAGCTTGAGCTAACTCGAGTGCTTTACCATTGGCTTCTGAACCTAGAACTGCAATGTAGACATCCAAACCTTCTTCTACAGGAAGAGTAATACCTTTTTTATCAAGAACCAAGAGCAAACGTTCCAAACCAAGTCCAAAACCAAAACCAGCTGTTTCTGGACCACCAAAGTACTCAACCAAACTATCGTAACGACCGCCCGCACAGATTGTCAATTCAGACTTATCAATAGTAGTGATAAATTCAAAAATCGTGTGATTATAGTAATCTAGACCACGTACCATGTTGGTATCAATCACGTAAGGAATGTTAAGACTCTCAAGCATGGTACGCACTTCGTCAAAATGAGCTTGGCTTTCTTCATCTAGATAATCAAGGATAGATGGAGCATTTTCAACTGCAAGCTTATCTTCTTTTTCTTTTGAATCGAGCACTCGCAAGGGATTTTCATCCAAACGACGTTGACTATCTTTTGATAAACTCTCACGCATTGGTGTCAAATAGTCAATCAAGGCCTGACGATAAGCCAGACGACTTTCAGTATTTCCAAGACTATTCAAATGAAGGGTAACATCCTTAATTCCAAGCGTATTAAAGAGTTGATAGGTCATAGCAATGGTTTCAACATCTGTTGCTGGATTTTTTGATCCAAAGCACTCTACCCCCAATTGGTGGAACTCACGCAAACGACCTGCCTGAGGACGTTCATAACGGAACATTGAACCAATATAATATACTTTAACAGGTTTTTGAACCTCTGGCGCAAAAAGTTTATTTTCTACATAAGAACGTACAACGGGCGCTGTTCCTTCCGGACGCAGAGTGATGTGACGATCTCCCTTATCATGAAAATCGTACATTTCCTTAGTCACAATATCAGTTGTATCACCTACTGAACGTGAAATAACCTCATAATGTTCAAACATAGGTGTACGAATCTCACCATAATTGTATTTTTTAAATGTTTCACGTGCAACATTTTCCACGTACTGCCATTTGGCACTATCAGCAGGCAAAATATCTTGCGTGCCCTTAGGTTTTTGAAGTTTCATAATAATGATACAGACCTCAAATGGGCCTGCCCTCCTTTTCCGTTATTACAGATATAATCACTCTATTCTAACATAAATTGCATGGCATTTGGGAAATGGTCGAGGATTTTTGAAAGAAGAAACAAAACTCCCGGTATGTATAATGGTTAATCTTACTCATCAACAAATAAGTAGTGAAATTATGAGGGGCTCTCCTTTTTCCAAAAACCTATAGAATTCTTTGTTTTATCTCTTTGTCTTCCATGATGCCTTTCTTGCTATTAAAAATAGGACAGGCTAACCCCATCCTATACACTTGTTCTATTATGACCAAACTTTATCAGTAATTGATTTAATCAGTTGCAACTTATTCCACTCATCTTGCTCTGTCAAAATATTACCTTCTTCAGTCGATGCAAAGCCACATTGAGTTGAAATACCGAGGTTCTTAAGTGGTACAAGATTTGCTGCTTCATGGATACGAGCAATAACAGCATCTACATCTTCCAAAGCAGGATCCTTAGAAGTAATCACACCAAGGACCAATTCAACATGATCACGATTATTCCAAATTGTTGGAAGTGGAGCGAAGCTACCTGAACGCGCATCGTCGTATTCCAAAAAGAAGATATCATAGTTTAATTGACCAAGATATTTAGCCACTGAATCATAGCCGCCTTCAAAAAGGTATGTAGATTTAAAGTTTCCACGGCAAATATGTGTAGCCAAAGTCAAATCTTCTGGAAGACCTTCTAAGGCTTTGTTGATAGTATACACATCGTCTTCAGCAATTTTTGCCAACTCAGCTGTTTTTTCAGGATTATTTTTTTCATTCTCAAACTGTTGAATCAAATAACCCCAAGTCGTATCATCCAACTGTACATAACGTGCACCCAAATCGTAAAAATGTTGGATGGTATCATGGTAAGCTTTAGCCAAATCATCAAGGAAATCTGTCCATGAATCATAGTAATCAGCATAAAGATCACTACGGTGGTCACGATTAATGATGAGTGATGGACTTGGAATAGTTACTTTTGGAGTAATTCCTTCAGGAGTCACTGATTTAAGATATTCAAAGTCGCGATAGAAAGGATGATTAGGGTTTTCAGCAATCTTACCATTGATACGAACGTTGGTTGTACGTGTCTTAGCTCCATGGAATTTATATGAATCTTCTTGTTGATAGGCTTCAAAACCAGTCAAATTCCAAAGGAAGTCAAGATGCCACCAAGAACGACCAAATTCACCATCAGAGACCACTTGAAGACCATTTTCCACCTCATGGTGTACCAAATCTTTAACCAACTCATCTTGTACTTTCAACAATTCATCTTGAGAAATGTCCCCATCTGCAAATTTTTCACGTGCTTCTTTTAAAGCTTGCGGACGAAGGTAAGACCCAACATGGTCAAAATGATAATGTACTTTACTCATATCTATTTACTCCTTTTGATTCTCTTACTATAATAATCCTATTCTAGCACTTACAGTTATAGCTGTGAAATATATAAATATTATCCATTGATATAGCTATTAACTATGAGACTTCCTAAAAAGTTTTTTGTCAAGTAACTTTACTTTACAAAAAAGATATGTTATTCTGTTATAGTTGATTTAAAATCAAGAACATAAATATTAATTCGGAGGAAATAAAGAAATGGCAGTACCTGCACGTCACACTTCAAAAGCGAAGAAAAACAAACGTCGTACACACTACAAATTGACTGCTCCATCAGTACAATTTGACGAAACAACTGGAGATTACTCACGTTCACACCGTGTATCACTTAAAGGATACTACAAAGGACGTAAAATCGCTAAAGCTAACGCAGCTAAATAATAGAAGGGAGATACCATGCGCGTAAATATTACACTTGAACACAAAGAATCTGGTGAACGCTTGTACCTTACTTCAAAAAACAAACGTAACACTCCAGACCGTCTTCAATTGAAAAAATACTCACCAAAATTGCGTAAACACGTAATCTTTACTGAAGTAAAATAATTGAATTAAAAACCATGAAAATAAGATTTTCATGGTTTTTCTATTACTCAAAGAGGATCTCCCTATGACAAAAATAGAAACGTTTAGATGGCGTATGTGGCATATTTACCTCCTTATTTTTATAACCATTCTACTTACAGGTACAGTCATTCGCTATGGTTATAGAATTCAAGCTGCTTATTCATTAGACGATAGACTTTACGACTATACTAATAAAAAAGTTTCCATAAAATCCTTTCAAAACATCAAAATTGGAAACTTTAACGTTTTGGGTGTTCAGTTTGGAAATGAAAAAGCACTTGAGAGAAGTCAATTAGCCGTCGGTCGCACCTATTTAGCCTTCCAAGAATCAAGGTATAAACTACCTAAACACAAGAAGAACTCTAAAAATTATGATATTATCCACTATTATAAACTCGGTAAAGACACTGGAAAAGGACATACCATTAATGTACTCGACCTCGCTAAAAAACTAGGGTATGACTATCCCGGTTCCATGGATAATACCATGTACTCAGATGGTAAAGATGAGTTCGTTAAATTTTCATCTTATGACAACAAAAAGGTATTCTATGTTAATTTACGAACCCATAAGGCAACTAAAACCAAACCAACGATAGTCAGTCAATACCACGGATTTACTAAACCTTACCGCTATCTCCTTTCAAAGGATAATTTTTCTATAGGTAATAAAGATGACCCCCCTCACTATCAACTCCATGCCCCTTATTTGGACCAAAGAAAGAAATTTTGATGATTACAAAGATCAAGGTGATAACGAATACAGTGACCAATCTCTCAAAAAAAGATTTAGCCTAATTATCGTAACAACTGATTCACTTAATTTGGATGACGCTATTAAACTACAAAAAGAGTTAACGCCAGATAACGAGGATATCTATTGGTATTTTACAAGTACTAATACAACTACTGGACGACTCGAGGAAGTTAAAAGTCAAAAAGATTACAACCTACTAGTTAAGGAGAGTCATAACTAATATGGTAAAAAATAGCTTCAAATACCTTAAAATCACTATGCCCTTTATTTTATTATTGACCATGATTGCCATCTTTTTCTATCACAATGCTCAAGAAAATATTAAAGGATTTTATAAAACTCGTGGATTTCAAGGAAAAGTACAAATAGTAGGCATCGGATGGGCAGATAAAATTACTTATCGTATGAATGAAGAAAATGATGTTAAACATTACCTGATTTTCCATATTGACTATCAAGAAACCATTAATAACAAAAAAGTACATGTAAAAACTCAACTGCCTCTCCATATTCAAGATTTACTCTATCCTTACATCGCTAGCCCAACAGAAAGCGACTCAGATTCTAATCGCCAAAATAGTGAATATAAGATTTTACCTGATGACAGAGAATATTGGGACGATTTTGTTAAAAAGTCTATTAAAATCAACCCTAGAAATAAAAAATTTATCAGTGGTATCTCCAAAGCTTTAAGGAGCGAGAACAATTTGAAAAATATTATTGTTCAGATTGAACCTGTACCAGACACAACGCTCTATTCTTATAAAAAAGAACATTCTAAAGCGCTAGGTGGCTATTATGATTTTTCACTTAAAGATGCTCTACGAAACAAAAAACTTACTATCCGATTGAGTTTTCCTTCTGGTTCCACTTCTAAAGAAATTGACTTACATTCTCAATTAGAACAGGTACTTAAAAAATCAGAATTACCAGATGGATGGTATATCTTAAAGCAAAAAAACGACTTCCCAAATGAGGTACATATTGATGACAATCAAATTAGAAGTAAATGAAGAAAGAACTCAGAGAGATTTATCTGAGGAAGAATGGTCTTTCCCTATTTGGAGATGGGCGGCTTTTTCACTATTTGACACTCTAATCCTAGTCAGTCCTTTGACAAGAGAATTGATTTATCCTGGGGGGAGTGATTCCCGTTCTTACCTAGGGAAATCATTGGGTAACTTAATGCTGGATGATACACAACGCTTCATCTTTATTATTATCATCTTAACTCTGTTACTACCTGCTTTTGCATTAATCGTAGAAAGCCTATTATTTTCAAAAGGATATCTTCTACTTTCAATGATATGCAGCTGTTTAATTTTTGTTAGTGCGACAGTCTTATTTGTCTATAGTCTCAGTATTGTCCCAGATTTTTGGAGCATTACTATTTATAGTTATATGCTCTACTTACTCTTCAACATAATGAGCTACCTAAGAAAAATTAATAGAATTATCAGTCTTAGGAAAAATGGAACCAAAACATCATAACCTCTATTAACACACTACTCTCCTCGTATCAAATGAAGTATAAACAGTCACTCCTAACTATGAAGTTGACAAACTTGCTAAATACCTACCCGATGGCCTATTTCAGAAATGAATTTCACTTCTTTTCCCCTATTAAACAATCTAACTAATAACAAAAAGATCAACAATAATATGTTGATCTCAGATTGAAGACAAAGTCCTCAGAAGTTATACTTCTGGGGACTTTTCTTACTTCAAAGGAGTATAATGAAAGAAAAGGTATTTGATGAGGTACTCCTATGTTTCACAAAGATAATCCTGAATATAATCGTCGTCAAGTAGGTTTCTATACACTTGATGAACTTGTGCCTAAAGACCATTTTCTAAGAAAAGTTGAAGAAACGATTGATTTTTCTTTTATTTATGATGTTGTTGAGGATAGTTATTCTTCAGATAATGGTCGCCCTAGTCTAGACCCTGTTTTGTTAGTTAAGATTCCTTTGATTCAATGTTTTTATGGCATTCGTTCTATGCGCCAAACTATCAAGGACATTGAAGTAAATACAGCTTACCGTTGGTTTCTTGGCTTATCTCTGGACGATAAGGTACCTCATTTTACAACTTATGGTAAGAACTATAGCCGACGCTTTCAAAATAAAGAATTGTTAGCCCACATTTTTAGTCATGTGCTTCATCAAGTTTTGGAAGCGGGGCTCATTGATCCCTCAGAAATCTTCATCGATGGGACACATATCAAGGCAGCTGCTAATAATCATAAGTACAAAAATGTTGTTGTTGATCAAAAAGCTAAATTCATGAGTGAACAACTGGATGTTGAGATTAATTTAGACAGGAAGAAGCATGCAAAAAAGTTCTTAAAGCCCGCCAAAAAAGGCGAGGCTAAATCTAAGAAACAATCAACGACTGATCCAGATAGTGGTTGGTTTCACAAGGGAGAACACAAGGAAGTCTTCGCTTATAATGCTCAGGTAGCTTGTGATAAACATGGTTGGGCCTTGGCTTATACAGTTGAAGCAGGTAACATCCATGATAGTCAGGCCTTCCCTGCTCTGTTTGCCAAGTTAGAACCCTTCTCCCCTGAATTCATTATTGCGGATTCAGGCTACAAAACACCTAGTATTGCCAAGTTTCTTTTAGAAAAAGAGATTACGCCAGTATTCCCTTACACTAGGCCAAGAGGTAAGAGAGGCTTTCTTTGTCTATGACGAGCATTTTGACTGCTATCTTTGTCCAGAGAACCAGGTATTAACTTACCGTACAACGACACGTGAAGGTTATAGAGAATATAAAAGTAATCCCGAAATTTGTAAGACCTGTCCCTTGTTAGCGATTTGTACTGAAAGTCGCCAGCACCAAAAAGTTGTTGTGAGTCATATTTGGAAAGATGCCTTAGAAATCTGTGAAGATATCCGTCATCAAAGTGGGATGAAGGAACGGTACCAACACCGGAAAGAAACGATAGAACGTTTATTCGGAACAGCTAAAGAATATCATAACTTGCGTTATACCAGAGAAAAAGGAAAGTCCAAAATGGAAGATAAGGTTGGGCTTACTTTGGCATGTCTAAATATCAAAAAATTGGTAAAAATGATGGTAGGAAAGACCTGTTATTTTACCCAAATATCTCAATATTATTGGATTATAGGAGAATTAGGTAAGAATATAAAAAAGACAAACATCAAAAACGATGTTTGTCTTCATTCTGAGATCAACAATAATATGTTGATCTTTTATTTTCAATCTAAATCTTTCAAAATATCTGTAAATCTATGTGTAAACATAGCTGTCATCCCCCATATATTTTCTGTCAAGTTTCTGTAAAAAGGAATATGACGTTCACTGTACCCAAAATTATATCTATCTCTGTTTTTTACCAGGAAAAATGGGAAATCTTTCGCATCACTCAAGGTAGAAGTCACTGTATAATAAACTGGATTTTCTGTCAACAGGGTGTCAATATCTACTGTAAACAGACGAGCCACTTCTTCATTAGGTGAAATATCTTCCCAATTATCTATATTCAGTTTTCCTACAAAGCAATGAACGGTTCTCCCCTGATGAACAAGATAGTCTATCTCTCCCCAAATATCAATTTGATTAGGAACTATATTTAATTCCTCACAAGTTTCTCGTATGGCGGCTTCTTGAAAAGTCTCGCCATCTTCGGCATGTCCACCTGGAAAAGAAACTTCTCCCGGCTGAGAAATATGTTCACTTCGTACTTGATAAAGAACCTGATACTTCTCATTTTTTTCATTGTATAGCAAAGGTAAGAGTACTGCATAGCGACCAGTTTCTCCCAAGGGCTTAGGCTCATAGTGAGCCAATTTATCTTTAATAATCATAAGAACTCCTTAACTTCATCTTATCATAAAAAACAAGATAGCCCTATTATATAAAATTTTTATATATAAAATATTGACATATATTTCTAAAAGAGGTACACTCAATATGTAAAATAATTATATATAATTTTTATACATATCCTAAAAGCGAAGGAGTAGACTATGTATTTTCCAACATCATCAATCCTGATAGAGTTCTTAATACTGGCTATTATCGATAGAGAAGACTCCTATGGTTATGAGATCAGTCAAACCATAAAACTTGCAGCTAATATCAAGGAATCAACACTTTATCCTATTCTTAAAAAACTTGAAAAGGCCGGCTATATGACGACCTATAGTCAAGAATATCAAGGTAGAAAACGTAAATACTACAGTATTACCTCGGAGGGAAAAGAACAGTTAGAATTTCTTAATAAGGAATGGTTAACCTATAAAGAAACTCTGGACGGTATTGTGGAAGGGAGATTAAGACATGACAAAGACTGAATATCTAGCCAAATTAACAAAATATCTACGAAAATTACCACAAAAGGACTACGAAGAAGCTCTAGAATATTTTATGGAGTACTTTGAGGAGGCTGGACCTGAAAATGAAGCTCAAGTTATTGCAGAATTGGGTACACCTAAGGAAGCCGCTCATGAAGTCATCACTCGTCTGCTTGATGAAAAGATTATTGAGGATAAGAGCAGCTTACGCAATAAAACGACTATCCTTTGGATTGCTATCCTAGCTGTTTTAGCCAGTCCAGTCGCCTTACCAATTTTACTATTCTTCTTAGCTATGCTAATGACACTTCTTATGATTATTTTCGCAGTCATAGTGACTGCCTTAGCTCTTACCTTTGCCTTACTCATTAGTGGTGTTTACACTTTCTTTACAAGCTTCTCTCTCTTAAGTGTTTCACTGGCTTCAACACTGTTTGGAGTAGGTCTAGGACTGTTGATGTTTGGGGGAGCGCTCTTACTACTTTTGGTTTCATTTGAAATCTGTAAACTTATTGTAAAGCTAATTACTCTATTGATTAAATGGCTCATCAGGAAAGGAAGAAAATCATGAAAACTTGGAAAAAAGTCGTCCTTGGAATATCTCTCATTTCTGTATTCTTAGGTGGGGGATTAGCAATTTGGGGCTACAGCCATGGAGCCTTAACTGATTTACAAAATCAGCCCAAAAATGATCTGGATTTTGTAAAGAAAGAAGTTAACGACTTCAATCGAATGGATATAAAAAGTAACAGCTACAATATCCTTATTAAAACTGGAAATGTTAGTAAAGCAACTATCACTTATTATCAAAAAAAGAAAAATCCAATTGACATTACTGTAAAGGAACGTCAATTAAGCATCAACGAGAATTATTCTGATAAATCTCTAACTTCCCATAATCATTTCAACTTATTCGGATTAAAAGATTTAATAAATCTATCTACTCTCAACGAAAGCAATACCATAATCATTACACTCCCTAAAAAACAAACGATTGATTTTCTAAAGGCAGATTTGGCATCTGGAAATTTAGATTTAAATAATAGCACAATTAAACAGTCAAATATTGACCTTAAAGTAGGTGACCTAACATTTACCGAGATGACTGTTAATAACTTAAAGGCCCATCTTGCTGTCGGTAGTGTTGAAAGTAATGATACGCTTTTCGCTAACTCTGATTTATCTATTACATTAGGGGATTATACCGGTAACAACTTGGTATTTAATGGGCATAACAAGCTTGATGTTACTTCAGGTGACGTTGAAATAAGTCTTAAAAATCATACTGTTAATGTTCAAGCTGACAGTCATTCGGGAGAAACAGAGATTACGAATAACCTTAAGAACTCAAAAGACAACACACTTACCATTACCTCTGATCTAGGTGATATCTACATCGAATAACGTAAAAAAGTCAGCTCTAATTAGAGCTGACTTTTAGTTTATACATTCTCAGACTTTGGTCTATAAATAACAATACCTACAACTACAAAAATAAGTAAGAAAATGAATAGCATGCGTACCTGATTTGAGATTTGTCCTGTCATAGAAATCGTTTGACGAAGACCTGACACGGAGTAAGACATTGGTAGGAATGGTTGAACGACCTTAAAGAACTTAGGACTTAGTTCAATCGGATAAGTTCCTGCACTAGAACCTAGCTGCAAAAGTAGCATAATCATGGAAGCAAATGCACCATATCTATCATCCCAACCTACAAGGGCTGTAACCAGAGCCATCAAAGTCCATGCTGCAAGGAGAATCATACCAAATGTAGCTAATGGATGATTTGGTACAACCCCCACAAATCGAATAGCAATATAAAGGGCAATAGCAGCCATTGTCGTAATAATACCATTGATAAATAACTTATTCTTAGCCCAGTCAAAACGGCTAGTAAAGTTTCTTCCTGTCAAACTCTTAGCAAAGATGACATTGGTTGAAAGAGCTACAACCATAAGAGAAACAGAAATCATATACGGAGCCATTCCCACACCATTTGTGTCAACCTTATCCTTATCTGTTTTCTTCTCATTGAGCGGAGCACTAACCATTTTTGCATTGTCTGATTTTACCGAAACAAGAGATAGTTGCTGATTAGCCTTATTTAACGAGTCAGACAATGTAGATAGGTTTGTTGACAGACTTGTCAATCCACTTGTCAAAGTATTTCCTCCGGTTGCTAATTGTTGGGCACCTGTATTGAGAGCATTTGTACCATTTTGAAGACTGGCAAATCCAGACAACAAGCTACTACTATTAGCATCTAGAGTTTGAGCGCCACTGGCAATTGTTGACACAGCACCTGTGTAGGTTGACAAACCTGTTGAGAGATTGCTTGCACCTGTAGCTAAAGTACTTTGAGCTGTTGACACACCTGAGGCAACCTGACTTGCTCCAGGTGACAATTGATTGACAAGTACTGAATTGAGACTAGCAATATTAGATTGCATTGATGATACAGTCGATGAGGCTGCTGGAAGAAGGGCATTGGCTGAACTAGCAATACCTGAAATCGACGTTTGTAAAGTAGCTAAATTACTTGAATCTCCACTACCTGTAGTTGTCGTACCTGTCAAGCTAGATAAAGCTGTTGACATACTTGACACATCTGTTGCAATAGTTGAAGCATAACTACTAGCTGTCGATCCTGCATTACTAATTGCTGATGTAATCTCTGCTTGTTGATCTGCTGTCAAGCTCTGATATGCAGCTGTTCCTTGTACCGCAGCTAAATCGTTCGCTTTGTCAGTGGCACTAGCTGTGGCTATAGAGCTAGCTGCAGAAGAGATATTTGAAAGATAAGTCGCTATTGAACTTGTATCTACTGATGTTGTTGATGTTCCACTAGGTAATGATGTATTACTTACTGCTGTATTAAGATTTTGAATTGCTGTATTCAAATCAGTTAAATTAGTTGACAAGGTTGACAACTGTGCTTGCTGTTCTTCAGATAAACTTGTTGCTGTAGCCATTTGACTAAGTGCTGTAGACAAAGAATCTGCACCAGTTACCAGAGCGTTCATAGCTTCTGCACCTGAAGCAAATTGACCTGCAGCAGAATTGACAGCCTCAGAGTTACTATTTAACTGTGACAAAGCACCTGACAAAGTTGACACACCTGAAGTATAAGCAGATGCGCCTGAACTCAAGGTATCTACACCTGTCGCCAATGTTTGTGTCGAACCAGCAAGAGTTCCTAGGCCATTTGATAAGGTTTGACTTCCAGATTGAAGTGCACCTGCACCTGCATATAATTGACTGGCCCCATTCGCTGCAGTTCCCATACCACCCTGAAGTTGAGACATGCTCTTAAAGACAGCTCCAACATAAGTTGATGTAATATTTTTAGAAACGGTATCCTTTAACTTAGATATGGCAGAATCGCTCATTTTTGAAGAAACGAAGCTATGTCCTGCTGTTGTTTGATAAGAAATTTCCAGTTTCTTAGGATCATTAGTCAAAAGGCTTGCTGCATTACTTGAGAGGTTTTCTGGGAAAGTAATCACCATATAGTAATTACCATCATCTATTCCTTTTTGTGCCTCCTTTTCAGTCACAAAATGATAGTCCAGATTTTTATTTTTAGACATATTGTCTACCATATCATGACCAATATTTAGAGTTTTATTCTGAAAACTAGCACTCTTATCTTTATTTACTACCGCCACTGGCAAATGTTTGACATTGCCATAAGGATTCCACATAGAAGATAAAAAGATTAGATTATACAAAGCGGGTATCAATGAGACCCCAATAATAGTTATCCATAGCTTTGGACTTTTAAGAAGAGCCTTTAATTCTGCTAACATATTTCTCCTTTTTAGACAGTGTGTTTATTTTTATGATATAATCAATTATAAACTCATTTATATGAAAATCAATATTAAAGAATTATTTTTTGGACACAACGTCTAAAAGTGTATAAAAGGAGAAACATATGACACAAGATCAACGGCGCGAGCAAACTAAAAAAGCACTTTTAGATGCTTTAGTAATATGTCTTAAGGACCAAGATTTCAATGAGATTACAACTATTCGTCTAGTTCAAACAGCTGGGATTAGCCGTTCTAGTTTCTATACTCACTACAAAGATAAGTATGAGATGATTGATAGTTATCAAAAAGAGCTTTTTCATAAACTAGAATACATCTTTGATAAATATGAAGGAAAGAAAGAGGGAGCCTTTCTCGAAATCTTTGATTTTCTCACTCGTGAAAAGCTCCTGTCAGCTCTATTGTCTACAAATGGATCAAAAGAAATTCAAGATTTTCTGATACATAAACTTCAGCGTATGATAGCTGAGGACTTCATTGTCCCTACTGCTGAAGAAAGGGCTCTCAAAGGATTCGAGAAAGACTATGCCAGTATTTATTTTGCGCATGCTATTTTTGGCGCTTGTCAAGCCTGGATAAATAAAGGAAAAAAAGAATCTCCTCAAGAAATGACAGACTTTCTTCTACGATTTATTCCTCAATAAAGCAATATATAGAAGTACACAAAAAGCTGCTTTAACCATCTCAATGGTTGATACGTACCGTGTCAAGTAGACAATTGAAATAAATAAAATGTGAGGAACCAGGTTGCTTTGGGTTAAGCAGTCTGGTTTTTCTTATCGGCAATAGTTTTCCAGTAATCTCTATATTTTTTAGAT
>NZ_JAQFJQ010000012.1:0-54035 GCF_030440175.1 Streptococcus sp. SV2
GATACCAGGTAACAGCCCTCAGCTTGCCTTCAAAAGAAACCTTACTTTTTCTAGACATAATAAAAATCCTACTTTCGTAAACAGTACTTTATGTATTTTTACTGTCTACTTAAGTAGGACTATATCACCTGAGTCTGTGCCTTTAATTAGTTTCCAAATAGAGCTTCCGTAACATTATGTTGGATATTCTCCCACTCTTGCTCTGCACGAACCATCTTACGATGGAAATCAGCGCGGCCACGTAAATAAGCGGCAATCTGATAATCTTGCTTAACAATTGGTATCTCAGGGATTTTAATATCCAAGAGGTCAGCAGTCGATAAGTTAAGGACGGCCTTACCCTTATCAGCATAATCTAAATAAGTACGTCCAATCTCAGTCTCAAGGAAAAATTTGATGTAGAACCCACGAAGTTTTTCTTTAGGACGAAGAACTGTAATATTTGACGAGGCAACCACTTCACGTTTACCTTGATCCTCAAAAACAGCTACTTTTTGCACTGTCCCTTTTGAAGCGATGAGGACATCACCATCTTCTAGCAAAAACCGTAAGAGCTTACGACGTTCTTCCGAAAAAGTTTTAAGGTCTTTATATGAAATACCGCTTGGTGTCATATCGGATAAATTAATAACAGCAAATTCGCCTGGTTCAGCTTTAGCAGGGACAGCTTTACCTTTGAACTGGTCAACAACATCACCTAAACGAATAAGCTTATCAGTATTAGCTTCATAATTGACAATCAATTGAGGTCTTTCTTTTTCAGTCATTGAATCTCCTTTCTTATATTCAAGTATCCTTAATGAGTATTGCTATACAATAATAGCAAGAAGCTAATACTTTTGCAAGTAAAAACTGAAATAAATGTAAAATAAAAAAAGAGACTAGGTCTCTTAATTACAAGCTCTTAACAGCTGCTACTGCTGCTTCATAGTTTGGATCTGTATTAATATTTTCCAGATATTCCACGAAAGTAATCTTGTTATCAGCATCAGCTACTAAAACAGCACGCGCTAAAAGGTGCCATTCTTCAATAAGAACACCATACGCTCTTCCGAAGCGATTATCGTAGTAGTCAGAAAGCATAATAGCATTTTCAAGTCCCTCAGCACCGCACCAACGAGCTTGTGCAAATGGTAGGTCTACAGAGATAGTAATTACCACAGTATCATCTAGTTCTGATAACTCTTTGTTAAAAGTACGTGTTTGCGTTGAGCAGATACCTGTATCAATAGATGGAACAATAGAGATAACTTTTTTCTTTCCATCGAAATCTGATAGTGATTTTTGACTTAAATCTGTTGTAGTCAATGTAAAATCACGCAAAGTATCTCCTACTTGAAGTTGTTTGTCTTCAGCTACTGTAACTGGTTTTCCGATAAATGTTGGCATAATATTCCTCCAATAGTTTTTCTTTATTGTACTTTAAATGCTAGAACATGACTAGCCATTTGCTTATAAATTTTTAACAAAGAGCATTTCATAATCACAGAAGATATATCTATCTGCTAACTTCCTTTCATAATAAGCATGTATTTAATTACTTTTTAGAAGCTTCATAGGTCCAGCTTTATCATAGAAGTGTTGTACTATAATACCACCATTTATCGATAGTTTGATTTTAAAAATGTTGAGATGTCTCCTGCTTAAATCCTTTAAGAATACGATGTTATAGCCTAATTTAATATGTGATTCAAGATATCTGAAAAAGACCCAGCTAGATGCTGAGTCAATTCGTATTATAATACTTTTAGATTTTTTCCAAGGCAAGTTTCAAATCTTCAATCAAATCATCTGCATTTTCCAAACCGACAGAGATTCGAATTTGATTTGGAGTGACACCGCAGGCAAGCAAATCTTCTTCTGCCAATTGTTGATGGGTTGTTGTTGCAGGGTGAACAACCAATGATTTTGCATCGGCAACGTTGGCAAGGTCTGAGAAGATTTCAAGGTTATCAATGACTGTACGAGCTTCATCTTGTCCGCCCTTAACATGGAAAGTGAAAATAGAACCTGGTCCTTTAGGGAAGTATTTTTGTGCCAAGTCATAGTAAGGACTTGATGGCAATCCAGGATAGTTTACTTTCTCAACTTTTGGATGGTTTTCCAAGAAATCTACGATTTTTTTCGTATTTTCGACGTGGCGTTCTACACGAAGTGAGAGGGTTTCAAGGCCTTGCAAGAGCAAGAAGGCATTGAAAGGTGCCAAGGCTGCACCTGTATCACGCAAAAGTTGTGTACGGAGGGCAGTAATAAACGCTGCTGCACCGACATCACGTGTATAACTGATATTGTGGTAAGAAGGATCTTCATCCACCAATTGTGGGAATTTACCTGAAGCTTCCCAATCGAATTTACCAGAATCGACGATAAGGCCTCCGATAGTTGTCCCATGTCCACCGATAAATTTAGTCGCAGAGTGAACCACGATATCTACACCATGAGAAATAACGTTAATAAGATAAGGTGTACCGAATGTATTGTCAGCCACCAATGGAATCTTATGACTGTGAGCGATGTCAGCAATCTTTTCAAAATCTGGAATGTTGATAAGTGGGTTACCCAAAGACTCAATCAATACAAGTTTTGTATTGTCTTTGATTGCAGCTTCTACTTCTTCAGGATTGTTGACGTCAACAAAAGTTGTTGTCACACCATAACGTGGGAGTGTTTCTTTCAAGAGGTTAAAAGTTCCACCATAAAGCGTTGTTGCAGCAACAACATGATCACCAGCGTGTGCCAAACCAAGTACTGCATAAGTGACAGCAGCCATACCTGAAGCAGTTGCCAAGGCACCAACACCACCTTCTAGTGCAGCAATACGGTCTTCAAGGACTGCTACAGTAGGGTTGGTAATTCGAGTGTAAATGTTACCAGGTTTTCTAAGTGCAAAGAGGTCTTCACCTTCTTGGGCATTATCAAAAACGTATGAAGTTGTTTGGTAAATAGGAACCGCACGTGATTTAGCTTCCTTATCAGGGGCTTGTCCAGCATGCAATTGTAGGGTTTCAAATGAAAATTCTCGTGTCATATGTGTTTCCTCCAAAACAAAAGTTGCCTTCATTCTACACCTAGCAAGTCAAGCTGTCTAATAGAAATTTCTTATCAGAGTGATAGATAGGATTTATAAAAAGAACCTTTCGGTCCTTTTATTTCTTTTCAATGGGTGCAACACTTGCTAGAACTTTTTTAAGTCCCACCTCTGGAAATTTAATTTTAAGTTCTTGGGTTTTACCACTACCAGTCACTTCTAGGACAGTTCCGTCTCCCCACTTCTTGTGATGGGCGATGTCGCCAATTTCCCAGTCTGTTGCTGTCTTGCTTGAGTCAGACGTTTTTCCGAATGGTAGCCCTCCGGTAGCTTTTGAAAATGGCTGAGCGCCAGTATGTCTTTGCGGTTGTGCATTGGCTTTTCTGATCTGAAGCGCTTGTTGTAAACTCATCCCCTGACCAAATTGTGTTGGTTCATCCTTTGTAAAACGAACACCAAAAGATGAATTAGCAGGACGTGCAAGTCCTTGATATTGCAATAAATCATCTGAGATTTCTCGCAAGAAACGACTTGGACGGTTGTAATTAGTCTTACCAAAAAGCGTACGAGTATTGGCATTGGTTAGGAAAAGAATTTCTTCAGCACGAGTAATTCCTACGTAAGCCAAGCGACGCTCTTCTTCAAGCTCATCTGGCTCTTCTGAAGCACGTGACAAGGGAAAGACGCCTTCTTCCATACCAATCAGAAAGACAACTGGAAATTCAAGCCCTTTAGCAGCGTGGAGGGTCATTAAGGTCACTTCTGCTGCTTCGACATCACCATCGTCCGTGTCAGCAATCAAAGCCAGATCGTTCAAGAAACGTCCTAAACGGTCAATACCCGTCTCGTCTTCTGTCCCATCTGTATTGGTTTCGTCGAAATTCTTGGTTACAGACATGAACTCCTCGATATTTTCAATACGTGCCTGACTTTCAAGCGTTTGTTGCATAGACAGAGCGTCCAGATAACCAGATTGGTCCAAGACAGCTTCAACAACTTCGGTAATACTTAAGTCATCTAGCTGGTCACGTAGATTCAGAATAACATTAGCAAAGTCATAAACGCCTTGAGCTGCTTTCCCTTTAATCGGTGACAACATAATATTAGCGGAAGCATCTAGAAGACTCATATCTTGCTCGTAGGCAAAGGTACGAATCTTTTCAAGAGTACCAGGACCGACCCCGCGTTTCGGTTCATTCACGACACGTTCAAAGCTAATATTATCCGCAGGGTTGGCAATCAAATTCAGATAAGAAATGACGTCACGAATTTCTTTACGGCTGTAGAACTTGGTACCTCCAACCATGGTATAAGGAATATTAGACTTGAGCAAGGCTTCTTCAATGGTACGAGATTGGGCGTTGGTACGGTAGAGGACTGCAAAGTCTTTAAAGTTCTTACCTTCTTCACGAACGACGTTATTAATCGTTGAAGCTACGAAAACAGCTTCATCTCGCTCGTCATTAGCACGGTAATAAACGATTTGTTCTCCGTCATCATTTTGAGTCCAAAGTTTTTTAGGACGGCGGTTGCGGTTGTTCTTAATCACCTCGTTGGCCGCTTGGAGAATTTTCTTAGTCGAACGGTAGTTTTCTTCCAGGAGAACTACCTTGGCTTCGGGATAGTCTTTCTCAAAATCAAGAATATTTTGCATATCAGCCCCACGCCAACCGTAGATTGATTGGTCTGCATCACCCACGACACAGATATTCTTGAAGCGAGAAGCCAAGAGTTTCACTAACTGATATTGAGCATGGTTAGTATCTTGGTACTCATCCACATGAATGTACTGATAACGTTGCTGATAATAAGCGAGAACATCTGGATTTTTATCAAAGAGACGCAAAGTCATCATAATCAAATCGTCGAAATCCATGGCCTCACTACGACGAAGCTCTTCTTGATAGGCTTTGTAACATTTAGCAACGATTTGCGTGTACATGTCGCCAGCCTGATGTTCATATGCCACTTCATCTAAAAGGTCGTTTTTAGCATTGGAAATCGTCCCTAAAATAGCACGCTCATTCCATTTTTTAGGATCAAGATTAAGATTCTTGAGAATACGCTTCATCAGAGTGCGTTGTTCTCCAGGATCCACGATAGTGAAGTTTCGGTTATAGCCAATATGGTCCGCTTCACGGCGAAGAATTCGCACGCACATACTATGGAAGGTCGCAATCAAAGTTTCTGAAGTTGCTGGATTTAAAGCCATAGCACGTTCACGCATCTCACGAGCTGCCTTATTGGTAAAGGTGATGGCCAAAATATTCCAAGGATTGACCATTTTTTCGTCAATTAGGTAAGCAATGCGGTGGGTAAGCACTCGTGTCTTACCGGAACCTGCACCAGCCATAATCAAAAGAGGTCCTTCAGTCGTTTGAACTGCTTCTGATTGTTTATCATTCATACCGTTTAATAATGGGTTCATCATGTTCTCCATTCTCAAAAATAAGCTCTACTATTTTATCATTTTTCCGATGAAAATGCAGACTGTAGTCATGATTGTCATCAAATTCTCTAAACTTGAGATACTTGTTTCAAACTTGGATATTTGCTAGACATTCTTGATATGATAGCTAAGCTATGTGAGATTTACTTGTTCTTGTGCAATAATGAAAGCGTAATATTCGGATTTTTTAGGCTAATTAAGAAAATAGGTATTGACAGTGTTCGGTTTTTTCGGTAAGATATAGTCACAATAAAATATTAACCGAATGACATCATCAGGATGACTGGTGATTGACGGACTTCTGGAGAGAGCTTGAAACAGCTACTGCTGTTTACAAGACACCGAAGGGGCAAGGGATAACACCCGAAACTCTCAGGTAAAAGGACAGAAAGCATTGCAAGTTTTTAACTTGTATGAATAGCTTTGTATTTTCAGAGGTCTGGTTAAGCCAAACCTCTTTTTTGGCGTCTCGGTTTAAGGAGATTCTAAACTTATGTTAGATTTTTTCACTTCCATTGATGACTTTGTATGGGGACCTCCCCTTCTTGTCCTTCTTGTAGGAACTGGTATCTACCTTACAATCCGTCTAGGACTTTTGCAAATCATTCGTCTGCCTAAAGCCTTTAAACTTATCTTTGCTGAAGATAAAGGGGAAGGTGATATTTCTAGTTTTGCAGCCCTTGCGACAGCTCTTGCCGCAACTGTCGGTACCGGTAATATTGTCGGGGTTGCAACAGCCATTAAGACTGGTGGACCTGGTGCCCTTTTCTGGATGTGGATTGCTGCCTTCTTCGGTATGGCAACTAAATATGCCGAAGGACTTTTAGCTATCAAATTCCGTACACTTGACGATCAGGGGAATGTATCTGGAGGTCCAATGTACTATATTACCAATGGCTTTAAAGGGAAATGGCAAACAATCGCTAAGCCTTTGGCCTACTTCTTTGCCTTTGCCGGTGTGCTTGTCGCATGGTTGGGTATTGGTACCTTCTCACAGGTTAACTCAATCACAGCATCTCTTCAAAACAGCTTTGATTGGTCACCAAAAATTGTCAGTGTGATCTTAGCCCTTATCACTGCTGCTATCATTTTCGGTGGTATTCAATCTATTTCAAAAGTATCTGAAAAAGTTGTGCCATTTATGGCTGGTCTTTACATCATTGCTGCACTTATTGTCATCTTTGCTAACTTCAATCAGCTGTTCCCTGTGCTTGAAATGGTTTTCCAATCAGCCTTTACTGGTAAAGCTGCTGTCGGAGGTTTTGCTGGCGCAACTGTTATGGTCGCAATGCGACTTGGTATTGCGCGTGGGGTATTTTCTAATGAATCAGGTCTTGGTTCTGCCCCTATCGCCGCTGCTGCTGCCAAGACTGAAGAACCTGTTGAACAAGGTTTGATTTCTATGACAGGTACCTTCATCGATACTATCATCATTTGTACCCTTACTGGACTTGCTATTCTCGTAACTGGACAATGGTCTGGTAGCTTAGAAGGTGCACCAATGACACAAGCGGCCTTCTCTTCTGTTTTCGGAACTTTTGGAGAAATTGCCCTAACACTTTCTTTAGTCTTGTTTGCCTTTACGACAGTTTTAGGTTGGTCATACTATGGGGAACGTTGTTTCGAATTTATTTTCAAATCTACCAAATTCCTCTCATTCTATCGTCTTGTCTTTGTAATCATGGTTGCTCTTGGTGGCTACCTAACACTCGATGTTGTTTGGAAAATTGCGGATATCGTAAACGGCTTGATGGCATTACCTAACTTGATTGCTCTTCTGGTCCTCTCACCAATCATTATCAAAGAGACCAAATCATATTTTGAACGTCATAAATAACGAAAAGAGCTCAGGCTCTTTTTTCTTGTCGTTATCAGCGCCAATTCTTGCGACTACTGCTTATTTGCGTTACAATGAAATAAATTCGTTTTAATACAAATAAAGAAATATTCAAAGGATAAAACATGTCAATTACCAAAGAATTTGATACTATTACAGCTATTTCAACCCCTTTAGGCGAGGGGGCCATCGGTATTGTTCGCTTATCAGGAACAGATGCTATTGCCATTGCTAATAAGGTTTTCAAAGGGAAAAATCTTGAAACCGTTGATTCTCATACCATCAATTATGGTCATATCGTGGAAAATGATGACATCATTGATGAAGTCATGGTCAGTGTCATGCGTGCTCCCAAAACCTTTACCCGTGAGGATGTGGTAGAAATCAACACACACGGCGGAGTTGCGGTAACTAATGAAATTCTGCAACTCCTTATCCGTTCTGGAGCTCGTATGGCTGAACCTGGTGAATTTACCAAGCGTGCCTTCCTAAATGGCCGTGTGGACTTAACTCAGGCTGAAGCTGTAATGGATTTGATTCGCGCCAAGACTGATAAGGCTATGGGCGTTGCCGTCTCGCAACTTGATGGCTCACTCAAGAATCTCATTAACAATACCCGCCAAGAAATCCTTAATACTTTAGCTCAGGTGGAAGTTAATATTGATTATCCTGAGTATGATGATGTTGAAGAGGTTACCACAAATCTTGTCCGTGAAAAAACGCAAGAGTTCCAAGCACTTTTAGAAAATCTTCTTGCCACTGCCAAACGAGGAAAAATCCTTCGAGAAGGTCTTTCAACGGCAATTATTGGTCGTCCAAATGTCGGAAAATCAAGTCTTCTCAACAACCTCCTACGTGAGGAAAAAGCTATCGTGACAGACATTGAAGGGACCACTCGTGATGTTATTGAAGAATACGTTAATATTAAGGGTGTTCCACTTAAGTTAATCGATACAGCTGGTATTCGAGATACTGACGATGTTGTCGAAAAAATCGGTGTAGAACGTTCTAAAAAGGCCCTAGAAGAAGCTGATTTGGTCCTCCTTGTCCTTAATAGCTCCGAGCCATTAACTGAGCAAGACCGTACCCTCCTCGACATCAGCCAAAATAGCAATCGCATCATTCTCCTAAATAAGACTGACCTTCCTCAAGCTATCCAACTTGAAGAACTTCCCGAAGATGTCATTCCAATTTCAGTCTTGAAAAATGAAAACATTGATAAGATTGAAGAACGCATCAATCAACTCTTCTTTGATAATGCTGGTTTGGTTGAGAAAGATGCTACCTATCTTTCAAATGCCCGTCACATTTCACTCATTGAAAAAGCTCTTGAGAGCCTTGAAGCCGTTAATCAAGGTCTTGAATTAGGCATGCCGGTTGACCTACTACAGGTTGATATGACACGTACTTGGGAAATTCTTGGAGAAATTACTGGTGATGCTGCTCCAGATGAACTCATTACGCAACTCTTTAGTCAATTCTGTTTAGGAAAATAGACATAACTAAATTTATGTAAAAAGATACTCCGTTATCTTTTTCTTTTTATGGTTAAGTTTTACATAATTTTAGTTACGTAAATATAAAACCAAACTATTCCATTTATAATAGTATGTTATGATTGTTGGAATAGTTTTCGACCATATAAAAACACCTGAAACCAAGTGTTTCAGGTGTTTGACAGTGTTAAGAAAGACAAATTTACAACTGTAATTAGCCCATTACTTTTCTTGTCATGTATACTGGCTTAGTTTTTCGCTTTACCTCTGTGTTTACCACTTAGTCCAAAGATAGTAAGCAACATACCAAGGCCAAGGAGACCAGCATGTGAGCTCTTGTCACCTGTTGTAGGAAGAACTTCGCCTTGAGCTGAAGCTTCTGTTACTTTTTCTGTTTCTTTAAGAGCATCATTTGTTGTTGACACAAAGAAGACTTTACCGTTTGGTGTCGTTACTACTTTAGAAACCACAGGTTTAGTTGATGTTAGTTCTTTAGCAACATCCAATGGAGTAACTGGACTTAATGGATTAAGCGTAGGTTGCTCTGCTTCATCTTTCTTAGTCAATGCGGCATAATTAGCGCTTGAAATTGAAATGGTACGTGAATTTGGATTAATGACAGCATATTTAGAAAGGTCTGCAGTTGCCAAATAATCAGCAAAAATAGAATCCATTGAAGGCCCTTCTTCACGTGGTCCACCTAGCATTGTGTAGCCATCACCTCCGGCAGCCAAGAAATCATTGGTTACAAGATAGTAGGTTTCAGTTTTGTCGAGAGGCTTGTAGGCTTTAGTTTCTGGATCTAAAATGTCAATAGAAAGGATACGTTTTTCTGTAGGAAGTGTGGTGTCATAATAGACACGAGCTCCTGCTTCTTGAAGGAAACCACCTGAAGGTTCAAGTAAAGGTTGACCATTTTCATCAAGAACATTTTTACCACTTTCATCAACTTGAAGAATAGAACCAAGAGACTTGACGAACATATCATAGATGTTTTGACCAGTAACCTGAATTTGAGCAACAGAGTTACCAAATGGAAGGACAGCAATAATATCTCCCTTTGTCACAGGTTTATCTTTGGCAATCGTTTCACGAAGACCACCGCCGTTAGTCACTGCAAGATTAGATTTGTGGCTAAAACCAGATTGACCGTAATCCAAGAGAGCATCTGCGACAACATTACCAAGATTGGTTTCACGAACACGGACATCCATTCGGTCACCACTCAGTTTGACAGGGCTGTTTTCAATAACAACTTTTGACGAATCAGCTTTGTATTTAGCTTGGATATCATCAAGCATTGCTTTAATCTTAGGGTTAACTTGGTAATTCTTCTTGGCTTCGTCATGTGTAATCACTCCATGTGACAAAATACGGTCAGAATTATAGACAACACGGCCGACATTATTAAGGTAGCTACCTGTTTGATTGTAAGTGACGTTATCGCCGTAAGTTGCTGTATGAAGGGTGTGTGAGTGCCCATCTAGAACAAGTACATGTTTACCCTTAAGTGGTGCATAATTTGAAAGAGCTTCCGCCAAAGTTGAACCACGCCACTCAACAGGAGTTGTTGTATCAATACCTAAGTGAGCAAGAACAATGTAAGTTTTGTAATCCTTACCTTCGGCACGAGCATTTGATTCGACTTGATCAATAACAGCTTCGACTTCTGAAATAGGATCTTTAAAAGTCACACCAACAATGTTTCGAGGGTGTGTTTTAGTGGCTGTTTCAGGGGTAGTGACACCAATAACAACGACTTCATCACCATCAACACCAGGTGTTTTATCAACGATTGTAGACGGTTGGAAAAGACGAACACCATTGACATAGACGTTAGATGTGATGATTGGGAAATTAATCTGTTTGCTCAAACGGCGCAATTGGTCAAGTCCAAAGTCAAATTCATGGTTACCAACGGTCATAGCGTCATAGCCGACCGCATTCATGACTGTAGCCATATCCTCACCCTTAGAACTATTTGAAATAGGAAGACCTTGGAAAGAGTCTCCAGAATCAAAGACAAGGGTTGTTCCTTTTGAGCGATAATCATTGACGATGCCAGACAAGAGCGCATCACCAATAACACCATTTCGGTCATCCTCCACCATACGACCATGGACATCGTTGGTGTGAAGGACTGTGACTGTATCATTATTGGTGCTTGTGCTAGCATTAGTCACTGTTTCTGTTACTACTGGTGTAGCAGCTGCAGTTGATGTCGCTGTTTCACTTGCACTAGCAACTGCTGATACACTAGGTTCACTTGTTGGAGTTGCAAGTGTCGATGTTGCGCTAACAAGTGGAGCGGCAGACTCACTTGATGCAGTTGAGTCTGCTGTCGATGCTGCATTTGTAGTGGCTGGTGTAGCTACTACTTCTGTGCTTGGAGTTGTAGCATTTGCATTCGTTTCTACCTCGTCAGCTTGGACAGCATTTGCCAAGATTGCAGTTGAGACGAGTAAGGTTGAGAGAGTCGTTGCAACGACAGTTTTCTTCTTCATTCCAAAATACCTTTCTGATGTTAAATCGTTTTTATTATACCACATATTATAAGATTAGAATTAAATATTTTTCACTATTTGATTAGAAATTCAATCGTTATGTCTCAATAATTAGTAAGTTGCCAAGCGTTTCTCAAGATGATTTTGAAGCAATTCCAATGTGAAACTCAAGGTCCAATAAATGAAGGCAATCAGGATATACATAGACATGTAGTCATACTCACGACCCCCGATAATCTTAGCATTTTGGAAAATGTCTGGTACTGTAATCATGGCAGCCAACGATGAACTTTTAACCATATCTATGATGACATTTCCAAGTGGTGCTACTGCAATACGCATGGCCTGAGGTAAGATGATGTGACGAATAATAGACTTCTTTGGCAGTCCCAAGGAGCGAGCAGCTTCCCATTGTCCCTTATCTACAGCAGAAATAGATGAACGGAGAATCTCAGCCATATAGGCAGCACTTACGCTGGAGAAACCAATAAAGGCACAAAGCAGAGCGGGTAACTGGACACCAACATAAGGCAAGCCAAAGTAAAGAATGAAGAGCACGACCAACATAGGGACACCACGCATGATGGAAATGTAAATCCGAGCAGGGTATCTTAACCATGACTTTTGCGACATCCGCATAAAGGCAAGGAGAATCGCAAATAAGTTCCCAACGATAAAACTCAAAATGGAAATTCCTAAAGTGTAGGGCAATCCTGATAGAACGTAGGGAATACTTTTAAAAATCAGCTGAAAATCAATAATCATAAGTCTATCTTTCTAAACATTTCTTTAGCAAATAAGCGACCCTAATGGATCGCTTATATTATTCGACATCAGAGATATCAATATTAGTGTAGTTTACTTTAGTTTTCTTTGTAACGTCTTGACCAGCAAAGAATTTCTTTGAAATCTTGGTAAGAGTACCGTCTTTTTTCATGTCTTTAATAGCTTTATTAACTTTTTCTTGAAGGACTTTATTCTTCAAAGAGAAAGTAAAGCTAGTTGAATAAGGGTTACTGTAAATACCATCGTTGATTTTTACAGGGTATTTATCTTTAACCGCAGCTACGGCCATCTTTTGCAAGTAGTAATCGTTAACAATAACGTCTGTACGACCATTTACCAAGTCTTGCATGTAAACATCGTTGGTAACATTGTCATAAACAACGAGTTCAGCCCCCATCTTCTTAGCAATCTTCATGTATTTTGTACTTGCGGCACCAGCTGCTTTTTTACCTTTGAGGTCTTTCCATGAAGAGATGCCTGAGTTATCAGAGTCACGGACTACCATTGAAGTAAAGGAATACTTGTATGGTTCAGAACGCAAGAATTTGTTAACATTCTTATTGTCATCTTCAAGTGAGTAGTTGGCAATGTCTACTTGACCACTATTTACAGCTGTAAGCATTCCGTCTACACCCATTTCAGTGAAATCAATCTTCAACTTGAGGCGTTTTCCAACTTCCTTAAGAATCTCAACATCGTAACCAGTCAGATTATTCTTGTCATCATGGTAAGTTTGTGGGTAGAGGGTTCCTGCAGTCGCAACCTTGATAGTCCCACGTTTTTCAATCTTTTCCCAGTTCTTCTCGCCTGAACTTTGTGACGAACAAGCGACCAAAAAGACCGCAGCCAATGCTAGGCTAATAACGGCGAAAAATTTCTTTTTCATCTATATCTTTCTCCTTAAAAATAAAAATTGAGGTAAGTTAAAAACTTATAATACAAGCCTACACTATTTGAAAGGGTTTTACAAAAAATTGAACTGAGAAAAAATTTTCTAACTAAAAATCGAAGCTTCTTCCATTTCTTGAGCAATTTGTAACAAAAGGTCTTCACGTCCCTTGGCAGCCGTCAGTTGAACTCCGAGCGCAAGTCCTTGCTCATCACGATAAACAGGCAAAGAAATTGAAGGTTGTCCGGTCAGGTTAGCCTGTTGCGTGAAAGGTGTCCAATCTAGACTATCCGCAAACATGTCCCAGATAATCTCCTGTTGCTTTTCCCACTTGTAATCAGCTATGTGCTTAAGTTTCGTCTTCAAGCTTTCTGAAAGAGCAAATTGTCCATGTTTAGGTGCCACATCTGCAACTGTAGGTGTCAGTAAAATATCATAAGTTTCATGAAACTCTGCCATCTGATGACTATACTGATCCCACTGAGCGAGGACTTGGGAGTAAACTTTAGCTGGAATCTTTTGACCAGATTGGAAAATAGCCCAAGTCATCAATTCCATATCATCAAGAGTCATCTGACGGCCCAGACCAGCTTCAATGCCATCGAACATGGCAGCCGTCTCAACACTATTCATAAGGTAATAAGACTGCATGGCCTCAATACCATTTAAGGGCTGTTCCGTCAATTCGTGGACTTGGTGTCCTAGGTTTTCCAGTGCTCTAACGGCTTTTTTAGTTGCCTTTATAGCAGATTCTGAAACCTTACCACCAATTGGAGAGACTGTCGAGAATGCAATTTTCAAGGGCTTAATTGGCTGGTCTAAAGCTTGCTTGCTTAGCTTAGGTAAGATAAATGGACTTTCCATCTGACAAGTCTGCATGTGGTAAAGCAAGCGTTTTGTATCTCGAACAGTCTTTGTCAAAGCAAATTGGACAGAAGCTCCCTGCCATCCACGGAAAGAGCCAGGACCTACAGGAATTCGTCCTCTAGTTGGTTTAAGACCGATGAGGCCATTAAAAGAGGCTGGAATACGGATAGAACCTCCACCGTCACTAGCTGGAGCCAAAGGCGAAATGCCTGAACTTACAAGTGCAGCTGCACCACCACTCGACCCCCCAGCATTGCGTGTTACATCATCAGGAAGATTGACAGAACCATGAATCTTGGCATCACTAATATTTTTGAAACCAAACTCAGGCGTATTGGTACGCCCCAAGATAAGAAAGCCAAGGTCCTCCAGTTTCTTAACATAGTTATCCGTTTCCTTAGGTCGAAAGTCTGTAAATAAGCGAGAACCTGCAGTCGAAGGTTCACCAGCCTGATCTTGACCTAGATCCTTGAGAAAAATTGGAACCCCAGCAAAAGGCTTATCTAAAAAATTTTTTGTATCTGCTTCTACTAAAGCTTTCTCGTAGCGTTGACTGACGATAGCATTAATTTTGGGATTCGTCATCTCCGCTTCACGGATAGTGGCCTCTACTAATTCACGAGGACTGACTGTCTTATTTCGTACTGCTTCAGCCATTGCTGTCGCATCCGACCATTCATTTATTAACATCGTATACTCTCCCTACAGGTAATCTGTAATCAATTATACTAAAAAAAGCGAAACGCCTGAAACGTTCCGCCTGAAATCTGGCAATTAGTCTTGCCAAGTTTCTTGATTTTCTTTAAATTTTCTCAAAAGGTTAAGTCCGTCTGCAGTGATGTATCCTTGAACCTTAGCAACTTTAATCAACTCACTGTAGTTTGAAAGAGTAACTAATTTAACACCGGCATCCGCAAAGTTTTTCTCAGCTTTTGGCAATTCGTAAGTAAAGATAGCCACAACACCGATAACATCAGCCCCTTCACGCTCTGCAGCTGCTACGGCATCAAGAACAGAACCACCAGTTGAAATCAAGTCTTCAACAACAACCATCTTTTCGCCCTTAACCACACGACCTTCGATTTGGTTACCAGCACCGTGATCTTTTGGTTTGCTACGAATATAGGCAAATGGAAGGTTCATCTTGTCAGCGATGATAGCACCGTGAGGAATACCAGCAGTAGCAGTACCAGCAATCACTTCTACTTCTGGAAATTCTTCCTTAATCTTTTCCACAAAACCATTTTCAATCAAGGTACGTGTCTCAGGGTAAGACAAGGTAATACGGTTATCCGTATAGATTGGTGATTTAATACCAGACGCCCATGTAAATGGCTCTTCAGGTTTAAGGTAAACCGCTTTGATATCTAGCAAGTCTGAAGCGATTTGTGATGCTAATGTCATAATTATTATCCTCCGTAAAGCGTTTTCTACTCTTTATTATAACCTAATTCAATCTATTTTCCTATGAAATAAGGTCTTTTTGAAAATTTATTGACCATTCCATTGGGCCTTGATGTCGTGATAAGCTGCCACTGGATCATCAGCTTGCGTAATTGGACGACCAACAACAATGTAATCTGAACCAATTTGACGGGCATCGGCAGGTGTCATGACACGTTTTTGGTCACCAACTGCTGCTCCTGCTGGGCGAATACCAGGTGTCAAACAAACGAAATCTTCATTTGTTGCTTCTTTGATTTTGGCGACTTCGTGTGCTGAGCAAACAACACCATCAAGACCTGCTTCAGCCGTCTTCTTAGCATAATGAACCACTGATTCTTGAAGTGTCGTTTGGATATTTTGGAAATCATGCATCTGCTCTTCAGAGGTAGAGGTCAACTGTGTCACTGCAATCAAGATTGGACCATCTCCCAAACCTTCACGCGCAGCCTTCATCATTTCCACACCACCAGCCGCATGCACATTTGTCATATCAACGCCAAGGTTAGACAAGACACGCATAGCTGATTTCACAGTATTTGGAATATCGTGAAGCTTAAGGTCAAGGAAAACACTATGGCCAAGATTTTTAACATAGCGAACAATCTCTGGACCAACCGCATAGTAAAGTTCCATACCAATCTTCACATAGAGCTTTTCATCAGCAGGAAACTTAGCAAGGAATGCCTTCACATCCTCAAAAGTCGGGAAATCAAGGGCAATAACAGGACGATTTTCTCTCATTTCTTATATCCTTTCACACAAAAAACCTCCGCCAGTCAGCGAAGGTTGCACGAAAATAGGGCAGTTCCTACCCTTTAGTGATGCCGTAGCATCTGAGTACACCTTTCACGCCTCTCTGGACTCGATTAAAGGTTCAGTTCAATTTGTTCTATTATAGCGCTTTTATAAAGGAATGTCAAAGGGGGATGAAAGTAACTATCCCTTTATTAGATTCCTTAAAAAGGCTATTTATCTTCTATTTCCCCAACAAGTCTGTTCGAACTTCTTTACGTAAGTCTTCGAGTGTTGTGATGCCGTACTTGTCCATGACCTCAGGGAGTCGGTCAATGATTTTAGGGCAGGCATAGGGATCTGCGAAGTTGGCCGTTCCGACACCGATGGCTGAGGCACCGGCGATAAACATTTCGATGGCCGCTTCGGCACTGTCAACGCCACCCATACCGATAATTGGAAGATCCGATGCTAGAGCGACTTGGCGGATGAGTTTAAGGGCTACTGGGAAGACAGCTGGGCCTGACATACCACCTTGGCCATTGGCAATGATAGGTTTGCGAGTAGCCAAGTCATAGCGTGTTCCGACCAAGGTATTAATCATGGTGAAACCTGTGGCACCGGCATCTTCCACTGCCTTGGCGACACTTGTGATGTCAGCCACACTCGGTGTCAGTTTGACATAGACAGGCACAACAGAGTGAGAGACACTGGCTTTTACGGCTGCATAGGCAAGCTCTGGGACTTGTCCGATGAGAAGGCCGTTATTGCCATGGTCCACGTTTGGACAGGAGATATTAAGCTCGATAGCTTTGACGTTACTGGCTTTGGAAATCTTGTGAGAGACCTCCGCATATTCTTCATTTGAAAATCCAGCTACATTGGCAATGATTGGCAGATCAGGATAATGCTCCTGCAACCAAGGGAGTTTTTCTGACAAGACAGCGTCAACACCAGGGTTTTGCAAGCCAATGGCATTAAGCATGCCTGATGGTGTCTCTGCTACACGGGGTGTTGGATTACCGAAGCGAGGATTAGCAGTCGTTGCCTTAATCATGATGGACCCAAGTTTGTCCAAATCATAATACTTGGCATACTCTTGCCCAAAACCAAAGCAACCTGAGGCTGGGATAATAGGATTTTTCAAGTCGAGCCCTGGAAGGCTAATAGCTAAACGATTTTCTGAATTCATCTCTGACATGGTAACCTCCTAGACGATGACTTTTCCGGTAGGAAAGACTGGCCCTTCCTCGCAAACACGAAGATTTTTGGCGTCCGACTCTCCTTTAACGTGAACCACACAGGCATAGCAAGCACCCATACCACAAGCCATGCGAGCTTCCATAGAAACATAGGCATGAGGATGATTTTCAAACTTGCTATCAACATATTTAAGCATTCCTGGAGCTCCGCAACTGTAAACGGCATCTGGAGTCCAGTCAAAGCCATCAATGACCGTCGAAACGTAACCCTTGATACCGTATGAACCGTCATCAGTGGTCACATAGACATCACCACAAGCCTTGAACTTGTCCTCCAAGATGACGGCATCCTTATTGGCAAAACCAATCACAGACACGACTTCCACACCTTTAGCCTTCAACTGCTTAGCCGTCTCAACCAAAGGTGGCACACCGATACCTCCACCAACGAGTAAAGCTTTCTGACCAGCATCGACAACAGAAATATCAAAACCATTTCCCTGAGGGCCCATGGTATCAATTGTTTGACCAGCTACCATCTTAGACAGAATGGCTGTCCCCTCACGTTCCACACGATAGACAATAGTTGCCTCTTTCTTGTCGTAGTCAATCTCTGAGATGGAAATCGGACGACGAAGGAGCTTACTTGGGTCTGGCACCTTGAGGTGGACGAACTGACCAACCTGCATATCTGCAACCATCTCTCCCTGAAGCACCATCTCGAAAATACGAGGTGCAATCTCACGCTGACTTACAATGGTTAAATCTTCAACTAAAATCATGACAACCCTTTCTAAACTGCAAAATGTCATAAAAAAACCTCGCCACATGGCAAGGTCGCACAAAAAATCACAGGAGAACCCTGCTGTTTCAAACTGTCCGACCTTTTAAGTCTCTCTGGACTCATTTAAAGGTTATTTTGTGATAATTATAACCGTTTTCATAACAGATGTCAAAGGAGAAAAGAAAAAACCAAAGCTTATAAAATTAAGCTAAGGTCTCTCTAATCTATGCTTAGGGCATTTGTTTGATAAGGATTCTATCATCTCATAGGGAAACATAAATTGTCAACATTCCTGACAAGAGGTGCTAGAGTTCTTGAACAAGAGCCATAAAAACATTATTTAAACAATCTGTCGTAAACCATAGTATGAGCCAATTGCTGACCATCGCCACCCAGTAAATCAACCAAGGCATAGGCAAATGCCAATGCTGTGCCGGCACCACGGCTAGTGATGATATTGCCATCAACAACCACCAAGTCCGTTTGATGCTCACCAGCTGTAATTTGTTCCTCTACACCTGGAAAACAAGTGAATTTACGGCCTTCAAGCAAGCCTGCACGGTTCAAAACAATCGGTGCGGCGCAGATAGCAGCAATATATTTTCCTGCTTTATTTCTTGCTTGGAGAGAAGCAATCAAGCCTTCGTGATCACGCAAGTTAGTGGAGCCAGGCATGCCTCCAGGAAGAACCACCAAATCATACGCATCAAGATTACCGTCAAATACGCCATCCATGGCTACTTGAATCCCATGTGAGCCAGTCACTGACGCATTTTCGAGTCCAAGCATGCTACAGTCAAATCCTGCTCGACGGAAGACATCCACTGGGCTCAAGGCTTCAATTTCTTCAAAGCCTTCCGCAAATACTACTGCTACTTTTGTCATGATATACCTCCAATTTAATTATCACTAGCTTATATTTCACCTTAAATTATAGCAGTTTTAAAAGCAGGAAACAAACCATAACAATGCGCTTAAATAAGGAAAAAAGACAGCGCAAGGACTGTCTTTGTCATTTTATCTGAAAAAACTTGCTAGGATCCACAAGAGATAAATATGGGCTGGGTAGAAAATATAGAAAAAATTCTTGTTACCACTACCACGCTCACCATTGTAGAAATACATAGGAATTGCCGCAAAAACCATCATCCACTGAACGCCTGTCGGATCAAAAAGATGGGCAATCACTGAAATAACAGCTAAGACAATGATTTGAGCCATGCGATTGGTACGGAAAATATAGAAGAGCAAACCAAGGATAACCATAACAAAGCCACCCTCAACCATGATAACGCTTGGAACCAGTGACAAGAGAAAAGCCACACTATGGGCCACAAATGGATTTCCATTAGGTGTTTCAAAAATCCCTCCTAGTACAGCAACTGGAATCGCTGAAAGGATTGGCAAGAGAAAGACACCCATTCCCTGAATCAATTCCCTATAAGACTTGTCACGAAGGCCCTTAAACAATAAATCCCAAGAGTAAATAAAAATCCCAGTAATAAAGAAAGTTGAGAAGGCATTATTGGTTAAACCGATACTACCATTATGAAAAATACTACCAATGATGGCGTTGCTAATGATCATAAACCAACTCATGTAAAGTAACCGCCTGAGAAAAGCCATACGATCGTGTGTATAGTGAAAACTATCAGCAGCAAGAAAGAGGAAAATCGGGAAAGCCAGGCGTCCCAACATCGTCAACCATATAGGTGCCCCCATACTCCCGAACATCTGATAGATTTGGTCCAAAAACATAAGTGCAACAGCTAGGTATTTTAAATTAGTCGCATTGCTAATCTTTTTTATATCGTTCATTTAATGCTCCTTTAATTTTCAGCATATTAAATGATACCATAACTAGAACATAAATTCAAAAGAATATTTGAAGAAATTTGATATGATTTTTAACTCTTTATGTCATACAATTTTTTATGACAATTTATATTACATTAAGATAATAAGTTTAGATTCACAGCCCTCCCCAAGCATTTCTACAGGCTTTATGCTATAATGGTTAGGCAATATTTACGTTCATAACGTATTCAAATTGTTTAAAAATATCTAACTAAGCTCTGCAAATTTTCGAAATAACTTTTTTGGAGAGCAGAGCGAGCAATTAACCGAGACTTTCCGCCGTGTTAAAAGCGCCTGAAACCTTTTAGTTTCAGGCGCTCGGAATTTTTGAGAGTAAAACAGTTTGGGAAACTGTTTTAGCCTGAGCCTAAAAATGAAAAAGCGAAGGGGCTCAAAACCAATTGAACACGGGCTGCGAATTGTGTCAAAAAGACAAGTTTTCCTAGAATCTAAAGATTCTGCGTCAAACTTTCTATTTTGACTTTATTCGCAGACGCCCTTTGTATCTTAATTAGTCATGGAACTTTGTAAAAGTTCGCTGACGTCCGCCAACACCTAAGGAAAGTCTCACAAATTATTTTATTTTTAAAATAAAACAATTATTATCACTAAAAAGAAAGGAAGTACATCATGTCTTTTGACGGCTTTTTTCTTCACCATATGACAGCTGAGCTACGTGAGCAGGTGCTTTACGGGCGTATCCAGAAAGTTAATCAGCCTTTTGAACGTGAGTTGGTCCTGACCATTCGTAACAATCGTCAGAATTACAAGCTTCTGCTTTCGGCTCACCCTGTCTTTGGTCGTATTCAGACCACCAAGGCTGACTTGCCAAATCCACAGAATCCAAATACCTATACCATGATTATGAGGAAATACCTTCAGGGAGCAGTTATCGAGGCTATCCAGCAGGTAGAAAATGACCGTGTTCTGGAGATTTCCGTATCAAACAAAAACGAAATCGGTGACAGCGTCAAGGTTACTCTAGTTATGGAAATCATGGGGAAACACTCCAACATTATCCTTATAGATAAGAATGAGAGCAAAATCATCGAGTCTATCAAGCATGTCGGTTTCTCCCAAAATAGTTACCGTACTATTCTGCCAGGATCAACCTACATCGCACCGCCTAAGACAGACGCTAAGAATCCTTTTGACCTTCCAGATGAAAAGCTCTTTGAAATCTTGCAGACGGAGGATTTGTCAGCTAGAAACCTTCAAAAACTTTTCCAAGGTTTGGGGCGTGACACGGCAAATGAATTATCAGCTTTACTTGAGACTGATAAGCTCAAGAATTTCCGTGCCTTCTTCAATCATGAAGTAGAGCCAAACTTAACGGCAAAAGCATTTTCAGCTGTAAAATTTGCTGACAGCCAGGACCAACCTGAGTTTGAAACCTTGTCTGCCCTTTTGGACTACTACTATTTGGACAAAGCGGCGCGTGACCGTGTGGCTCAACAAGCTAGTGATTTGATCCACCGTGTGCAAAATGAACTGGAAAAAAACAAGAAGAAACTTGTTAAACAGGAAAAAGAGCTTGCGGCGACTGAAAATGCTGAGGAGTTCCGTCAAAAAGGGGAACTGTTGACCACCTACCTCAGCATGGTGCCAAATGACAAGGATAGTGTCGAGCTAAACAACTACTACACTGGTGAAAAGATTACCATTCCTCTAAATGTGGCTCTGACTCCTAACCAAAATGCGCAACGTTACTTCAAGAAATACCAGAAACTCAAGGAAGCTGTTAAGCACTTGACTGGATTGATTGAGGAAACCAAGCAGACCATTGATTATTTGGAAAGTGTCGAATTCAGCCTTTCTCAAGCCAATATGGATGAAATCGGAGATATTCGTGAGGAGCTTGTTCAAGCTGGCTTTATGAAGCGTCGTTCAACTGACAAGCGCCAGAAACGCAAGAAACCTGAACAATATCTGGCTTCTGATGGCAAGACCATTATCATGGTTGGTCGTAACAACCTGCAAAATGAAGAGTTGACCTTCAAGATGGCTAAAAAGGGTGAGCTCTGGTTCCACGCCAAGGATATTCCTGGTAGTCACGTGGTCATCAAGGATAATCTTAACCCAACTGACGAGGTCAAAACGGATGCGGCTGAATTGGCTGCCTACTACTCTAAGGCTCGTCTGTCAAACTTGGTTCAAGTGGATATGATTGATGTGAAGAAGCTTAATAAACCAACGGCCGGTAAACCTGGATTTGTAACTTATACTGGACAAAAGACCTTACGTGTCACACCGACTGAAGAAAAAATTGATAGTATGCGGATGAAGTAATCTACTTTATAAAAATAAACTCTCTCGTTTCTGAAACCAGAGAGTTTTTTCGATGTCGTCATTAGAGCAATTTCTTTCAGTGATGAATGATATTTTCTTCTAGTTTTCATTACATTTTTCCGACGACTGTGCTAAACTATAAGGGTAATTACCAATATTAAAGGAGACTTTCAATGAAGGCTCTTATGTCATATACGAGTTCTGTTTTAGAATGGTTAGGTCGCTACGTGGGGCTATTAGTCTTCGGCCTATTATTTGTGACTACTTTACTCATTCGCACGACCATGATGACGGGATACTTTGAGTGGGCAGAGATTAGTAGCGTCCCTTGGTATGTTTATGTTTCAGGTGGGGTCATCCTGCTTTTGACACTTCTCTGGCGCAAGATTTTAAAGGAACTGACAACAAAACAGATTTTCATCTTTTTTTCCGTTTGCTTTGTGAGTTTTGGTCTCCTTTTGATTTTTCTGACTAGTTTTGCTGGCCGAGACGATGCAGGTACTGTCTTTAAAGGGGCGGTCCAGTTTAATGCTGGCAACTTCTCCTTAATTAAACCAGGAGCCTACTTCTACCGCTATCCTCATCAGTTGGGATTGCTTAGTTTTGAACGCCTGGTTCTCTATCTGATTCCTTTACCGGTCATCTCGGTTTTCTATGTATTGAATCTTGGCATGGTCATTGGTATGAACTATGCGACATGGAAAATCACGGATGAACTGTTTACGAAACCGTTAGTCAGTCGTTTGGCTGTCATCATGAGCTTCGGTTTTTTGCCTCTAGTCTTTAACATTATGTTTGCCTATGGACTTATGTATGGTTTGTTTTTTTCTAGTTTTGCCATTCTCTTCTTTCTACGTTACTTAAAACGTGGTAAGGCTAGGAATGCGATTCTTTCGGTGGTCATGCTATCATTGGCTTACTGGGTAAGGAGCAATAATATTATTCTCATTATTGCATTATCTGGTATTTTGATACTAATGACACTCAGAGAGAAACGTTACCGCTATTTACTTTTGGTTTTGGCTTTCTTTGCCTTTCCTATGAGCTTGCATAAGGCGACAACCAGTTACTATGAGATTACCACTCATCAAAAAATTTCTGGAACACCTCAGATTGCTTGGTTGGCCATGGGCTTACAGGACAAACCCGATTCTAAACGAATGCCAGGATGGTATACCGGCTATGTCCGTGACATTTATGCTAAGAAAAAGGGCAATATCGAAAAGATTGAAAAAAGCGCCAACCATTTTTTTGATAAGCGTGTTCAATACCTCCTAGCACATCCCGATGAGGCAAGTTGGTTTTTCAGAACCAAGTTTATCAGCTCCTGGACGGAGGGAAGCTTCCAGTCCATCTGGAACGGTCCAAGTAAAGACAAGTTTCAGCCTTTGTGGAATAGGTTTGCGACTTCTATCTATCACGATGGGACCCTGCATCTCTTTTTTGTGACCTATATGCAAGGCTATCTCCTAGTCCTATATCTTGGTGGTGCGTTCTACTATGCTTTCACTTATAAACGAATGGGAGATGGAGCAACACTAGGCCTCTATGCCTTCCTCTATCTCTTCGGTGGCATCCTCTTTCACCTCATATCAGAGACTAAGAGCCAGTACACCCTACCTTATATTTACTTACAAATTCCAATGATCGCGGCGGGTTACAATCATATGACACAAATACTCGGCCGCTATCTAAAAAATATGCGAAAGTCATCCTAGGATGGCTTTTTAACTATAGATATTCTCGGACTACGATAAAATCTTATCATTTTGTTAGATAATGATAAGAAAAGTGATATAATAAAAAACTAATGTATAGCTTCTTTGTTATATCATTCTTTATTAGTGAGTGGTCACATGACGACTAATATCAGCAATGATAATAACTTATGTAACATAGTAAGCGATAGCTTTAACAAACATGTCATTCACCTTCGCAGTTATATTATATGTATAGTTCAACATTTTTATAATTATCGCAAGTGTTTACATTAGAAAAGGGGAATCCAATGATAAAAGTAGACAATCTTTCTAAGCGTTTTGGCAATAAAATCGCTTTAGAGGACATTTCGTTTGACATTAAGGAAGGAGAAATCTTTGGTTTTCTAGGTCCTTCTGGTGCTGGTAAAACGACGACTATAAATATTTTGACAGGACAGTTATCACAGGATAGCGGAAAAGCTTATATTTTAAATAAAGAGTCTAATCGGTTACTTCCTTCGGATTTTTTAAATATTGGTATAATGAGTGATACTGTTGGATTCTATGGAAAGATGACAGTTTATAAGAACTTGCAATTCTTTGCTAAGTATCACAATGTGAGTTTAGATAAACTTGATGTTTTGTTGAAGGAACTGGAATTATTTGAAGATAAAGATAAGAAGGCAGAAAAACTATCAACTGGTATGAAACAGCGTATGCTTCTTATTCGGTCAATTTTGCATCATCCTAAAATTCTTTTTTTAGATGAACCTACATCGGGGTTGGACCCTGCTTTATCAAATAAAGTACATGATATTCTGTTGAATTTAAAAAATGAGGGAACAACAATATTTTTAACAACTCATGATATGAGTGAAGCTACTAAAATTTGTGACCGTATATCATTGTTGAATTCAGGTCATATATTAGAATATGGTTCTCCTCAAGAAATCATAGATAAATATAGTCAGCAAGATAAAGCTGTTATTCGTTTTAAAAATGGAGATTCGATAATGGTGTCTCAAGCAGAGGCTGCTAGATATTTGGGTGGTTCTGATGTAGCTAGTGTGCATACTTTAGAAAATACGCTTGAGGATATTTTTATAAAGATTTCGGAGGATTCAAAAAATGCATAGATTGATAGCACTTTTATGGTTGCGTTGGGAATACTTAATCAGTAATAAAGTTTTGTTGTTTGTATGTGTAGTTACACCGTTTATTGATTTTGCTATTTTACAAGCTATCCCTATGATTCATGGCGAAATGTATTTTTTAAACATTGGGCTTAGTTTGATTTATAGTATGACAGCTGGCACCTTTACTTCAATGATGATTTCTGAAGAAAAAGAGAAGAAGAATTTAAGAACATTGATATTGAGTGGTGTTACGAAATATAATTATATAATTTCTGTCATTTCATTTCCTTTTATTTTTTCTGTTTTATCGGCTTTGTTTATGCCTGTAATATTTGGAATAGCTATTCCAAGTTGGTTAACTTATTTTGTTGTAGTAGTATTGACTACGTTAGCATTTATTCTGTTGAATTTGTCCATAGGATTGTTTTCTAAGACCCAAACTCATGCAACATTATTTAGTATGATTGTCTTGATTATAGCTACTTTTTTACCTATGCTTTCATCTGATATGGGCAATAAAATTATGAGTTACATCACGAGATTTTCTTTTATAGGTGCTAACACAGAATATTTTATAAAACTAGAAAAATTTCAAACGTATGAGTCAAGTGTGTTTGCTTTAATTTGTTGGGTAGTTGGACTTATCTTTATTTCAAATTTTGCATTTAAATGGAATGCACGTGAGCATTGATTTATAAAATTTCTTCTGAAAGTCATCCTAGGATGGCTTTTTAACATTGTTTCACAATTACAATCTTGCTATAATAAGTCTATGAAAAATGCGTCAGTTGATCTTTTACGAGGCCCAATTCTGAGGTCTCTTTTAATCTTTGCTCTACCAATTCTGATATCCAATATTTTCCAGCAACTCTACAATACTGCCGATGTCATGATTGTGGGTCGTTTTCTAGGGCCAGATGCCTTGGCTGCTGTAGGAGCTTCTTCTGCTATTTTTGATTTGGTTATCGGCTTTGCTCTTGGCGTTGGAAATGGTATGGGCGTTGTTATCGCACGTTACTATGGTGCCAAAGACTTTAGGAAACTTCGTCAGTCTGTGGCGGCCACTGTTGTCATCGGTCTAGGCTTAAGTGCCTTGGTTATGATTTTAGGGCATTTTGGTCTTTATCCTTTGCTTAGTTTTTTAGGAACGCCTTCTTCTATTATCGGGCAATCTTACCAGTATATTTCTATGATTGTTTCCTGTGTTGGAGTAACTTTGGGTTATAATCTGTGTGCAGGACTCCTCAGAGCGGTTGGGGATAGTCTTACCGCCCTCTATTTTCTGATTTTTTCAGCACTAGTCAATATCGTTTTAGACCTTTTCTTTATTACACAACTTCATCTTGGTGTTCAATCTGCAGGTTTAGCTACTATCATCTCACAAGGGCTTTCGGCAATTCTCTGTCTTTACTATATTAAGAAAAAAGTGACCTTCCTTCTACCAAGCAATTCAGACTTTGTTCTTGATTCAAGCCTTTATTTGGACCTTTTTGGACAAGGGATGGCCATGGGACTTATGAATTCTATTGTTTCAATTGGGACTGTGACCTTACAATATGCCATTAACGGCTTTGGACCTCTTATTATCAGTGCTCAGGTTGCAGCAAGGCGTATCATGTCTTTCGCAGTTCTCCCTTTGACTTCACTTGCTGCCGGGGTGACTACTTTCACCTCTCAGAACTTCGGTGCCAAACAGTTTAAACGCATAGTAGCTGGGTTAAAGCAATCTTGTCTTGTTTCTATAACTTGGTCTGTCATAGCTTGTGTCCTCCTCTATGTAGCAAGTCCTTTCTTGGCTGATCTTATCTCTGGTTCAGATAATACTGTGATTATTGACAATGCTAGTCGCTACCTCCGTATCAGTTCTCTCTTTTATCCTATTTTAGGAATGCTCTTTATCTTTAGAAATAGCTTGCAAGGTCTAGGTAAGAAACTGACACCTTTAACCTCTAGTTTCATTGAGCTTTTTGGAAAAATTCTTTTTGTTCTTTTGGTCATTCCTTCTATGGGTTACCTTGGCGTTATCCTATGCGAGCCCTTGATTTGGATTCCCATGACTATTCAGCTCTATTTTGCCCTGAGAAAACATATTAAACGCTTGTTTGTCAGTTAAACTTTTTTGAACATAAAAAAACGACCGTCATGGTCGTTTTTAGTTTAATTTAATCCCCATTCATCAGAAATCTGTTTCATAATAGCTTCTTGGGAGACAATTCCAAAGCCCAGCATGTAGGTTGAGTAATCGGCATAGATGACCTTGTTATTTTGAACAGCCTTAAGGCTAGTCCAGACAGGGCTATTTTTAAGTTTGTTATCTAGGAGTTCTTGAGAATCCGCTTGAACAATCAGGAGGTCCGGATTAATGTCTTTTAGTTTATCTGGATCGATAACTTGGAACATATCATCTGGATTGAAGGTTTCAGCACGATTGAAATGATAAGTATCATAAAGATAACCAAAATGCCCGTAAGCGTAATAACGGATGTCATTGTCTGTCACGCGCAGATACATGAGTTTTTGATTGCCAAACTTAGCTTTGACATTCTCTGCGAAAACAGCCTCCCTAGCATCCACTCTATCCAGGTCCTTCTTCATCTCATCACGTTTGTCGAAGATTTCTGCTACCTTTAATGAGGTTTCGTGATAGTCCCAATTTTCATCAGTGTTGATCTGGTAGCCAACAGTTGGTGCAATTTCAGACAGCTTATCATAGAGGTCTTCCTGCTCTCCTGTCATAAGGATTAAATCAGGTTTTAACTCAGCAATCTTATCCAAATCTGGATTACCCTGCCAACCAACAGAAATCACCTTGGCATCCTTGTACTGTTTCTTAAAGAGGGTTGAAAATTCTTGACTATCAGCTTGACCAGTTGTCGCACCTACTGGAGTGATATCTAGAGGATCCAAGATTTCGCCATAGAGGTTGTCGAGGATAACGATACGTTTTGGAGCTTTTTTCAACTCTGTCGTACCAAAATCATGGACAATCGTTTTCTCCTTAAAAGTTTGACTTGTTTTATTTGACTCTGCATTATGTCCAGACGTCATGTCTGGCAAGTAATACAGTAAAAGACCAGAAATGATGGCCAGAATAGCTAATAAATAAAGAAGATTTATTTTTTTCATGGCAACTCCTCGATAAGATCGGATTAAATCGTTACTTTAAAGTTATCTTAAAACTTCTTTAATGTCAATCACTTACTGATTCGTTCAAGCCTATATTTTTGATTATATTATTTTGATACTTCAAACAATCCTAGATTAGGATGCTTAAGCCCTAATAACAACCTTTTAGTTATCTGAACTGTGTTATAATGATAGGTAACATTGGAGGGAAATTATGTTAGATCAGCTTTCATTTAAAGGACAATGGCGACAGTATCAACAACGTATTCTTGATAAATCAGAAAGTTTTATGGGTGATGGAAAGATTCACTTGGTCGCTGCTCCTGGCTCTGGAAAAACGACCTTAGGAATTGAATTCATACGGCGTTTTGGTAATCCAACTTTAATTCTAGTTCCGACAGTTACTATCCGCCAACAATGGGTGGACCGGATCAAACAAGCTTTTTTAAGTGATGTTAACCAAGCAGAACAACTTATTTCACAAGACTTAAAGAGGCCTAAAATGATTACGGTTGCGACTTATCAGGCATTACATAGTGCCATGAACCAAGTTGTTGGTGATGGTCTTATCGAAGACACAGATGATACAGCTCAACAAGAGCATTTTAATTTTCAAGATTTCGATATCCGAAAAACATTTGAGGATAAAGATTTAGGGACTCTTTGTTTGGATGAGTGCCATCATTTAAGAAATGAATGGTGGAAGAGTTTGGAGAGTTTTCGTAAAGCTTTTCCAAAAATCAAGATGATTTCTTTAACTGCGACACCCCCATACGAGGGAGAACCCGCACTTTGGGAGCGTTATATCAGCATGTGTGGTGAGATTGATGAAGAAATTACAGTGCCTGAACTGGTTAAGGAAGGGACGCTCTGTCCTCACCAGGACTATGTCTACTTCGCCTTTCCAACTAAGGAAGAACGAACACAATTAGATCAGTTTGAAAAGCAGAAACTTAACTTTCTAACTAAACTGTCTACAGATATAAACTTCTCAAACACCATTCAGTCTAGTCCGGCACTAAGTAACCAAATTAGCGATGATGACCTATTGGCTAATCCTAAATATCTTTCTGCTATCCTGATTTTTTTACGGTCTAAAGAATTACCTTTTCCTCAACGTTTTCAAGAACTTCTCGCTACAAAAACCTTGCCAACTTTTACGCTTGAGTGGTTTGAAACCTTGCTTAATGGCATTATTTTTCAGGTTCCAAATTGGTTTGGATTTACTGAGGAATCCTTTAACCAACTGAAAAGTGATTTGAAAGCAAACGGTCTTATCGAAAGAAATCAAGTTAAACTTATCCGGAATAAGAAACAAGATGTTCTGCTCAATCAATCATTGGGAAAACTCAATGCCGTTAGAGATATTTTTAAGGCAGAATACCAGGCTCTAGGAAGTAATCTTCGTCAACTTGTTTTGACAGACTTTATACGTAAGGATTTTCAAATTCATCTAGGTGATAACAATGCAGAGTTTGCCCAACTAGGCGTTCTCTCTTACTTTGAATCTATTCGTAGAGAAATAATTAAACAGTCTTGGTCTGTCCCTATGGCTATCTTAACTGGAAGTCTTGTGATTCTCCCGACTTCGGCAAAAGAATCTTTGGAAGCACTAATTCCGAAGGATCGTTTATCTTATGATACTATTGGTAAGTTGAATAAGAATGATTATCTCAAGGTCAATGTTTCTGGTTCTCATCATGACCTAGTGACTGCCCTTACCCAGCTTTTCCAAGATGGGTATATCCAAGTGATTATTGGGACAAAGTCTTTATTGGGCGAAGGTTGGGATGCACCTTGTGTTAACTCACTTATTTTAGCTAGTTTTGTTGGAAGTTTCATGCTAAGCAATCAGATGCGAGGTCGTGCCATCCGTGTTTGGTCTGACAATCCTAATAAAACAAGTAATATCTGGCATTTGGTTTCTATTAATTTATCACCAAAGAAATGGATTGAGATTCAAAATGCCGAAGAAAAATATGACGAGACATTAGAGCTACAATTGTATGGACTTAGTCCTGACCTAGACTTGTTAGAAAGGCGTATGACACAGTTTCTAGGTCTCCATTATCAAGAGCCCACTATCGAATCAGGCATTGATCGACTTGAACTCAATCAAATAACTTTTAGCCAAAAGGGTCTTGAAAAACTTAATCAAAATGCCATTACACTATCTCAAAAACGTCAGGAGCTTAAGGACCGTTGGCAAGAAGCTCTACCGCTTAACGAAGAAATGGAAGTTGCTAATGAGGTTGAAGTCGACAAACAATTTTTACCGTTAGCATACCTTAATGATTGGATGAAGGCCTTACTTATTTCTCAAGCCTTTGCTGCCACTTATTTTATTATTGATCTAGGAAGATATCTGATCGTTGGGAAGCCATTTGAACAAAGTCTACCGATACTCCTACTTGCTCTTCTTCTACTGGCTGTTTTCTGGGGAAGATATTTTATCTACAGGAGTCCTTATAAACGGTTGGAAACATTTGGTAAAGCTATCCACCAAGCCCTTCTGGATTCAGGTCAGATTGAGACTAAAGAATCTGCTCCTAGAGTGGTAAAAGATAGTAAACAGGCGATTTATAACGCTATCTATCTCAAGGGTGCTAGCATGAGGGAGAAAGAAATCTTTGCTCAGGCTTTGACTGAGTTTTTCGCTCCTATCGAAAATCAACGCTATATCTTAAAGTCTTGTCACAAGGTGAAAGATCAAACCGAATTTTTTGCCGTTCCAAGTATGTTTGAAAAGCGTAAGGCAGATGCAGAGTCTTTCCTCCGACACATCCAAAAAAGTGTCGGAAAATATAACCTCATTTATACGCGAAGTGTTCAAGGTCGTCCTATTCTTCTGGAAGCTTGTATCAAAGCACTTGGAAATAAGCAAGAACGAACAGTTACACATAAAAAAGTCATGTCAACTTTAGAATGATAAATAGCCCTAACCACTTTAACCGTTTTTATCATGATATAATAAACCAAAGCGAATATATTGGAGAATTCTATGACACTCACACATATTTTTTTCGACCTTGATGGTACCCTCGTTGATAGTTCTGAGGGTATTCACAATGGTTTTGTTCAAACTTTTGAAAGACTAGGCCTTCCTGTTCCTAGTGATCAGAAAATTCGTACCTTTATGGGACCACCTCTCGAGGTAACCTTTAAAGAAGAGGTTAGTGAAGAAGGTGCTACCAAAGCTGTCAAGATTTATCGTGACTATTATGAGACCAAAGGGCAATTTGAAGCCCATCTCTACGATGGCATTAAGGAGGTTCTTCAGGAACTGAAGCAGAATCCTAATAAGAAAATTTATATCACTACTTCAAAAAATGAGCCTGTTGCCCAAAAGATGTGCCAACACCTGGGTCTCACAGCCTATTTTGATGGCATTTATGGGTCTACGCCTGCTGCTTTACACAAGGCTGATGTCTTACAACGGGCGATTACTGAAAATCAGGCGCCTAAGGACAGTTCTGTCATTGTTGGTGATACCAAGTTTGACTTGATTGGCGGAAAAACTGTTGGCATTAAGACATTGGCTGTGACCTGGGGATTCGGAACCAACGAAACGCTATTAGCGGAAAATCCTGATTTAGTTGCTCATAATACCCAAGAAATCAGGGATATTTTGAAATAATAATTGATAATGAAAAGAGCATGATTTTATAGTCATGCTCTTTTTGTTACTAGTCAAAGTAGATTACATCTGAACAGCAATATCCAGGCAAAGCTCTAAAGCCTTGTCAAAAGCTTCTGCTCCCCAATTTCGTTGATCGTAATTGTCTATATCTACTAGAGAATCCGCAGTAAAGAGAAGTAAGCCCCAAATAGCTCCACGAAGTTTGGCAACTGCTGCAAGGGCAGCACATTCCATCTCGACAACGCTGCACCCCTCTTCAATGCGATATGCAACCTTATCAGGTGTCTCTCTATAAAAGCCATCTGTCGACCAGGTCATAACCTCTTGATAAGGAATGGACGCTTGTCTTAGAACTGTTTCAATGGCAGTCAGTGCTCGACGATTCACTTCTATATACCTAGAAGGCGCAACATAGTGGTAACTTGCACCTTCATCTCGCAATGCTCTCGTCGGAATCAAAAAGACATTCTCTGGCATGTCTACCAAGACACCACAAGTTCCAGTTGATAAGATTTGCTTTACGCCATAACCAATCAACCAATCCAGAAATTGTGCAGCTGCAGCTGATCCAACTGGAGCTTGAGCCAAGCAGATTTCCTCTCCATTGTAAGTCATCACATAAACTGGATAGGTTTTAGTAGCAGAGACAAACTCTCCAACTTTTTCAGCGCCAATAGCATTCGCATAGCGTTCGATTTCTTCTCCTAAAAAGGCGTAGACGCACCTAGACGGCAAGTTCAAGTCTAAATCCTCATGGGTCGGCATTATCACAGCCTGAGGATTGTCATCAAACTCTAAAATTGGGATTTCATGTTTATGTATCATCTGTTGCCTCCTAAGTTTTAAGAATTATTATATCAAAAAATAACCACTGTAATATGATTTCATAGGAACTACTTCCCAAGAATCACAAAGAAAAACCAATTAAACAATGTACATAACTGAAAAGAAAGGACATAAATCTGCTTTAGTCAGAAACATGTCCTTTTTGTGTTTTATTTTAAGAAATATGATTTCAGTCGGTGTTTATTTCCACAAACCACCTAAAATCTGTTTTTCCAACAAATTTAAGTCTTCTTCTCTTATGTCACTATTGTCGCCAACGATATAGAGTTGGGCAAAGTAGGCCAATAAGGGGCCTATACAAATACGAATCATTTGAGGAACCGTGATTTCAGGATTCACTCGTGAATCTGCTATCAATTCCTTATGGAGTACTAATAATTTATCCTGAAGAGTATTCCAAATATAAAGTTGTTCTTTTCTCAGTTTCTTATTTGAAAAAATTTCCTGAAGAATAATTTTCATCAAAGCGCGATTCGTTTTGAGATAGGCCATACGATTTTGGACCAGATAATGCACCTTTTCTTCAGTCGTTTCTAAGGCTAAAAGTTCTTCAAAAAAACGACCGAAAAGTCCTGGAACAACAGGGTGCAAAATAGCCGTTAATAAATCTTCTTTGGTCTTGAAATACTTGAAGAGCGTTGCTTGGCTAAGTCCCGCATGTTTGGCAATTTGTAAGGTGGAGGTCCCATTGTAACTCTTAGTAGAAATCAAATCGACCGCCGCCTGCATGATTTTTTTCTTTCCCTTGGGATAGTCTGCACCCTTTAGATAAGCTTCAAACGACTCAAAAACAATCTCACTCATTTTCATCCTCGTATATTTATATTTTATACTTTACGGTAACGACGCAAGCCGACAATATTGAGAACTGTCAAAGCAACAAGGAAGACTAGTAGAACACCAATATTTGGTAAAATATCTCCAAGTCCACGTCCGTAAAGAATAATCTGACTCATCGCATCACCTGAGTAGGTCAAAGGCAAGAATTTCCCTAGCATTTTTGCCCAGTCTCCCATTGAATCAAGTGGAATGATTCCTGAGAAAAAGAGTTGCGGCATAATCACAAGAGGAATAAATTGCATCATCTGGAATTCTGATTTTGCCAAGGTAGACAAGAGAATTCCGAAGGCTAGTGCCACCAGAGCCAGTACCACATTAACTATTATAACATTTAACAGGCTTCCGACAACTTCAATGTTCAACAACCAGATGGCTGCTAGAACGACTACTGCTGTCTGCAGTATGGCAATAAGACCGTAAGACAACATATAGCCGTAAACGATTTCCGAACGTTTGACTGGGGTTGCCAACAAACGATCTAGGGTTCCACTAGTACGTTCTTTCAAGAGTGCCATACCTGAAATCAAAAAGACAAAGAAGAAAACGACGAACCCAATCAAAACAGGAATCATTTTAGCAAAGAAGCCGGTGTCCTCGTTACCATATTCATAAGATTCCTTAATTTCAGGAGATTTTACCTTTAGTTGTAATTGTGGAAGGGATTGCTTCACACAAGCTAATAATTGATTGGTACCTTCACTGGCAATACTGGTGCGTAATACTTGTCGGGTCACCGAAGTTTTAGAGGCATCTGTATTGGCATAGGTTACATGATATTCCCCATCCTTATAAGAGATAACTGCATCTACTTTTTCATCGTTTAAAGCCTCTTTAGCTTGATCCAAGTCTTTGTAGGTTTTGACACTGACATGTTCTAAGTCGTCCATCTTACTTACCAAACTACTTGGCACATCTTGTATCGCTAACTTGACATTTACAGTTGTACTAGCCGAAAACATGAGGTTCATCAGCCACATGATAAAGACTGGTGCTACAAACATAAGGGCCAGTGTCCGTTTGTCACGAAGCAATTCTTTGAAGACTTTTTTTGCAATGACAATTGTTCTCATTTCATTCTCCTTCTGCTTTCAAAAAGACTTCTTCAATACTTGAAACACCATAAGATTCTTTTAGCTTGGATGGTGTATCAAAGGCAATGATTTTTCCACCTAATAGTAGTCCGACCTTATCTGTCAGCTCTGCTTCATCCATGACATGGGTTGTAACCAAGATTCCTACACCATTGTCTCTGAGCGCCATCAACTCTTTCCAAATTTTCTTTCGAAGAGAAGGGTCAATCCCAACTGTCGGTTCGTCCAATATCAAGAGTTGAGGATTTCCTAAAAGTGCTATGGCTAGTGACAAACGTCTTTTCATCCCTCCTGAATAACCAGATACAGCCTTGTTTAAGTGATCTGTCAAATCTACCACTTGAGCTACATGGGCAATTTCAGATGACAAGTCTTTCTTAGAAAGTCCTTTGAGCTTACCGAAAAATTGCAAATTTTCCTGACCTGATAAGGCATCATATAAGGCATCTGACTGAGCCATGTAGCCAATATCTCCTAGAATATGACGATTGGGCATGGTATTTTCTAAGACTAAAGCAATACCGCTATCTGCCTTTTCCATTCCTAACATGGTTTTAATCATGGTTGATTTACCAGCACCTGAAGGACCGATTAGACCAATGATTTCCCCAGACTGTAATTCAAAACCAACGTGGTTTAACACCAGTTGTTGACCAAAAGATTTTTGTAAATCTTGTAAATGTAGCAATGTTTTCATATGCATCCTCCTCAGTGAGTGTTTACTCACTTTTTAAATACGAGATTATTATAGTGAGTGTTCACTCACTTGTCAAGTGATAATTTGAATTTTTTTTTAAATAAAAACACTGGATGATAGCATCCAATGTTTATGACAAAAACTTCTGATGTTAAGAATCTATTCACTATACTCTGAAATAATCTCTCCTATCCACTTTTTAAAGGCTCCGCACTAGATTCCATCATTGAAAATTAAGGTTTCAATGATGAAATCGTCGGCAGTAACCTAATAAAGAAGTTTACAAATTTATTTTTGATTTTCGACGAGAGGAATTATTTGATTGCGCGTGATTGCAATCCTTCTTCTTCCAAGAAGAGGCGGAATGGTACGAGTTCTTCTGCTTCGTATTTTTCCTTAAATGCTTTGATGGCTTCTTCTGAGTGTTGTTTTGGATCCAACTCAAGTACTTCTACTGGAAGTGGACGGTGTTGAGTGATGCGGGCATCGATCACAACTGTCTTACCTTCTTTGTTGAGTTTCACAGCTTCTGCAACGACTGCATCGATATCTTCGATACGGTCAACTGTAAATCCAACAGCTCCTTGAGCTTCAGCGATTTTCGCATAGTCAGCATTAGGGAAGTCACAACCAAACAAGTGTTTGTTTGTGTCTTCGTATTTATCCTTGATGAAGGCATATTTACCATTTGAGAAGACAACGTTGATAACTGGAAGGGCGTATTGAACGTTTGTGATAACGTCTGGGTAGCACATGTTGAATGCACCGTCACCCATGATGTTCCATACTTGGCGATCTGGATTGTCTTTCTTAGCAGCAATACCACCAGGAAGGGCGATCCCCATTGTCGCAAAGAGTGGAGATGTACGCCACATGTTCTTAGGTGTCATGTGAAGGTGACGAGTAGATGTTTGAGTAGTGTCACCGACGTCAATTGAATAGATAGCGTCTTGATCAGCATGTTTGTTGATTGCATTGTAAACTTGATACAATTGCAATTCACCCTCAGTTTTACCTTCGAGTTTGTTCATGTAATCACGCCAGTTTTGGTTATTCTTCACGTTTGCACGCCACCATGGAGTAGATTCAACTGGATTCACTTTGTCAAGGATTGCTTTGGCTGCTTGACCTGCATCACCAAGGATTGAAGCGTCTAGAGCATGACGTTTACCAAGTTTGTAAGGGTCGATATCCACTTGGATGAATTTTTCAGTGTTCTTGAAGGCTTCGTAAACTTCAGCAAATGGGAAGTTTGAACCAAGGAAAAGAACTGTGTCTGCTTCAAAGACCACTTCGTTGGCTGGTTTCCAACCAACACGGTAAGCAGAACCTGTCAAACCTTCGTAGTTCCATTCGAACGCTTCAAAGTTTTTACCAGTTGTGATGATTGGTGCTTTGATTTTACGTGACAATTCAGTAATCACTTCACCAGCTTTCACACCACCGTAACCAGCGTAGATCACTGGGCGTTCCGCATTGTTCAAGATTTCAACAGCTTTGTCGATTTCAGCTTTGTTCAAGGCAGGAGCGATGAAGCGGCGTTCGTAAGAACCTGATCCATAGTATGAGTTTTCGTCGATTTCTTGGAAACCAAAGTTTACTGGAATTTCAACAACAGCTGGACCTTTTTTAGAAACAGCAGCACGGCAAGCTTCGTCAATCACTTTTGGCAATTGTTCTGCATAAGCTACACGTTTGTTGTAAACAGCGATACCATTGTACATTGGGTTTTGGTTCAATTCTTGGAAAGCATCCATGTTGAGTTCGTTGTTTGGACGTGATCCAAGAATAGCAAGAAATGGAGTGTTATCCATAGCTGCATCATAAACACCATTGATCAAGTGAGTCGCACCAGGTCCACCTGAACCAACTGCAACCCCGATAGAGCCACCAAATTTAGCTTGCATAACTGCTGCAAGAGCACCAGTTTCTTCGTGGCGAACTTGCAAGAAACGGATATCTTTGTCTTCAGCCAAAGCGTCCATCAATGAGCTAAGTGTTCCTGATGGGATTCCGTAGATGGTATCTACGCCCCATGTTTTCAATACGTTCAACATTGCTGCAGATGCAGTAATTTTCCCTTGAGTCATTCTAACTCTCCTTTATTTCTAATTTGATCCTGAAAAATGAAGCATAGCGCTTCTACTTCATCTTTGCGATTAAAGCTCGTCTTGAAAATGAATTTATTCTGACTGTTCTCATGAAAACGTTTTACAAAACGATTACAGTACTAATTTAGCACAAAGAGATTCACATGTATAAGGATTTGCTCAGAGATGCTCAATCCCTATTACATTACAGATGCTGAATTTGAGAAATTTTCACAAACTATCTTATAATAGGATATTTTATTATAAAATCTATGTACCCGTCTTCTCTTGTGGCTGTAAGAGAAGACAAAAAAGTGGTACAGAATATTAAATGAATTCTGTACCATTTTTTTATTGAGTCTAATCTATTTTCGCAACATTGAGAAGCAGCGAGCTAGTCAAAACAGACAAAGAACTAAGGGCCATAGCAAGACCTGCTAGTTCTGGATTAAGGGTCAATCCCAGTCCTACAAAGACTCCAGCAGCAATTGGAATCCCAAGGATATTGTAGATAGAGGCCCAGAAGAGATTGAGTAAAATCCTGCGGAAGGTCTTTTGACTCATGTCAAAGGCACGCACAACGCCAAGCAAATCATTTTGCGTGAGCACGATGCCACCGGACTCGATCGCAATATCCGTTCCAGATCCCATAGCGATCCCCACATCCGCGATCGAGAGAGCTGGAGCATCATTGATCCCATCTCCAACAAACGCGACCTTGCTATCTTCTTGCAGTTTTTGGATGGCGCTAGCTTTTTCTTGAGGAAGGACATCAGCAATGACGGTGTCAATTCCCACTTGCTTAGCAATAGCCTGGGCCACCCGTTCATTATCCCCCGTTAACATGACCGTTTTCAAGCCCCGTTCTTTGAGCTTTTTGATCGCTTCTTTTGAGCTGGCCTTCGGAGCATCTTGAATGGCAATCAAGCCAATCACTTGCCCATCCACAGACAAACTGATCACTGTTTTGGCCTGCTCTTGCAAGTTTATCATCCGTTTTTCAAACTCCGGATCCATCGCTGTCCCGTCATGAAGTTTGCCATTTCCCAAGATCACCAATTGCTGGTCGATCTGACCTTGGACCCCTTTTCCTTCAATCGCTTGGAAGTTTTTCACAGGGGATAACACCAAACCTTTTTCTTCTGCTTGTGATAACACCGCTTGGGCTAGTGGGTGTTCTGAAAAAGTTTCAAGACTAGCAGCCAGTGTCAAGACACGCGCTTCATCTCCTACAACATCGGTTACAAGTGGTTGGCCAATGGTAATGGTCCCTGTCTTATCAAACACAACGGTTTGAATCTTTTGCACTTCTTGAAGAACTGTTCCATTTTTAATCAGAACCCCCATCTTGGCACTACGGCCGGTTCCGACCATCAGGGCTGTTGGGGTTGCTAAACCAAGGGCACAAGGACAGGCAATAATGAGGACAGAGACTGCATAGAGCATGGCCTCTTGAAGCGATGCGCCCAGAAGCACGGACCAAACCCAGAAAGTCACAATGGCCAAAATCGTCACCACTGGAACAAAGATACCTGAAATCTTATCCGTCAAATCTTGAATGGGAGCACGACTGGATTGGGCCATTTTGACAAAGTCCACAATTTGAGATAAGAGGGTCTCACTACCGACTTTTTCAGCCTTAAAGAGAATGGTCCCATTGCTGTTGATAGTGGAGCCGATAACTGCATCACCAACTGATTTTTCCACAGGCAAGCTTTCACCTGTCACCATCGACTCATCAATGGTCGTACTTCCTTCTACAATCGTCCCATCAACCGCAATCTTTTCCCCAGGACGGACCCGAATCAAGTCATCAATTTGGATATCTTCTGCCGCCACCTCGACATAGTTCCCATCACGGAGAACTTGAGCCGTTTTTGCCTGCAAATCCAACAACTTTTCCACAGCCTCGGAGGCATTGTTACGCATCCGTTCTTCAAAGATTTGCCCTAAGAGGATAAAGAAGATGATAAAACCCGCAGCCTCAAAGTATACTGGCTGACCAGTAAAAAGGGCAAATACACTATAGACATAGGCTACCAGGGTTCCAAGAGCTACCAAGGTATCCATATTGGAATGGTGCTTCTTAAATGAGGCCCAGGCACTCTTGATAAAAGGTACTCCTGCTACCAACATGATCGGCGTTGTCGCTAGAAAGCCTCCCCAGCGATTGACTGGATGGGAGACAAATCCTGCCCACATCCCAATCATCAAGATCAATAAAGGAAGGGTAAAGATACTAGTAATCCAAAAGCGACCCAGTAAACTTAAGACACGACGGCGTTTTTCCACAACCGTGTAGGAACCCTTTTGCATCTTCATTCCACATGAAAACTCAAAGTTCCCTGTTTCTGTCGGGGTAAAGGATATCACCTTATCCACACCGACTTCCAAAGGCTCTAAAATCCCCTGATCTTCAAACAAAATTTCCTTGTAACAGCCGGAAGGATTGACCCGATGGAAGGTGATTTCAGCAGGGATCCCTTTTTGAAGTTGAAATTCTTTGGGACTATAGCCCTTTTCTGCTGTAATACGGATCTTTTGCACTCCGTTTTCCACAACTGCTTTTTGTTTTTCTACCATACCTACTCCTTTATTCCACAATCATTTGACCATGCATCATGTTCATTCCACATGAATACCCATATTCGCCCGCTTTTTCTGGCGTAATTTCAATGACATGTTTTTCACCTAAAGGCAAATCTTCATGAACGCCAAAATCTGGAAAGATCACTTGAGCCAGACATGAAGATGGATCCTTGCGATTAAAGATGATCCGGGCTGGAACATTCTTTTTCAGGACAATGGTTTCAGGCGAATAGCCCCCCATGACTTCGACTTCAATTTCTTGATAACCTGATTTCTGACGAGCGTGGCCGCTTACCTTTTCATGCTCTGCAAAGAACCACCAAGCAATAAAGACAACCAAAAGTAAACAAACAATACTAATCACTAATCCAAACATGGAATTTCCTTCTTTCTATTACATACAATTGCAAGGGACTGTTTCGACAGCCTCTGCTTTCTTTTCTTCGAGCACCTGCTGCAGCTGATTAAGATCTGCAAGCGTAAAGTCACTCTCCTGAATCAAGTTCTCAAGCACCTGGACAATTCTTTTTGAGCAAACCTTGTCTTTCACATCCTCAGCCACCAAGTCTAAACCCTGGTCCTGCTTCAACAAAGCCGAGTAAACAAAGGCTTTGCCTGATTTTTCTCTAGTCAAACATCCTTTCTCCACCAAGCGGGTCAAGAGAGTCTTAATCGTCGACTTCGACCAGTCAAAGCGCTCGGACAAGACGGCGATCAAATCCGTGCTGGTCTGCTTGCCTTCCATCCAGATAATCTTCATGATGCGCCATTCCGCATTGGAAATTTGCATGGCTTCTCCTTTCTAAATCTACATTTGTAAACCTTATGATGTTATTTTACACCTAAGATTTACACTTGTCAACCAAAAGTTTTTAAAAAAAACAAATCTTCCTTTGAAGATTTGTCTGGTTGGGCTTTTTTCACTCCCTATTTTTATCTCCCTAAATTGTCAAATTAAGTTAGATTTTTCATGTAACTCAGAAAAACTTGGGATGGTGCTTGATAATTCAAAGACTTCCTAGGAATTCTATTTCTTTTATCAGCTGTAGCTGATAAATAATTTTGAGAAATATTCGTAAAATCCATTTGTTTAGGTAGTCCATTTCGTCTTAATAAGCCATTAGAATGTTCAATGAGACCTCGTTGCCCAGGACATCCTGGATCCGCAAAGAAAATATCAATGTCATGTGCATTCGAAATAGATTTCCAATTAGAAAATTCTTTTCCGCAATCAAAAGTGATCGACTTAATTCGTTACTCTATCACAATCATAGATTTAATAGACTTGCGTTCATCCATATCTTTATAGGCCTGATTAATATCTTCCAATTTATAACTTGTCGTAAAGACTCGACCTGGATTGATGTCGCCATCAAGAACAGCTTTTAACAAAACTTGTTTATCATAGGTTGTGACAGAGGCTGGTCCGCCACCAATCGTTGTATTTTGTCCAAAGGTTGAGCCAATGGCACGGTTTTCATAGTGTGGAACACCAACAAATCCCATACGGCCACCATTATGAAGGACTCCAAGAGCTTGATCTACTGCCGCTTCTGTACCGACACATTCGAGAGCTGCATCTGCTCCTCCCCCGAGGATTTCACGGACTTTAGCAATGCCTTTTTCGCCACGTTCAGCAACAACTGCTGTCGCTCCTGACTCCAAAGCCATTTTTTGACGATCTTCGTGACGACTCATAAGGACAATTTGTGAAGCACCACGCATCTTAGCTGCGATGACAGCACATTGACCAACAGCCCCATCTCCGATAACGACCACCTTGTCACCTTTTTGCACATTAGCCACACGCGCTGCATGGTAACCCGTCGGCATGACATCAGCCAGTGTCAAAAGTGACTTGAGCATACCTTCACTATAATCTGAAGGTTGCCCAGGAATTTTGACAAGGGCCCAGTTGGCAAAGTGGAAACGGATATACTCAGCCTGCACGCCCCCAGACCAGTTATTACCTGGGTGGTTGTCACAAGAGCCATCAAATCCAGCACGACAGGCATCACACTGTCCACAACCATGTGTGAAAGGGGCAATGACAAAGTCACCTGGTTTTACTGTAGTAACTTCCTCGCCAACTTCTTCGACAATTCCGATAGCCTCATGACCGCTATTTCTATGTCCTTCTTCCATTTCCGGATTACGGTAACTCCAAAGGTCCGATCCACAAACGCAAGTACGTACTATCTTGATAATGGCATCATCTGCTGCCACGATTTGTGGGCAATCAATTTCTGCTAGACCAACCTGCCCAGCTTTGGTATAAACTGCTGATTTCATTTAATAACCTCTATTCTTTCGTTTCTGATAGTATACACTTTTTAACAAGAAATCACTCACATCAAACACTCCCTATTACGGATCATATTTAGTTACTTAATCATATTTTTTTCCATACTTCTTTTCAAGCATTTTCTTAACTAGATATGGCATCTTGACATTCTCTCGACCTTTTTTAGCAATCAATTTTTTGACGAAATCAGGCATCTGAATATCTGCTTCCTCTTCTAAAATCTGTCCTGTGTTTGAAGGAGCTTCCAACTCATCAAAAGTCTCTAGTTGAGGTTGATAGTAACGATAGTCACCGTCTATATGAGACTGAATGGTTGAAAGAAGGGCTTTAATCAAACGAGAATCGCTATTTGGCATAGGAGGACGGTGATAGGCCACACCAAGCTCATGACAAAGCTCCTTACACTCCACATCATTATCAAAAAGAACCTCAATATGCTCACTAATAAAAGCTATCGGGGCAAAAATATAGTGGTCAGGGTGTTCCTTCTCATCATGAAGGTATTCTAAGACATCAGGTTTAATCCAAGGAATACCAATATCACTTTCACTCTGCCATGTATTGGTATACTGGTCTTCTTCAAGGCCTAAAAATTCCACAATCAAGCGAGTATTGTCATAAATCTGATCGATATAAGGATCGCCAAAATCAAGGGCCAAAACTGGTACACTGTGAGCTGAAAAAATCACCTTATAGCTGTCATCTCCAATTTGATCTAAAATATTTCTAATCTCATCAGCCCAGTAGTGAAGAAGTGAAGGTTCTTGGTACCAATCCTTGATAATTTGGAACCTAATCTGCTCACTTTCTAAAAATTTCTCATATCCCATGACAGAATAGTAAGAATAATGAGGCTCTAAAATCAAGCACAAACATTCTTCAATTCCGTCATTCTCCATCTCTTTGATTACATCAGTGATAAAAGGGCGGGAAAATTTATTAGCAAAGTAGACCGACACTCGTTCTCCAAGAGCAGAAGCAACCAAATCCACTTCTTCTCTAGTTATCCTTTGAAGTGGAGTTCCACCAATTCGGAGGTAATTGTCATATAAAGTCTGAATTTCATGTGGTTCAGGACGAACACCACGCCGGATATTCGTGAAAAACTCCGCTACTCCTTCATAGGTAATCTCTTCTGGTGACCCAAAGGTCATCATCAACACAGCTCTCTTACTCATAATTACTCCTTGTTTCACGTTTGTTCTATTTTAGCATGAAAAGGCATACTTTAGAGAGTTTAGTGTCAAAAAAACTCCTAGAGAAGCCTCTAAGAGTTAAAAAACAAACCTTAATGATGGTGCTCTTTCTCACTTTCTGCTTCCAGCTCTTCGATATTTCGCTTGTGAGCTCGGTGGGTTGCCAAGTCTTCATCAACTTCGATGGTGACATTTTGAAAGCCCCTCTCTTTGAGCAAGTCTCGAATAGACTCTTTACAGACCTCCATATGCTTGACATGCTCCAGACATACATGGACGATGGCATTTTTTTCTAAGCCGTCCATGGTCCAAAGATTAAGCTGGTTAATACTAGCGACATGGTCCAACTCTGCCAGATCCGTCTTGATCTTCTGGATATTCACCCCTTCTGGCACGGCATCGAGGAAAATCCTGAGCGTAGACCAAAAACGAGGAATGGCTTTTGAGAGAATAAAGAAAGAAATGACTAGAGACAAGAGAGGATCCAGGATATACCAGTCAGTATACCTGAGAACAATGGCCATCAAGATGACAGCCAACCAACCCAAGGTGTCTTCCAAAAAGTGCAAGCTGAGAATAGATTCGTTCTTGGTTTGTCCCTTACGAATGACCAGACTTGCTAAGACATTCACACTGATGGCAATAATTCCAAGCCAGAGAAGTCCCTCTTCATTGACAGGATGTGGGTGAAACAGTTTGACCATATTTTCCAAAATCACCATACCAGACCCTGTCATCAGAATCACAGCGGTCACCATGGCCCCTAAAAGGCTAAAACGCTTGTAGCCCAAGGTGTAATGGCTGTCTTCTTTCCGATTGGAAATGCTCTCTAGAAAAGCCGAGATGCCAATGGCAACCGCATCCCCAAAGTCATGGACCGAATCAGCGAGAACTGCACTAGAACCAAAAATTCCACCCGCAATAAACTCAACAATGGCAAAGCTTAGATTCAAGAAAAAAGCCAGCCAAACCGCACATTTTGTTTTCATATTACTTAATCCTTTGATATAATGGGAGTGAGACTGAGCAAATTTTTTAAATTTGTTCCTAGTCTCACCCCCGCAAAGCTGATTAGGTGCTCTTCTGAGCCAAATAGCGAAAGAAGAGTCCAATCAGCTACTGCGTCAAACATTTATTTCTATAGATATTCTGAGAAATGAGACTATTATCTCTTCTCTTCTTTATCTATTATCCAATACTATCAACAGAAAGGATAGAAGCAAACCGTTCTCTGTGTACGTTATTGAACAGTTTGTTCAAATTGTCCATATGCCAGCTCAAGATCGTCGCATTACTAAGACTCGAAAAGCTATCTATAGCGCTTTTTTACAGTTACTCAACCAAAAAGGCTATGAAACCATAACGGTTCAAGAAATCATTGACCTGGCTGATGTCGGGCGATCGACCTTTTACAGCCATTATGAGAGCAAGGAGTTACTACTAGATGAGCTCTGTCAAAAGCTCTTTCACCATTTGTTTGAGCGTGCTCAACACCTCTCTCCTCAAGACTACCTGACCCATATCTTTCAGCATTTCAAGAAAAATCAAGACCATGTAACCAGTCTCCTGCTATCTAAAAACGATTATTTCATCCGTCAGCTGCGAAAAGAGCTGGAACACGATGTCTACCCAATGGTGGCTGACGAACTGATTAAAGCTCACCCCAACATTCCCCACTCTTACCTTAAGCATCTGGTCGTCAGCCACTTCATTGAAACTCTCAGCTGGTGGCTGAAAAAAGGTAAGTCCTATAGCGAGCAGGAAGTTGTCCAGTTTTATTTGGAGATACTGAAAGTTGGTTCAAACTAGAAAGAAGTTTTTTAATGACCCTCACTCAATTTTATTTTCTCTTTCCAGCCTTATTCATGCTTCACGAACTTGAGGAAATCATATGGATGCCATCCTTTGTCAAAAAACTATCAGCACAGTTTCCAGATATTCGATTCCTTTCTTATTACACTCCTTTTACTTTCAATGCCATTGTCTTGGAGCAGTTTCTGATCCTGCTTCTATCACTTTTTCTTAGCTACCAGTTTAGCAACTATACTATTTATGCAACCATTGTAATTGCTTATATCTACCATATTTTCGGACATTTGATTCAGACAATTGTCCTTCGAAAATATATTCCCGGCTTGTTAACGGGCATTTTAACGAGCTTGTTCTCCATCACATTTCTAAAAATTGAAAGTTCAGTCAAACTCTATGGTTACTCTTTTTTGACTTTACTGGTTATCGTTTTAAATCTTGTAGTATCATTTATGATTCTTAATAAAATCAGTCATAAAAAATAGTACTTAGACAATCATATCTTGGAAAGGAAACATCTATGTCACTTTATCCCATCTTTAGCATCATCACAGTCTTCTTAGCGCTTGCTTTTGTCCTGCTTCATTTATTGGCCTCCCTTTCTGAAGTTAAAAAAGGAAATCACACTCTAGGAAATCAATTTCTCCTCATCGGAAGTAGCCTTGCGACTTTGTCTCTCTTCCTCTACTTCTTTTTCTCGATTGTCGCACTATCCCTTTGGCTGATTGGTTGTGGGTTGATTTGCTACGGAGCCTATTGGAATGGCAAGCACAAAGAAAACTTCAATCCAGCCCACCATGTCATTCGGCTTGGAATCGCTATGATTCTTACCATTTTGTTAGCCCTCATCTAAGAAAAACTCAAGTTTTATCAATGAAAACTTGAGTTTTTTGGTAGTTAAGAAATCAATAAGGAATTAAAAATCCTGCTTTTCTTTAAAAATTTTGACCTTTTCTTGGCAGTAATCCATTAATTTCTGTGCTTTTTCAAATGAGTAGCCTTCTTCGGATACAGACTTGAATTTCTTTTCATCAAAATAGTAGCCAGTCAAGCCCCTGACTTCCTCTGATAAGGTGAGATAATAACCTGTTTCGATTCCCTGATCTAAATCTTTTGAGAGAGACTTCATCAAGCGCCCAAAGAGAGACTTTTTCGTCTTTTCATCACTAGAATTATTCCCTAAGTTAGTTGAAATCAAGCCCGGATGGTAAGAATTGATGGTGATATTTGAACCTCTTAAAAAGAAGTCTCTTGCTAGATAGCGTGTCATCCAGATGGTATAGAGTTTGGAATTATTATAGGCCAATCCTGGATGATAGTTGTTTTCAAATCCAAAGTCCAAACCCTTGACCTTGGCAAAATGATGCAAATAGGAAGAGGTAATAATGACACGGCCGTCAGGCGCTTTTTCTAACAAGGGACTTAGCTCAGTTGTTAACATATAGGGAACCAGAACAGATAACATAAAAGTCAACTCGACATTTTCAGCACTCGCTTTTCGCTCTTTTCCTGCATACAGGCCTGCATTGTTAAACAAGACATCGATCCTTTGAAAGTCTCGCTTGATTTCCTCCACAAATCGATAGACATCATCTAATTTTGAAAAATCAGCCAAGTAGCTAGAAACTCTGCTTCTCAGGGAAACGGCCCGAACCTCTTGAAGCGCCAACTCAAGTTTTTGAGGATTTCGTCCATGAAGAATGACCTGATGCCCTTCACTGGCCAGTTTCTTTGCCAAGTGCTTTCCAATGCCATCCGTAGCACCTGTTATTAGAATGGTTTTGACCATATTAGTCCTCCAAGAAAGCAATGAGTTCTTTTGAAAACTCCTCTGCATACTGGAAAATCGAACCATGCCCAGCATTTGGATAGATGATGAGCTTACTATCTTTTATTTTCTCATGCATGTCATAAGAATTTTCTGTTGGAACCTGCATATCCTTGTCCCCGTTGACGATTAAGGTTGGTTGAGTGATAAATGTTAGGTCGTCTTGAGAATCTTTCCCCCAACGTTTAATAGCTTTGAGTTGCGTCAAGAAACCAGGCACACTCATGTCTTTGTCCGCAAATTTCTTGGTTCTCATCCCCATTCGTCCGAGAACTTTAAAAGCTTCGATTTTTCCTTGTTCATCATGGTTATAGAAGATATAGCGTTTAGGATCGATGCGCTCGAGTCCAGCTTTAAACATATAGTTAAATGTTTTCCCTGTGACCTTATCGACCTCTTTTCCACCTCGAGGTCCTGTTCCTACCAAGATGAGACGATTGACCAAATCAGGCTTGATTCGGATGATTTCTTGGGCGATCATGCCCCCCATAGAGAGACCTAGGAGATTGATTTTATCGTAACCAAGAGCTTCTATAAAGGCAATTGTCTGCTCAGCCATTCCAGGAATGGTTGGCGCCACTTTGCCTTGACTGGCTCCGACACCAGGAAGGTCGACTACAATCACATGGTGCTTTTCAGCAATCAAGTCCAATAGTTTTGGATCCCAGTTGTCGAGAGTTGCTGCCAAATGGACCAGCATCAGAAGAGGCAGTTTTGATTTGCCTTTGCTGAGTTCGCGATAGGCGATTTTGTTCCCGTCGACAGTGATGTATTGATTTTTAGTTGTAAGATATGACATTATCTTTTCCTTTTATTTCTTAAAACTGAGGACTGTTTTTCCACGTGAGCGACCATTAGCGACCTTGTCTAAGGCGCTATTCACTTCTTCAAATGGATAGACTGTATCGATAGATGGTTTGATTTCTAATTTGCTAAAGAGGTCAGCTACCTCTTGTAATTGAGCACCATTGCTTTCTACAAAGATAAAATGGTAGTGAACGCCGTATTTATTAGCCATCTTATCAAATCTGCGACCGGCTAAGCCAAGAATCATCTGTTTCCATTTTGGCAGGTTCATCCGTTTGGCAAAGTCACCATTTGGCATAGCCCGAAGGGACACAAGCTGACCACCTTTTTTCATGACAGACATTTGTTTTTCAGTCTCAGAACCCCCAAGAGTATCAAGGACATAATCAACCTGGCTAACAGTTTTTGTATAATCCTCTGTTTTGTAATCGATAAAGCGGTCTGCTCCTAGCTTCAAAACTCGCTCAGCGCTATCTCCAGCTCCATTGGTGATGACTTTCAAACCTTCGGCTTTGGCAATTGGAATAGCCATTCCACCAACTCCTCCAGTACCACCAGAGATAAAGATAGTCTTGCCAGCTTGTGCTCCCATGAGTTCTAGGGCTTGCATAATGGTTAAGGCAGTCAAAGGAACAGCAGCCGCTTCCTCGTCTGAAAGATAGTCTGGAACCTTGGCTAGAGCCTGACTATCGACAGCTACGTATTCTGCAAAGGCACCGATGTGGTCGAGTGGGAGACGCCCAAAGACACGGTCCCCGACTTTGAGATTTTTGACTTGTCTACCGGTCTCTTCAACAACCCCAACTACTTCATTTCCAGCAGTTTGTGGGAGTTTATAAGGGACAATCATCTTGACTTCTCCTCGGGAAATCATGTTATCCAGAGGATTAACACCAGCTGCGGTGACTTTGACCAAAACTTCTTTGTCTGTGATACTTGGTTTAGCGATTTCTGTAATGTTCAGTGTGATATTGTTTTGGTTATAGGTAGTGTGTTGTGCTACTTTCATTGTCTTCTCTTTTCTATTCTTTGTTGTATCTGGCAAAGATACAAGTCTAGTCTTTTTAAAACTGATCTGCATGCAAATCAGTTTCGTTTTTGTTTGGCATCTTTATAAAGATTGTTAATAACATCTTCTAAAGTTTGATTTGACAATTCCTTCTCTAACTGAGATTCTGCCCTAGCGAAAAGTGGAGAAACTGCTCCTTGGATATGTTTTCCAACGGGACAATCCGGATTGCTATTTTGATGAACAGGAAATAAACTGATATGTTTGATTTCTTGAGTAGCGTAATAGATCTCTAACAATGTCATTTCCTTTGCAGTCTTGTTAAGTTGATAACCTGTTTTCCCTTGCTGGGAGCTAATCAAGCCTGCATTTTTCAACAAGGCGATTAGCTTTCGAATGTAACTAGCGTTAGTTCCAACACTAGTTGCCAATGCCTGAGAACTCAGAGTTTCCTTACTCTCACTAATCATCGTTAAGATATGCAAAGCAACTGAAAATCTCGTATCCATATTGACTCCTTTTCCAACTTGTATCTGATACAGGAACAAGTATACCATAAATAAAAAGAAAAGCAAGACTTGTGCTTCACTGTTAAAAAACAAAAAGAGGACCCTATGGAATCCTCTTATTAATTGACAAACATTAGTACTAAGCTTTCTTAGCTGCCTTGCTCCATTGGTACCAACCAACTAGACTATTGATCAAGTAAATAAAGTATTTCCCTTGAATTCGTAGGCTTTCTCCCCACCACAAGTAGATAGAGAAAACATTAGTAGCAGCCCAAAAAATCCATTGTTCACGGTAAACAGCTGTCATCAAGAGCTGACCAACACCATTTGTCGCATCGATAATAGAATCACGGAACGGACGATTGGCGCCAACGGATTGGTAAATGAAACCAAAGGTTAACCACCAAAGCACACTAATTGATGAGTACTTGATCCATCCCACCGCATCCAATTTACGGGCAACAAATTCCTGCTGTTCTTTTTTGAACTGGGCTTGATAGATCAAAAAGTGTTAATAATAAGACAGTAACCTCAGAATAGATACTGTCTTATCTCTTTTTTTTACTTAAAGCCTTGATAGACTTGACAAATGGTAGAAAAGAGCCACTGAAATCAAGGTATTAATGGGAATAACAGCCTAAGATATTTGGAGTTCAGAGAGGGCGCGTTTGATTTTCAAACTTCGCAACAGAACCTATTATTCTATTGCTTATTCAACAAGGTCCCACTATCTTGACCAACAACAAGAGCCGCCAGCTCATTGCCCTGCTGAACGGCCTCTGGCAAGCTCATATTCTGACTTAGACCAGCCAGAAAACCACCGCAGAACGTATCACCAGCTCCAAGCGTATTAACAACCTTGACTTTGGCCGAACGGACCATCTCAGAATGATGCTTCCCTGCATAAAGATAAGCCCCTTCTTCACCTAAGGTCAGAACAATTGGTGCGTGAGTTTTAACAAAGATTTCCTGGCACTTCATCTCCAAGCTGCTTACTCCCGGAAACAGATATCTAGTTTCGTCTTCATTGCAGTGAATCATAACGTGATTGTCATACAATCTCTGAAGGGTCTTTTGAGAAATATACTCAATTCTTGGTGAAGCATCAAATAACACCTGAGAATCAGAATTTCGTTTATCCAACGCATCCAGGATGACTCCCGCAACCTTATCATCTTCCATTTCATAACCACTAATATAAAAAGAATCATAATTAGAAATGTCGATATTCTCGAACCAATCAGGCTGCCAGAGCTGTTCAATGCCGTTAACAGTCAAAAAGCTCCTCTCACCATCCGGCTCCACAAATGAAATATCCCAGCCATTATCTGCACCATTAACTTTTAGATGAGGTTGAATACCCATCTTAGCCATATCCTCCGATACCAAGTCCGCGTATTGGCCTTCCCCAACTGGCACAAATAAATCAGCATCTTGCCCCGTATATTTAATCGCGCCATATACATTAAAGGCTGATCCACCTACGATATTTGCCCGTAGATGACCACTAATATCTTCACCAGTCGTTGGTAGCTTTGGAACGTCCATTAACACATCAACAAAGGCCGCTCCGATCACTAATGTTTTACTCATTTATGCCCCCTTCTTATTTGGAACGGCAACCTTCCACAACAACATGCAAATAATCGCGATAATCGCGGAGACAAAGACTCCTAAACTATTATTTCTAAAGATACCATGAGCAAATGGCCCATTCCAAATTGCGTTATTTGTGAACAAGAATCCAGTAGTTGTAGCCAAGATCCAAGAAATAATTCCCAGCCAATTGAAATGTGTCTTTGAATCATTTTCAAGCAGAGCAACATCATAACTTTGTGATCTGAACATGACACTATCACATAAGAAAATTGCCACCCAACTTGCTAGACAAATGCCCAAGAAATTTAAGAAGAGCTCAAAATTACTGAGAAAGTTTCCAGAAATAAACAATACATAAATCGGAATTGCCAAAACGATGGCCCCATGAATCATTAATGAGGTTCGTTGAGTGACGTTAATTCCAATTGTCGCCAAATTAATGCGTGCAGATCGAAACGAAATAATACATTGCGGAATGAGTCCGCCAGCTGCAACTAAGAAATAAATTGGCCCGATCCAAGTTGGTAAAGCAGAATACATGACGCCAAACGGATCACCAGTAGTTGCCAATGAGGGTTCAATTGTACTGAGCATTACTCCTCCGGCCATTAAGACAAACAAAGGAACGGCTCCGCCCATTGTAGTGTTCCAAAAAGTAGCAGACGGCTTTGTCTTTTTGGTCACATAGGCTCCCCAGTCGGCAGCAGCCATCGACCATGAAATACCAGATCCGGCAGCAACGATACTCACAGCAGGAAGGACTCCAGTAATCCAACTTCCCGATGGTAGACTAAAAGCTTCCTGCCATTTGGCTTTTAAGAGGAACAACACGAGAATCAGCACAGTTAAAATTCCAAATATCCAACTCAACCAGGTTTGTATTTTAGCGAGGGTATCTTCTTTTAACAAACCGGATAGAACAACTAGCCCACCAAAGATCACCAGGGCGACCGCTGTGGTAACTGAAGACTTTTCAACATTGATAATACTGAATAGTGATACCAACAACAATGTTCCCGTAATGACATTAACGGCAAGCCAGCCAACCATGTTAAACCAGGCAATCGCATTAGGAATTTTATTGCCATGCGTGCCATAGGCCGCCCGACTCAATTTAAAAGTTGTGACCCCTTCTTTTTGACCAATCATTGCGACCCAACCAGGGATCGCGAAGGACAGCGCACCAACAAGTGACGCAATAATAGCTTGAAAAAATGATAGATGATAACTGACGATCATGGCACCAAACACAAAGCCCATGATACCGATATTGGCTGCGAACCAGTTGTAAAAGAGTTTGCCAGCAGTCAACGTTTTCTCCGAATCTGGAATCTTGATAATATTGTCATCCATGAATATCACCCCTTTTGGTTAATGTGGAACTGTAAAATTTTATCCGCGTACTCATTGAAGTCATGCTCGGGATTTTGCTGATCGATTAAGTTAACCCACTCCACAGGAATGGAAGATTGACCATTCTTGGCGCCACAAATTGCGGTTGCCATCGCACCAATGGTGTCAGTATCACCACCAAGGTTGGCGCACATTAAGGCGCATTTTTGAACATCGCGACAATAATAAGCGATTGAAACCGCAGCGGGGATGCTTTCAGAAATCATTGTTCCTGTGCCGATCAAGTCGTAAATATGCTGACTAAATTTGCCGTCATCATCCTTATATTTATGAGCAATCTCAATTCCTAACTGCAAACGATCATGTGTCTTGGCTGCCCATGTGGGGGCACCTAATTTGAAACCAGCATCATTGGCTCTTAAGGCAAAATCGATTATGTCGTCCCAATTCTGATCGGCCATAGATGCCGTAACGGCTCCAGCAATCATTGACGCTCCACTGATTGAAACATCGCTGGAATGTGTGATCTTTGTAATATCAAAGACCATTTGGACAAGTTTTGGAAGTTGATTTGGCTCAAATAAAGCACCAATTGGTGAGATTCTCATTCCTGCACCGTTAGTCAGTGCCTGATCCGTAATCGGGCGAGGGTCTTGGCCGGCTTTGATGGCCGACAATGCAGCCTTACTACTTGGTCCAAGGATGTTGTTCTCCCAAGCACCGACTGATTCTGCCCATGCCATAATATGCTTCACCAAGATCTCTGAATTGGGTTGCCAGTTGTTTTCGATTAGTCCATCCAATATAGCTAGTGCCTGATTGGTGTCATCGGTGTATTGGCCTTTTTTAAAGTTTTTGGCGATATCGTTATTGTCAGGGCCATCAAGAAAAGTAGTAATTTTTCCACCAAATTGATCTCGAATATTCTCGACTGGCCATAATTCCGATGGCATTCCTATTGCATCACCTATGGCTTGGCCGTATAAGACGCCGAGGATTTTGTCTTTGCTGCGCATGTCTGCACCTCTCTTTCTGAATTTTGTATTTTTAAAAAAAAAGTACTTTCTACTTATATTGATAATATAACTTATCTGTTGCGGAATGTCTTGTGGTTGGCGCTTTTTGTTAAACTTTTTATCCTTAAGTAGATACGCTTGGGAAGAGCGTAAGTTAGGAGAATTATCTAATATTGTTGGTGGTGGAACACAAAGTACATCGAACCCTGAATACTGGGACGGTGATATTGATTGGTATGCACCAGCTGAAATGGGAGAACAAAGTTATGTTAGTAAAAGTAAAAAGACTATTACTGAACTAGGTCTAAAGAAGAGTTAAGCTCGAATTTTACCAGTAGGAACCGTCTTATTTACTTCTCGTGCTGGTATTGGAAACACCGCTATATTAGCCAAAGAAGATACAACTAATCAAGGGTTTCAATCAATTGTTCCTGATCAAAATAAACTTGATAGTTATTTTATTTTTTCAAGAACTAATGAGCTAAAGCGATCTGAGGAAGCACCCGATGATCATGAAACGTTATTAAACACAAAAGTCACCCATGTGAGTTCTTGCGGCTCTATAATTTCTGTAGTGGGTAAAACCACCATAGAGATTATAGAGCTTTTTGAATGCAGACAAAAAGTCCCATAAGAACTATAATGAAAAGCAACCAAACCATCATTAGGAAGAACTTATGAGA
>NZ_JAQFJQ010000013.1:0-51373 GCF_030440175.1 Streptococcus sp. SV2
GTTTTAGAAACTTTATTAACTTTAGGAAGCGTGTTTTCATCACTCTGAACATACAAAAAGAGAAAACCTATCAGGTTCTCTCTAGATGTTAGCTTTTCGTCACCCACTACAGTTGACAAAGAGCCACAAATTCTAATCCTTTAGGTTAATCTCATAATCACAAAAAGACACACTCCAATTTGGAATGTGTCTTTTTAGAACGAAGCTAATCGGCTTATTCTTTCTTAAGAGTAGTTAGTGTTTTATTAGGACTAGTCACTCAAAAGTTTTAGGGAGGTAAGTCGAGGAAATATTATTCCTCAGTTTTTTTGCGTTTTGCCGCAAGAGCCAAGCCAGATGCAGTTGCAAGCAAACCTAGAGCTGCTGTAGCAGCTACGTTAGACTCTTCACCAGTATTTGGCAATTGTGTCATTTCTGAAGCTGGTTTAGCTGGAGTTACAGGAGTTGTTTTAGCTGGAGCTTTAGGAGCTGGATTAACTGGTTTAGCTGGAGTTGGTTGTTCAGGTTTACCAGGAGTTGGTGTCACTGGTTTTTCTGGAGTTGTATCGACAAGTTTGTAAACGTAAGTTACGTTCTTATCACCTTCGATGACTTTACCAGTTACTGGGTCAGTTGTAGTCAAGTGACCATCACCATCAACTTTACCTACTGGATAGTTACCTTGTGGTACCAATTCATAGACTTTACCATCTGCAGTAACGATTGTCTTAGGACGGTTATCGATTACTGTATCATAATGTTTACCTACTGGTTGCTTAGATTCATCTGTAACAGATTGTTTGATTGTGTTACCATTTTCATCTACGTAGTGAACATATACATTACCCTTAGGTTGTGCTGGTTGTTCTTTGAGTTTGTAGATGTAAGTAACATCTTTACGTCCTTCAACAACTTTACCTGTTGTAGCGTCTGATGACTCAAGGTGACCTTGTCCATCAACCTTACCTACAGTGTAGTTACCAGCTGGAACCAATTCATATGTCTTACCATTGTATTTGATTTCTTTTGGACGGTTATCTACAACTGTATCGTAGTCTTTGTCGACTGGTTGATCTTTTTCATCAGTAACGTCAGTCTTGATTGTGTTACCTTCAGTATCTTTATAGTGAACGTAAACGTCACCTTTCACTTCTTTATAAACATAAGTGACGATTGAACGAGGTTTCTCAACTTTACCTTTAGTTGGGTCAGAAGATTCAAGGTGTCCATCCTTATCAACTTTACCTACTGGGTAATCACCTTTTGGTACGATCTTGTATGTCTTACCATCTGGAGTCTTGATAGTCTTAGGTTTTTCACCTTTCTCAGTTGTGTTATATGGAGTGTCATATGGTGAGTTTGGTGTGTCTTGACGAGGTTTCTTGATTTCCTTACCTTTTTCGTTTACGTAAGTGATGATGACGTCACCTTCTTTAGGTTTCGTTGGATCTTCTTTAAGTTTATAAACGTAAGTAACGTTCTTATCACCTTCGACAACTTTACCTGTTGTAGCATCATCACCTGTCCAGTGACCTTGTTCGTCTACTTGACCTACTTTGTAGTTACCGGCTGGTACCAATTCGTATGTCTTACCTTGGAATTCGATTTCTTTTGGACGGTTATCTACAACTGTGTCGTAGTCTTTACCAACTGGTTGTGCCAATTCATCAGTTACTGAATCTTTAATGATATTACCTTCAGTATCTACATAGTGAACGTATACATTACCCTTAGGTTGTACTGGTTCTTCTTTAAGTTTGTAAACGTAAGTAACGTTCTTATCACCTTCGATGACTTTACCTGTTGTAGCATCATCACCTGTCCAGTGACCTTGTTCGTCTACTTGACCTACTTTGTAGTTACCGGCTGGTACCAATTCGTATGTCTTACCTTGGAATTCGATTTCTTTTGGACGGTTGTCTACAACTGTGTCGTAGTCTTTACCAACTGGTTGTGCCAATTCATCAGTTACTGAATCTTTAATGATATTACCTTCAGTATCTACATAGTGAACGTATACATTACCCTTAGGTTGTGCTGGTTGTTCTTTGAGTTGGTATACGTAAGTAACGTTCTTATCACCTTCGATGACTTTACCTGTTGTAGCATCATCACCTGTCCAGTGACCTTGTTCGTCAACCTTACCTACTGGGTAGTTACCAGCTGGTACCAATTCGTATGTCTTACCTTGGAATTCGATTTCTTTTGGACGGTTGTCAATAACTGTGTCGTAGTCTTTATCAACTGGTTGATCTTTTTCATCAGTCACATCGTCTTTAATCTTGTTACCATTAACATCAACATAGTGTACGTATACATTACCCTTCACTTCTTTATAAACGTAAGTGATTGTTGATTTAGGTTTATCAACTTTACCTTTAATTGGATCTGATGATTCAAGGTGCCCGTCACCGTCAACTTTACCTACTGGGTAGTCACCTTTTGGTACGATCTTGTATGTCTTACCATCTGGAGTCTTAATTGTGTTAGGTTTTTCACCTTCCTCAGTTGTGTTATATGGTGTGTCATATGGTGAGTTTGGTGTGTCTTGACGTGGTTTTTGAATTTCTTTACCATCATTTTCACGGATGTAAGTAATGATGACTTCACCAACTTTAGGAGTTTCACTTTCAGACAATGATTGAGAAACTGATACAGATGTAGATTCTGAGCTAGAAAGTGATTCTGAAACTGAAGTTGATGTAGAAGCTGAAACTGAAAGACTAGCAGATGCAGAGTATGATTCAGAAGCTGATACTGATTCAGATACAGAAGTTGATTCTGAAGTGCTTGCTGATTCTGATGCAGAAACTGAAGCTGATGTGCTTGCTGATTCTGATGCAGATGCTGACTCAGAGGCGCTTACAGAAACTGAATTGCTCAATGAAGCAGATGCTGACTCAGATGATGAAGTTGATTCTGATTCTGAGTTATTTGTAACAATTGAAATTGATTCTGAGATAGAAGCTGAAACAGAGACAGATTCAGATGCTGAAGTACTCAACGATGATGATTGACTTGCTGATACTGAAGCTGATTCAGATGCTGAAGTACTCAACGACGCTGATTGGCTTCCTGATACTGAAGCTGATGCTGACGCTGAGGTGCTCAACGACGCTGATTGGCTTGCTGATACTGAAGCTGATTCAGATGCTGAAGTACTCAACGACGCTGATTGGCTTGCTGATACTGAAGCTGATTCAGATGCTGAAGTACTCAACGATGCTGATTGGCTTCCTGATACTGAAGCTGATGCTGACGCTGAGGTACTCAACGACGCTGATTGGCTTGCTGATACTGAAGCTGATTCAGATGCTGAAGTACTCAACGACGCTGATTGGCTTGCTGATACTGAAGCTGATTCAGATGCTGAAGTACTCAACGATACTGATTGACTTGATGATACTGAAGCTGATGCTGAAGCTGAGGTGCTCAACGATGCTGATTGGCTTCCTGATACTGAAGCTGATGCTGACGCTGAGGTGCTCAACGACGCTGATTGGCTTCCTGACACTGAAGCTGATTCAGATGCCGAAGTTTTCAATGATTCAGATTGGCTTGCTGATACTGAAGCTGATTGTGAAACAGATTGTGACTTAGAAACCACCTCTGATTCTGATTGTGATTTAGAAGCTTTTTCTGATGCTGATTGCGAAACAGATTGCGACTTAGAAACCACCTCTGATTCTGACTGTGATTTAGACACAACTTCTGATTCTGATAGTGAAGCTGATGTTGTATCAGATGCTGAATTTGATTGAGATTCATTTTTCAACTTATAGATATAAGTAACATTTTTCTCACCTGAAGCCACTTTACCAGTCGTATCATCATCACCTGTCCAGTGACCTTGGCTATCAACTTGACCTACTGGGTAATTACCAGCTTCTACAAGTTCGTAAGTTTTACCTTCAAATTTAATTTCTTTAGGACGATTATCTACTACTGTATCATAATCCTTCTCAAGTGGTTGATCTTGCTCATCAATAACAGATCCCATGATCGTATTTCCATTAATATCTTTATAATGAACAAAGACACTTCCAACCTCTTCATAAACGTAAGTAATAGTTGATTTTGGTTTGTCAACTTTACCAGTAATAGGATCTGAAGATTTCAAATGACCATTTTCATCAACATCTCCTACTGGATAATCACCTTTAGGAACAATTTTATATGTCTTACCATCAGTTGTCTTGATGATATTTGGTTTTTCACCTTTTTCAGTTGTGTCATATGGTGTGTCATATGGTGATTTAGGTGTATCTTGACGAGGTTTTTGAATTTCGTTACCTTTCGTATCTACATAAGTGATAACTACTTCACCTTCTTTTGGTGTTTCTTTCACTTTATAGATATAGGTAACATTTTTATCTTGTTTAGCAACTGAACCTTTAACATCATCTGAAGTTGTAAGGTGACCATCTGAGTCAACTTGACCTACTTTGTAGTTACCTGCTGGTACCAATTCGTATGTCTTACCTTCGAATTCGATTTCTTTTGGACGATTATCTACTACTGTGTCATAGTTTTTATTAATAGGTTGTTTATCTTCATCTGTTACTGATTTTTTGATTTCGTTACCTTCAGTATCTCTATAGTGAACGTAAACGTTACCTTTTTCATCTGTCTTCTTGTAGTAATGTACTGTATCACCAGATGGTTTTTCATTTGCTGATGGAATAGAGAATTGGTTACCAAAGTTTCCTGAGTTTTGTCCACCAACTACGTTTTCTTTATTTCCTCCTGGTGTTGAGCTTTCAGTTCCTTTTGGATGCTCCAAGAACATATAGGCTTTATCACCATGATGACCCGCTGTATACCAACCTGATAGATAAACTAGACCTTCTTCTGGTTTATCAGGATTATGCCATGGAGAAACTTGGATTTGATAATCACCATTCTTGCTTGAAACAAGGACTTTATCTGTATCCATACTTGTTGCAGATGGAATATATTTTTCGCCTGGTTTAATTACTGGAGTTGTGTAAACAAGGGTATAGCCAGTTGTATCTGTGTTATTTCCCATTGTTGCTTCATTATATGTTGAAACAGATGATGGATCCAAAACATAAAGTTTTGTAACTGTTGAACCATCATTGGAAACTACTTCGCGAATACGTTTAACGTAATAATGAGCACGAGTTCCCTTCAACTCAGCAAACTTAGCACCAACCGAATTACCAAGTTCACCAGTCATTGTTGAAGCATCTGCTTGTTGGTACAAGACATAACCTTCAAATGAACGTGGGTTAGAAGCTGTATAATTTTGACCTTGAATACCTGTTTGAGTAAATGTAGCAAGTTCAGTTTCATTACCAGTTGGTTTGTAGCTTTGAGTTGTTGTATCTGAAGCTGGACGTGTAGCATTATATGTTGAAGATGTAGTATCAACCACCTTGTAGTGAGTTGTTTGGTTCATCTTAGTTGATGGTACACCAATTTCAACGTTTGGTTTGCTTTCAGTTTGGTTAGCTGGTGTTAAGTAATCATAAACTTGTTCAGTTTCTTTGGCAAAAGCTTTTTCTGAATTATTCTTGATAATAACATCTACAGTAGCAGAACCACCATCTGTTGAAGCATTATAAACGAAATAAGGATAGTATTTATTGCTTGAAAGATTCCCAAGATTTACTTCTTTACCAGCGTTGGCTGAAGACAAAGTTGCGTTTGCAACTTCACTGCCTGTATTCTTATCTACCAAACGTACATAAACATCAGGATTGTTTGTGCTAGTTGTCTTATCAACTGACAAAGTCACATAATAGTTTGTGTTGTAATCTTGGTTATATGATTTAAGATTCCAAACACCAAATGTCAAACGATTCGCTGCTGGGTCAGCTGAGTATCCTGCAGGAATTGTAGTTGACTTGTCAGTAAGTGTCGCACCGTTAGCATCGTCCATACCTGGAGTTGCATCAACACCTGCTGCAAGTGTATTTGAAGTAGAAATAGCATCCAACTGTGCTGTCACTGCTGCAACACCATTAACTACTGAGTTACCTGTGAAGCCGTTGTCAGTGATCTTAGTCATCATGTTGTCAACAGCGTTACCAAGGCGCTCACGTTGTTCTGCGTAAGCAGCGTTTGTTGCTGATGCAGCAAGCAAGGTTGTTGATTTAGCAACTTCTTCTTGAACTGTTGCGATAGCTGTTTGGATTTCAGCTTTAGCAGCTGTGTCAGTCAACTTAGCTTGATAATCTTTAGCAATATTTACAAGCAATTCTGCTTCTGAAACGTTTTGATCCAAGATAGTTTTTTCATCTTCTTGAGTAGCTGTTTCTGATGCAGTTGCAGCTGTTGAAGTTGCTGATTCTGAAGCTGAAGATGATTCTGAGTGTGAACCACTGTTGCTTTCAGTGTGTGATTGGCTTTCAGAAGTTGAGTTCACTTTGCTAAGTGATACAGATTCTGAGATAGCTTGTGACAATTCTGCTGATACAGATTGTGATACTGAAACTGAAGCGTCTGTGCTTGCTTGAGCGTCAGCTGAAGAGCTTGTAGACTCTTGGCTTGTTGATGCTACTGCTGGAGCTTCTGAAGCTACTGCTTCTGATACAGGCGCAGTGCTCAAAGCTACAGATTCAGAGTTTGCCAAAACATCATGAGTTGTAGTTGCTTGGCTTTCCAAAGCTGGAGCACTTGTTTCTTCGGCTTGAGCTGTGTAAGTAGCTACTGCACCACCTGCCACAGCACCCGCTGCTGCAATTCCTTTAAGAAGGGCTTGACCTGAAAGAAGAGAAGTTTTTTCTTCTACATTTTGAACTGAAACTGACGGTGCGTCTGCGCCACCTTTAACAACTTTGAAAAGTCCAAAGTTTGATGTAGCGGCACGAAGCCAGTTTTTACCCGATTTAATAAGTTTGAAGCGAGTCACACGGTCTGTTTCGCGATATTCTCCTTCTTGGCGTCTAAAAAACATATTTACCTCCAAATAGATATGAGTCATTTCCTAATCTGGAAATTACATTTTATAATATAACACAAGTTAACTAAAAATTGTTGCACTTTGTCTCATTTTCTCTAAAATATGTAAGGTTTTCGCAATTCTGAATTTTCTGTCATTTATGCTATATTCTTTCGAATTTAGAACAAATCAGGCTTAAAGCCTTGATTTTACGCTATTTTCTTTACATTTTCTCATTTTATTTCCACTCTTATCACGCTTCTAAATTATTTTACAATTTAGCTTAAGATAAATTTTCAAACAATTTCAATCAATTTTAGACCCCTTATTTTGACATATTTGGTGTTTCTAACACACTTTTTTTAACCTTCTTCCTAATCAGATACCCTACTTCCTTAAATCTTTTAGCTTAAAGTAAAATTGGTTTAAATATTTTCTAAAAAGTCAATTTATATGCTCAAAAATCTACAAAAAAAGAATTACCTTCCGATAATTCTTTTTAGACTATTAACCAAGGGCCATTATAGCATCAATAAAAAGCTTCTTGATGAAATAACCATTGCTTATGAGGTAGGCAGTGTATTGTGCGTTAGCAACCATCTGGGCATACTGCTCTTCTGTACATTCTTGTACACAACGGTCTGCTTCTTCCAGACTCGAAACGACAAAGCCTAGGCCATGTTCTCTGACATAGTCAGCATTTGAAAGATAGTCAGGCACCACAACTGGCAAGCCTGCAGCTAAATAGGTAGAGAGTTTATAGGAAATATTCAACTTATAGTAATCGAGCTCATCTTCAGATTTTTCTGAGTTTCCCCAGACGAGACCAAATCCTCCTTTAGAAAGGTCAAACAGGAGTTCCTGTTTATTGCGCCAGCCTTCAAGTTGAATTTTGGAATAATCCTTGTCTTCTTCTTTATCCGCATAGACATGAAGAGGAGTCTCCTGCTGCCAGTTGAGAATGTGGGGGAAACGAGTTGGATTACCAGCAAAGATGAGCTTCTTTTGGAAGCTTGGTTTGTGCAAGTCAAGGCTATGAGGTAAATCCCAAAGTTCCTGGATAATAATCTTTTTGACCGTTAACCCTTCCTCAATGAGTCGATCACGCATTTGTTCTGATGGAACAACGACGACATCACAAAGATTATACATCTCAATGTAATTAGGCATGAGATAATAATTACTAGGAAACATTATAGGTGGAACATCATGGATGAACATCACAAGTTTGGTTTGCACTGCCCTAAATTTATGAAGGAGGCTAGTGTCCCAAGCGACACTATTCCACGACGGCGACTGGAAGAAGACAATATCACCATAGCTTACTCCTGCCACAATACCATCAAGGCGGGAATTTAATTCACCACTTGACTCCTGGCTGTTATCGTAGAAATAGATTGCTAATTCATTGGCACCAAGCTCCTTGGCAATCTTCATCGTATCATTTTGGGCAATCAAGGCCACACTACGTGGGGACTGCCCAAATAAATTCGTAAAATGTACACGCATGCGCTTCTTCTTTCTATTGTATAATCAAGCTCTTTACTTATAAGACACAATCATAAATATAAGTAAGAGGATAAATAAGGCTATACTAATAGCTAAGGTCAAAAATTTGCGAATAGGCTGACTAGACCAATAGCTTGGTTTACCAATATTACTCGTAGCATCTGTTGAAAAAATCTGTGTTTGACGGGGTTGGATGGTAACTAGGACGATAAGGGCAACCGAAAGAATCAGTGCTAGAACCATTAATACTAACATCATAAGCCTACCTCAACAAACCAATGAGAGTGAAGATTAAACCGATAATAATCACAAGTCCGAGCATGATTGAAAAGCTCTTGTTAATCTTTTCTCCTCTGGTTTCTTTTTCTTTCGTAATAGGCTTTTGCTTGAGTTCTTCCATACGGCCTTCAACATCACCGTAGAATAAATCTTTTTTAGACATGATTTCCTCCTAAAAGTCCTTGTAAGCGATTGGTCAAGTCAGAGGCTGTCAGGGTATTAGCCTGAGCTTTTTGAGCCTGCATGGCCTCTTGCATGGCTTGATCTTGTTCAAGAACTTGCTTAATCTTAGCGACCATTGCTTGATAGTCCTGACCAGCATAGATATGTTCAGGTGCCGTGTAGACACGTCCATGAACTGTTTCTGAAAAAGCCAAAATCAATAACTGGTGCTCAAAAGCTGTTCGTGTAGCCTTATACAACTCGTTATGATGGTTGATATCCAAATAGAGATTTGACTCTTGGTAGAGCTTGTCCAGTTGCTTGTGACTGACGTTAGGATGGAGCACTACATTTGAGTAACGCATCATTGAAAGCAACTTGGCTGACATCTCAGTAACAGCTGCAATTTGGAAGGTCACATCAGGTAATGCCTCTACTAAGGCTTCCAGGTGTTCGATTTGATCTGAGTTGGTTGCGATAAAGGCATTGTGTGATTTGCCATGATTTTCCTTGAGGTCATAGGCATAGCCTAAAGAAAGTAATTTATGGTGTTTTTCTTTAGGTACCAAGGTCAAGGCTTTTTCATAAGTTGTCTTATCAGGAATGATGATAGCATTGGCCCTAGCTGAATTATCCTCTAAGATACCATTCATGTTACCTGGTAGGATATCTCCCAGAGGCTCTTGCCAGACCAGAATATCAGTTGCCCCTGTATTTTCCATAGTCCATGAGACGATGAAAGGCGTTGCTAAGCTGTTAAAGATAATATGGTCAATGTCACCAAAGACCTGAGCCAAAAAGGCCTTGACAAATTCGGTACGGTTGGCGAAACGACGTAGACTTTGACCAGGTAGGGTCAAGAGGATGTCACCAGTAGCATGATTTTCCAAGATGCGCTCGTCACCTTCTTTGGTTTGGTAGCTAGTAAAGACTGGCTGACCATTCTCATCATGAGTGGTTTTGGCAAAACAGAAACCATACTTGTTGTAGTGGTCTACTTGACGAACCTTTCCTGACTTGTCCAACCATTCAACACTTTTAACGATACGGGCCTTGCTTCCTTCAGGGAAGGTAATACGGGCACGTTCTTCAGTGAGATTTGACACCTGTGCCACTTGATTGTTACCTGAGATTTCCCAAAAAGCTGGAACAGGAACCTGGTTGAAAAAGCGAGGTTTGCCAGTTTCATCTTGGTCTTCTACATAGTAGGTAAAAGGTGACAGGGTTCCTTTGGGAAGAAAACCATCTGGATTGATGACAACAGTTGTGGCATCACATCCTGCTACCTGAAGGGTATAAGCCAAGTCTTTACTGGCTTGATGATAATTATCACATAAGAAAATCATGAGCGTACCTCCTCAAGTAACTGTTTCCAAGCAGCCTTGACCCGGCTAGTCAAGAAGCCTTGGGCAAGGTCATAAGATTTTTGACGCATGGCCTCAATATTACCTTCTTCATAGAGACGGACAATGGCATCCTTATAGGATTTAGTGATGACATCCACAACATGATTTTCAGCGACAGGAAGGAGATAGCCGTTGGCCCCATCTTCGATAAAGGTTTGATTACCATAAGGAACGTCAAAACCAATCATGGGAAGACCTGAACCAACAGCCTCCATGAGGGTAAGGCCAAAGCCTTCGCTGGTTGAAGCTGTCAAATAAACCTCATATTGGCTATAAATGTCGGTCAAATCAGCATGCCCCATGAGACGAATGTAGTCTCCTGCTTGCCCTTCAGCAATAATCTCACGCAACTTGGCATCCATCCCACCACTACCATAAATATCAAAGGTGATGTCTGGTAGGGTCTTATGAACCTCAATAACTGCACGAACTAACCAGTCAATGTGTTTTTCCTGAGCCAAACGTGAGGCCGTAATCATTGAAAATGGCTTACGTGACTTGTCCTGCCCAACTAATTCAGGCAAGCTTCCCACTGGAATGGTGTAAATCTTTGGATCATGGTTAGTGTAGTGACGAAACTGCCTCTCAAGAATTTCCTTCTGACGGTCTGTCGCTACGATAAAGAAATCAACCTTGTCCGCATTGGTAAACTGGTACTCGTAATAGTTATTCCAGAGAATGTAGTCGTCATCAGTTTGATTGGCACTGAAATGTTCAGCGTGAACGACTACCCCTAGACGAGCAGCTTGTGCTTCTTCAAAGACCAGCTGCCCAATACCAGTTTCACGGTCTAAGATAACCACATCATCCTTGGTTAGGGCCAGACGTTTGAAGAAATAGCGAAGGAATTCTTGCTTGCCATAGAGGACCTGATCCGGAAAACGATAAATGTCCTGATTATTGTCTCCAACAATCATGTCATAGGCGGTCGAGCCATCTTCATTATAAAAACGGCGTTGGTAAACCTTGGCTTGATTGTCCTTAGGCGCATAATACTCACTACAATAACGGGTATAAGAGTAAAAATCCTTACGCAAGAGCTTGTCATTGACAAAATAGCTGACGGTTTCCACAGAAACTCCATCTGTCGCACGAAGATGGCAAGCTACCACTAGGTCATCCTGTGGATAATGGTAACGAATCACTGAACCGGAAACTTCCTTGTGTTCAGGATTAGCAGGTAAGATAGCCTCGATTTCAGCTAGTTTGATGGTAGATGGTGCGATTTTGACATCTGTAAAATAGTTATAGAGCCAGATGATTTGGTCATCTGAAAAACCAATCTTGCTGGTCATATGCTCGATATTATCCCCAAGAATGAGATCCATAAAGACAAATTTGGCTTCTTGTCCCATTTCCTGGAAAATCTTGGCACGATAGGCCTGGGCATATTCGACACCACTGCTGGCCCAACCGATACCTAAATTAATGTTATATACTGTCATAATTTCCTTATTTTATGGGAAATGGCTGATGATATCTCCTTTTTTAGTGACTTGCACCTGACTAAGGAGAAGATTACGAACCATATCCTTTCTGATTTGACGTTTCATAGCCTCAAAGCCCTTGTAGGCCTCTTGGTAATACTCGACAATAGGGTTTTTTTGACTCAATTGTTGACTACCAATAGCCATTTGGAGTTGTTGCAGATAGTCTACCTGCTCTACCCAGTTATCATCCACAGCCTTAAGCATGGCTAAACGTTGGAAATACTCATTGAGTTCCTTAGTTTTCAACTCCTGCTTCTTGGCTTCTAGCTCACGATAGGCAAACTGGTAAATGAGTTCCAAGACTTCTTCACGATTGTTAAGATCCAAATCGTTAGGAATCTCATTGATGCGGAAGCTGATATTACGCAAGATAAAGTGATAGAGATTCTCTGCTTTTGAGAAATCTTCATCAGCCACAGCTTGGTCGATAAAGTCATCAAGTACCTCATCGATAACAGTATCCAAGCCTTGATTGTGGAAGATGAGACGGTCACGTTGGGCATAAATCATCTCACGTTGGATGTTCATACTTTCTGCGAATTCAAGCGTCTGACGACGTGAAGTACGACCAGAACTTTCACTGGCTTCTTGGGCTTTTTGAACCAATTTACGGTACTTACGACCGGTCAATTCCTTAGGCTCAATGTGGTCACTAATGGCATATTCTTTGTAAGTACGGTGAACCCATGATGGACCGTATTTCTTAATCACATCGTCTTCCAAGGAGACGAAGAACTTAGACATACCAGGGTCCCCTTGACGTCCAGAACGGCCACGAATTTGCAGGTCAATACGTTGACTTTCCATACGTTCGGTACCGATAACTACCAAACCTCCGAGTTCAGCTACACCTTTACCAAGCTTGATGTCCGTTCCACGTCCAGCCATTGAGGTCGCAACCGTCACGGCACCCATTTGTCCTGATTCGGCAATCATTTCCGCTTCACGTGGTGCATTATTGGCATTCAAGAGATTATGAGCAATTCCTTCACGCAAAAGCAGGGAAGAATAAAGCTCTGACATTTCCACCGACCCAACGAAAATCAAGATGGGGTTACCTTTTTCATGGTAGTGCTTGACATACTCTAAAGAGGCAAAGACCTTCTCTGGTAGGGTCGCATAAATCTTATCGGGATAGTCGATACGTTGTTTCTTACGGTTGGTTGGGATTTGAATGACCTTCATTCCATAGGTGCCTAGGAATTCTTTTTCGGCTACCTTACCAGTCCCTGTCATCCCTGAAATTTTCTGGAATTTTTTAAAGAGACTTTGGTAGGTGATGGAAGCCATAGCTCTGGTTTCTTGTGACAGGGCCACTAATTCCTTGGCTTCGATAGCTTGGTGGAGTCCACCTTGGAGCTTGGTTAATTCCAAGAGACGACCTGTTGATTTGTCAAGAAGCACCACTTCTGGCCCCTTCTTGCCATCTCGAATAATGTAGTCCTTGTCCTTTTTATAGAGCAAGTGGGCACGAAGTGAAAAGAGTAGGTGACGGGCAAAGGTACTATTTTCCTCATCGTAGAGGTTGCCAATACCCAGATAACTTTCGGCAGCCTTAGCCCCCTTAGTCGTCAACCAAACTTCACTTTTTTCCTCTTTAAAGACATAGTCCTCACCCTCGACCAAGGTAGTCATCAGGGTGTCCATCATCCCATAGTAGTTGGACTGAACACGGGGCGCACCAGAAATAATCAAGGGCGTCTGGGCACTATCAAGAAGGACAGAGTCCACCTCATCGACAATGGCATAGTTAAAGGGACGCATGTATTTCCCGTCTTGGTTAGACGCAAGGTTATCAATCAGATAGTCAAAGCCTAGGCTAGCATTGGTCGTATATACGATGTCTGATTGGTAGATGGCCCGCTTTTCTGATGGATCCATCTCATTACTGCCTTCTACACAAGGAACACCAATCGTCAAACCTAGGAACTCATAGACCTGGCCCATTTCTTCAGCGTCACGGATAGCCAAGTATTCATTGGTCGTAACCAGGATGGCTCCTTGGCCTGACAAGGCATTAAGATAGACAGGCATGGTAGCCGTTAGGGTCTTTCCTTCACCCGTATTCATCTCGGCAATATGGCCTTGGTGCATGACAATGCCTCCCATGACCTGAACGTCATAAGGGAACATGCCTAGCACGCGCTTATCCGCTTCACGAACAACCGCAAAAGCTTCTGGAAGAAGGTCATCCAAGCTTTCTCCTTGGGCCAAACGCTCCTGAAATTCCTGCGTTTTATTTTTCAACTCAAGGTTGCTCAAACCAGCTATTTCATCAGCTAGACCATTGATTTCCTTGAGTATCTCCTTAACAGGGAGAATAGGATTCAGTTGTTTAAACATGTTCTTCTCCTGTTTCTTCCAGTTTTAAGCTGTAGAAATCCAGCTCTTTGACCCCAGCACTCAAAAGCGAAATACTATAGGTATAAGCTTCGTGTGGGTAGACAAAGGTCATCTGAGTACTTTTTTCAATAAGCTGCTTGATTTCATTATCATAACGGTCCAAAAAGCTGACTTTCAAAAAGACTGAGCCTGTTGGTACAGCTTCGAGATTAGCCGTCAAGTCATAGCTGTGCCCTTTTTTCAATAATGGGAGGTCAGGCTGAGTACGATCCGATTGATAGTTTTGGATAGCCACCCAGGACTTAATGTCAGTTCCTGATGGCACCAAAGGATTGTAAAATTGCACAGAACCATCTTGGCGTTTAACAACTGTTGAACCATACATATAAGTCCTAAGATTTAAGCCCCACAGAATTTCTGATTTCTTGTTTCTGAACATTCTTACTCCTTTCTTCCAAAATCATTTTCTAAAATCATACGGTAAAAATTGACAAACCAAGTTGTCGCCGTAGCAGAATCATCGTTGTGTCGACCTGATGTTCCCTTGCTAAGAATCTTAGACCCCGAGTAATAGAGAGACTTGGTGATATCCTCGTAAGCCGTCGGATCCATGTCCTCATCCTTCATGTAGGAAAGACCAAAGGTCGTGTTTGAAAAATCTGCTTTTTTAAACTTATCCCAGAACTTCTGATTAAGGGCCTCAACACCGTCATTATCCAAACGCCCTGTCTGCAAATGCAAGACATCAATCCCTGTTGGAAAGACCTCTGGCGCCAAGAGTCGGGCACGGTTACCGATCGTACCAACATTAGCTAGAGGTTTAGACATGATAATGGCATGAGGTTCAAAGTCTGCACCGTAGTACATTGATGGAAAAGTTCCCATAGACATCCCAGAGAGGATGAGTTGATCATTATCAAAGCCTAGATAATCCAAGTAATGTTGAATAGTGTTCTTGATACTATTTTCAAATTCTTCTGTTCCCATGTAGAAGGCTCCCCCTAGGAGTCGAGGGTCTGAAAAGAGCAAAAAGGGAGTTCCCAAAGCTTTCATCATCCCAAAACCTTCGAAACCTTCGGCAGGACGGAAACCGGAAAAGTAAACAGACAAGGGTGGCTTGAAGTCGCCAGGATAAAAGAAATAGTTGACTTCCTGACGTTTGTGATCATGGAGAATACCACCGCCAAGGACAAACTTCCCAAACTGGAAGCGAGTCAAGCGTTGGTGGAGCCCACCAATGGTAATCTTACCCTGTCCCTTCATCTCCAGACTCGCTGACAAAAGGAAGGTCCTATCCTCATCAAGGACAATAGCTCCCTTGCGCATTTCTTCTTCTGAAACGATGTAGGTCTTGAAGATATCTACAACTGAACCTTCTGGCACAAGATTGAGAATCAAACGGCACTCGCAAGTCTCATCTCTATCAAATTCCAACCAAAGTTCAATAGGATTTTCCTTGCTGGCTCTGATATTATAGGTCCAATCTAAAACCGGCTTATACTCCTGACCATAATCACCTGACAAAATCACACTCTCATAACCATGATAAGTCACTTGTCCCGTGAAATTGGGGTTGGCTTGAATCCTAAATGGAAACAATTTATCCCCATATTGACCTGAAAAGAGCGCTTTGGAAAGGGTAATAATCAGCTGGCCTTGATTTGAAAAATCCGTCGGAACAGCACAAATTTCCTTCAGAAACTGAAGAAGGCTCTCGTCTGATACTTTTATGGTTTGGTCAAAGAAAACAGTATGAGGAATCAAACATTCTCTAATAGCCATCAATTCCTCGAGCCCTTCAGGACTATCTACAAGAACTGCTGTGAAAGTCTTGATTTCGTCAGCTTCAATAGTTTCTTGCAAGGTCTCCAGCTGACCAAGAGGACTAAAATACCAATTCATATTTTCAGGAATTTCCTGATTTTCTGACCAGTTAGCTGATCCAACTTGTAGTATTTTCAAGCGTTTATCCTTGGCCATGCTGCTCCTCCTTCAACCAATTTTCCCATTTTTGCACCAAACGGTCTCCTGTATTTTCCTTAATTTTCTCAATAGAATAGATAAGCGAACGGTTCCAGTTGTTCAACTGACCCAAATAGTAATAAGCTCCCTTTTCAAAATCAGACAAGTGCTTCAAGATATAACCATTTTCTTGATGGGTCACATACTCAGACGCCACTCGGTTAATCTGTGGAATACCGGCACTAATTCCTGCGATTTGGGTATAGCGGTTAGGCTCCTTACTCAAGTCGACAATGAGTCGTGTAAACTGAAGGGACTTGATAAGAGCCGTCTCGTCACGGAGGTCTTGGAATGAAAAACGACTGATGATTTCATTGTTTTCTTCCAATCTATTTTCCGCACCACTACTTTCAACAACCTCTTCAAAGACTTCTGAGCTAAAACGTTCGTCAATCATTTTTTCAACTTGATGTTCCAAATTTTGAAGTTGCTCTGGATTGGCATTAAAGGCCCCAAATTCAACACGAGTCTTAGGATACTTGGCTACGAATGCTAACACTTGATAAATAGCCTCTAAATCCAACTGATTCAAATCAACCTGATAGAAAATCTTAGACTCTTTAACACGTTGACTGGTTCCCAAAGCCAAACGGGTATCAAAGGAAGCCATGTGTTTAAGCTTCTTGGCCTCTTCTGGATAGGCGACCTGAAGTTGCTCCAAGTAATCATAGCGGTCAGCAATCAACAAGTCCACTTGCGACAAAAAGCCTGCATAGGCATCAATACTGTCATCTTGATTTCGTTCTGCAAACCAGGTCAAAATCTTGGTATTTTCTGCTGGCAAGTGATTAAAGAGGGGCTTGTTGTGACGCAAGTCTGAAGCTATAACAAAACGGTCATCATTCGTCACTTTTTCTGCCAAAAATTTATCCAAAAATTCCCAAATGACTTCCGAAAGGTCACCGTAGTAACTCTTATTAAAGCGGCCGTCTGTTCTAGGATTAGCCACAATCCCACGCCCATCAAAGAAGTGACAAAGTTGCCAAACTCCCTTTGCATTTAGGTAATTGCGATAGATTGGCTGACCATTTTCAAAATAGAGACTACTTGAAACAAAGCCACGGTCATCATAGACATCTTCACGGATGATTTGCTCTTCATCAAAGTAGCGAATCATGGCAATAAAGCCCTCAGTACCGAACTCAATTTCGGCATAACGCTTGTGCTGACATTGAACCACAATAGCAAACGGTGTATAGACAAAAGTAGAGCCTTCAGGCCAGTCCAAATCGGTTACCTGTAGGTTTCGCATAGCTTCATCGCTAATTCCCTGAACCAAGTCAAAGATGGCTGTGGCCTTAACTTCCAAGACATCATGACGGTGTAAGAAATAACGCAAATGTGGCTGGTAGGCCAAAAGCAAGAGCTGCGGAGTCAGCTCCTCATCTTGAAAAATACGGACTTGGTGTAGACTATCATCAAATTCAATTTTTTGACGTGTCAGATACCAAGGATCAATGGACGTCTTCCAAAATTCATCCGTCTGCCCATACCAAGCTGGAATAAAATAATACATGAATTCTCCTTTATTGTCTTTACATCACAATACTTGAGATTGAGGGGTAGACCGATCACATGTCACCAGCCTACCTCTCAACCCTATGAGGGGTGAGTGTTTTATACATTTTCAAAAAGTGGGGTATAGGAAGTGTTGAGCTTCAAAGCTTTCATTTCCTCGTTAACATTGTAAATCATACCGCTAAAAATCAAGAAGGTCCCTGGAATCATACTCAGTTGCAAATAATCTGGATTGACCAAGACAACTAACATGGGAACCCCTGCCATAAAGAGCATGTAAAGGGCACCGATGAAACCAAGCCTAAGAACTAAGCGGTTGATATAAGCACTGGTTTCTTGACCTGGATAAACACCATAGATGTATTCACCCGACTTGCGCATCCGTTCAGAGATTTGTTCACCACTAACATTAACAAAGGCAAAGGCTAAACCGAGAACGAAGAGCATGACCATATAAACGGCCAGCCAGATGGGTTGCCCGACAGTCAAGGCCTTGATGGCACCACTGGTCCACTTGTTTTCAGGATGGATAAATTGAATCAGCATAAAGACGTACTGAGGAATGCTGACTAGAGACATGGCATACATGAAAGGCATCCCTCCAGCTGGATTCAACATAATATCCAAGTAAGAATACTGTTTGAAGCGGTTATGAATATTGATTTTATTGATTGAAATACGATATCTGGCCCGTTGGACAACTCCTGAAATATAGAGGAAGACCAAACTGAACAGGATTAAGGGAAGAAAGACATTCCAACCGATACCTAACTTATCAAAACTCTCCATGACTTGGAAAGGCAAATTAGCCATCATACTTGCCATCAAGATGACAATGGAACCACCAATCCCAAAGAGGGAGTTAAGATCCGATAGCCAGACCAAGAAAAAGGTCCCGGCAATCAACAGAATCGTATTCATAAAAATGGCGAGGCCAGCATTGACCCCGGAGACGATAGGCAGGTTTAAGGACACTGCCAAGGACTGGACGACTGCGATTGCTAGAGTCAAATACATTCGCCTACGGTCCTGAATTTCAATAGGGAGGTTTTTTAAGCCCATTTTCTTGGAGAAAGAAAACATCTGCCAAAGAATCATGGCCGACATCCAAGGCGACAAGCCCACTGAGAAAAGTGACATAGACCTGAGGTTTCCTCCCATCATTGCACTAGAGAAAGCCAAGGAACCTATGACTCCTCCAAAGATATTGGCATGTTTCAAATCCACAAAAGGAAGAACCAATTGATTCCCTACACAATAAATGAAGAGGAAAAAGATGGTCCATAAGACACGCTTGGTAATTATCGATTGACTAATTTTTTTCACTATTACTCCTACTTCCTGCCTCTGTGGACAGGCTAATCTTACCTTATGAAAGGCGAGACAGACATTACTCTCTGTCTAAGTCACTGAGTTTTTTATTTCCTATTCATACCAAATCCAAACGAGCAAAAGCCTCATCAAAGGCTCTTCTTACGCATTTGACGAATGGTCTCAGCCATCTCTTTCCAACGATCTCTTGAGTAGGTCTGTTGGTTATGTTTGGTTGACTTGAGATCCTCAAAGCCTAGAATGGGTTTATTTTCGAACCTAAAGGCATCAAGGATTTCCACTACCTTTCTTCCAGGGTTAATATCCAAAAGGAGGTCACTGGTATGAACCAACTCCAAGTCTAAGCCATTTAAGCCTGCAATGGCTGAGTAAACTGTCACATTGGGATAAGTGATTAATTGTGCCAGTTTATCTGAAACATGCTGGCGACAGGCAATCTTAAACTGAACCTTAGGAAGCGCAGAGATAAGATCTGTCAAATGCGGAATTTCTGCAATATTGGTATAAATCAGGCAGGTAAATGGACGCCCCTTCGGATAAATCATATCCTCTAAGAGTGGTAGCAAGCCAGGATTATCACCCACCCCTGACCAATCCATTTGGGCATAGAACCACCAAACGTCACGATAGGATTGACAGGCTAAAGGCAGCCAAGGCTTACGATGTGAGGCGTAGTGTAAAACCTTAGGATAAGATTGTCCATTAGGCAAATGGAAACCAGCCAAACTTGACTTGGTGACGGCATAGTTATTGTCGAAAGACAAGGGCAACCAGTTATTACGGAAGACCATATTCAAAATAGACTGTTCCGCAAATGGTACCTTATCATGCCACTCACTGGTCATGTCAATTAAGTGGCGTCTCATATTGTATTGCTTCCAATAGGCAGTATCAATCACCATAAACCCGGCATCAAACATATACTGACGGTCCTGAACCTGAATAGCATAATCACGAACAGCAGCAAGAGGACGCCCCTGTAAATCAAGTGTAAAAAGATCCTCCAGTGAACCCGTAACCACCATATCACTATCCAGATACAGTGCCTGTTCCTCAGACACAAAATCAGCTACAAAATAGCGGAGATAGCTGGCATAGTTACTATTAGTCTTGTATTGCTTGATCTGACTACTGTCCACACGACAGTTAATCACCTCACTACCAAAAGCAGCCAGATGACGGTTGAGCCCCCTGAACCATTCTTGTGAGAAATCATCGTTAATCAAGTAAAAACGGATATTACGATGGTGAAAAATGATGGACTTCATGGTCGCAAGCACTTGATCAACATAGCCATAGTTAGCCGCTAGGACAATAGCACGCTTTTTGGTCTCATAACGTTGAGGCGCTAAGCGTAAGACCTGATATTTTTCCTGAATAGAGCGGTAGGCATCAGAATGCGTAAGCCCTTGCTCTTCCACATTTTTCAGGCAAGCAGCCAGCATCTGACGGTAGGTAATCATGTATTTTTCCATAGGGAAACCATGACTAGCCACAATAGCCAAGCGCTCTTCCATGGCGTAAACCAAGGTCATCATCCAGTCCTGCATCCAAGTCGCCGATGGCATCTCAGGACTCTCACGATAAATATAGAGACCCTTGTTAAGGTAAATCGTGCGCTCACTCATGAGATAGGCCTTAAGATTGAAAAAGCCGTCCTCTCCCACATGTTCTTTAGGGAAAAGCAAGTCGTTAAACAAAGAACGCTTGTAGAGTTTCCCAGTCGCAGAAATCAGGGCGATATTAATGTTGTTAGTTTCTTCAAAGAGGCCGTCTATAATCTGAGCCGGCGAATAAACCTGTTCATAATAGTCTTCATCTTTGATGTGAAAATAAAAGCGATTTTCCGATTCCTTATAGACACTATAATTGGCCACAGCAATATCAGCCTCATAAGCCAAAAGCTTGCTATAGAGGTCTTCCAAATAGGTTGACTCAACCCAATCTTCCGCATCCACATAAGTCACATAGTCACCCTTAGCTTGGCGGATACCAATATGACGGGCATCTGAAAGTCCACCGTTATCCTTTTTAAAATAAAGAATACGTGAGTCCTGAGCAGCATATCTACGACAAATCGTATCACTATTATCTGTTGACCCATAGTTGATGAGAATGATTTCAAGATTTTGATAGGTTTGACCTAAAACGCTGTCTAAACAGGTCTGAATCTGCTTTTCTACATTGTAAACGGGTATAATTACGGAAATTTTTTCTGTCATTTTTATGTCTTATTTCTTCTAGCTAGTATTAGTGTTCTGTCTCAAACAGCTCCCTCTTCACAAGAACCTGTTTAAGAGGTTAACAGCAGTTTCTGCAGTCACAAAAGATAAGGACTGTCAGCACTTTCTATATCCTTTTCCCTGATTTTAACGAGACTTAACCATATTAGATTATATCATACAATCACTTAATTTTCTAATAGATTAACTTTTATATGAGGAATTTTTTGCAACATTATTTCCTTTTATTTTCAGAAAAAACTGACAGTTGGGACGATTCTAACAAGGGACTAGAAAAAGAGATAGGTCAGATGACAACTATCTCTTAGAATGGTTAAAAAATTTTGGTGGAGGTTCTTAATCTCTCTACTCCCCTTAACCCTTATCCACAATTTTAATGCGACTGCTACCGTCGTGCGACTTAATGATGGCTAGTTGTTGGGCAATCCCTTCTTTCATGTCGTCCACGTGGCTGATGACACCGACCATGCGATTTTTACCGATTTGTTCCAAAACGGCAATAGCCTTGGTCAGGGCTTCCTTGTCTAGTGACCCGAACCCTTCGTCAATGAAGAGGGCTTCAACAACGGCACCCTTGCTTGTATTTTGCACGACTTCTGAGAGGGATAGGGCAATAGCCAGTGCAGCGATAAAGGTCTCACCACCAGACAAGGATTTGACGGAACGCTCGCTACCTGTCAATTGGTCATAGACGTTGATGTCCAAACCAAAGTGATCACGCGCCCTGCGTCCTTCTTCACTCAGGACAAAGGAATACCGATTATCCGTTAAGAGACCGATGTAGTTGGCATTAGCATAATCCAAAATTTGTTGAAAATACTGACGGATAACATAGACCTCAAGATTAAGACGACCAGTCAGAGCCGTATTTTCTCCCTTGACCACCTTGACCAAGTCACTAAGCTCTTGGTGGGCCTTAAAGGCCTCCAGGTTGCTGTCTTGAAGGGTTTTGGCAGCTTGGTAGGTTGCCGTCGCATCCTTAAGACCTTTTTCCATAACGGACACCCGAGACAACTGCTTATCGTAGCTCTCCTGACTAGCCTTTACTGCTTGCCCTAGACTATCTAAATCTGGTTTTTCTTGATTTTGGAGAAGCTCTTGATCCTTGACAATCTGCGCCTTCAATTCTTGCTTGAGGGTTGCATAGGTCGTCAATTGAGCCTGAAGCTTTGGAATAGCTTGATGGTTCACCTCAAGAAGCCAATGCTGGATTTGCTCTAGGTCATTGGTGAGGGCCCCTCCAGTCTTAAGACTTTGGTCTAATTCAGCTGATAAACGCTGAACATCTTTATTGGCTTTTTCTTTAGAAGTGGTTATGGTCTCAACTTGCCCCTTGATTTCTCTAATATCGGCATGAAGTTGGTTGTAGGCTTCACCATTCTCCTTGACCTGTTTCTCATAAAGAGCCAAATCCTGCTTGGCAAGTGCAATACGGTCTTGATAAACCTCTACGGACTCTAGCTCTGGATGAGCTTTCTGCAAGTCCTCTAGGCGCTCCCTAGCTTGGTCAAGCGCCGCCTTGGCCTCTTGATAGCTCTTAGCTAAATCTGTCGTCTTTTCTTGAGCTTTACCTATCTCATCTTGATATCGGACATAATCTGTCTCTTCCTTATCATAGCGTGTTTGGAGTTCTTGATAATGTTGCTTAACTTGTTTTAACAAGTTTTGTCCATGACTGGACTCATAGCTCTCAGCAAACTCAAATTCAAATTGACCTGCAACTTGTTCCTTCAGTTCTTGGTAATGCTCTTCCAGTGTTTGCTCAGCTTTTGCTACTTGGTCAAGCAAATCTTGACGTTTTGATTCAACCTCGCTCAAGGTAGCCTGACGATTTGACAAGGTAGCCACTTGCCTTTCTTTTTGAGCTTGAAGCTCCTCCACCTGATTCATGAGTTCCTTCAAGGCCGCTTCATTCGCCTGTGTCCCATCGACCTTAGGATGTTCCAGAGCACCACAAACCATACAAGGCTGACCATCCTCTAATTCTGCCTGCAACTGGGCAATCATGAGCTGACGGCGTGAGGCTATGGTTGTTGCTAACTTCACTTCCAATTTCTTGAGGCTTTCTTGGGCTTGGTCAATCTCCAAAGAGAGCCTTTGATGACGTTTGTCGGTCTTTTCTAATTCCTGATTCAAGTCCTCTATTTCTTTCAGGTCCTTAGCCAATTGTTTTTCCACACTGTAGTCCACAGACTGGAGGAGTTTTTCGGCCTCATACAAGCTATCTACACTAAGACGATTGGCCTCCAAATCTGACAAGGACTGGTTAAGCTTCTCAATCTCTTTCGACGCCTCTTGATAGGTTTCTTCCAACTGCTTGTAGTTAGTTCTTGAACGTTTGATTTTCTCCTGCTCTTGGGCCAGACTCTGGGCATAAATAACGTCCTCTTTCCAAGCTTCCAGCTTTTCTTCTTTTTGAAGAAAAGCCTCAGATTGAGCTGCAAGTGCCTCTTTTTGAGCCTTAACGTCCTCAAAAGCCTGTTCCTTAGCACTTAATGCTTCCTGCGCAATTTCAAGATCCTGCTCTAATTGCAACAACTGTTTCTGATATTGTTTGAGGCTACTAATGGTTTCTTGTAAGCCTTGGGCAAACTGCAATTCCTCCAGATGCGCTTTTGCCTCTGCCTGCCCCTGAGCCCCTTCCTCAATTTCCAGACGATAACGCTCCTTGGCTTGCTCCAATTCTTGAAAAATCTTTGCCAAATCTTGAGCACTTTGCAAGCTTTTTTGCAGTTTAGTCAAGTCCACATAGGCATCCTTCAAGATGCTTTTTTGCTCCGTAAGACTTTCTTGACGCTGAGACAGAAGTTCTTCAAGGCGTGCCAATTTTTCAGAGGCTGGCGTTTGGACCAAGACGGCTAATTCCTCCTCAGACCACACCTGACTGGCAAAATGACCATCTAGCTGAGCCTGACGCTTATCCATATCCTTATTGCTCTGACGAAGACGCTCTTCCAAGTTCTTTTGAAAACGGTCAAAGATACCTGTTCCAAAGATTTTCTTTAAAATTTGGGTTTTGGTCTTGGAATCCTCTTTCAAAAAACGACTAAAATCATTTTGCGGAAGAAGAATAATCTGCTTGAACTGCTCGGCATTGAGCCCCAAAATCTGCTCAATCTGGTCACTAACTTCCTTGATTTTATCCCCAAGTTTTTCAATTTCCTGACCACCAATCTTATCCACAATGACTAGAGAAGCTGTCGCTTTTTGTATGGTCGTACCACCGCCTCGCTTGGCCCTCTCCTGCTGGAGAACACGCTCAATGCGATAAAGATGCTTGCCTTGTTGGAAGTAAAAAGTCACCTTGGTCAGATCGTCCTCTGGACCAGCGAAGGTCGACCGCATCTCCTCAACATTACGATCACCACTGGTCGTCGCAAACAAGGCTACCGTCATGGCATCAAAGAGGGTACTCTTACCAGCCCCCGTATCCCCACCTATCAAAAAGAGGGGAGCATGGTCAAACTGGGTGAAATTGATGACTTCCTTACGATAAGGTCCAAAATTGGTCAATTCTAACTGAACTGGTCTCATTGTCGGCTCCTCCCAATCTCCTCAAAAATACTTTCCACAAGGGCAGTCTGTCTCTCAGACAAGACATCGCCCCCAGTCACTGTCTGGTAAAAATCAGAGACAATTTCCTGCGGCGACTGCATTTCCAAATCTTTTAAGTGCTGATCAACAGTCAAGTTTTCTTCCCTAACATCACCAAGACGACTGAAGGTAATTTCTACAATGTCTGTCCCATAAATTTCTTCCAAACGGGCACGCACATTGATGCCTTCTAATTCCTTACGGCTAGACAATTGAATATCAAAGGCAAACCAAGCCTTTTGACAAGGCTGTTCCTTATAAAATTCGGGTGCCACCAAGGTTTCAAAAGGCGCCTGCAAGGCCACAATTGGCCGTCTGACCTCCAGAGGATGGAAGGTCTGAGACAAATCACCAGACGCATCCACCTCAACAATATAGACACCTTTTTCTTCCTTACGCTTGGCTTCTTTGACATTAAAGGCAACTGGGCTACCTGAATAGTGCACGCACTGGGTAGGACTGGCAAATCGGGTATGGATATGCCCCAAGGCCACATAATCAAACGCCCTGAAAAGGTCACTGGTCACATTAGTAAGACCACCTACCGTATTGCTAGTTTCAGACAACATCAATTCCCGTAGACTTTGACCATCTTGGTCATCCTTCTTAGAAACCGCAAAATGCGTCACTAAAATATGGGCCTTGTCAGGATCAAAGGCTTTTTCCATATCCTGGAGAATATAGGCCAAGGCATCACCAATCCCCTGAATTTCCTTATTCTCATCGTCTTTATAGTAAATACGAGCATCAATGGGGTCAATAAAGGGAAGGAGGAAAATCTGGCAAGCCTCCAACTCAATAGGCTCAAAAGCCTCCTCTAAACGTGTGCTCAAATGAAGGCCCTGAGGTTGAAAAAAGTCTCGCCCAAAATGCAAACGTTCAGCCCCATCGTGATTGCCACTGATAGCATAAACAGGAATCTGCTCCTCTAAGACCAAACGGGCCAAGGTCTTATTAAAAAGCTTAATGGCATCCACAGGCGGTACCGCACGGTCATAGAGGTCTCCCGCAATGATGACCCCATCCACTTTTTCGCTAATAGCCAAATCCACAATTTGTTGAAAGGCCCACTCCTGCTCCTCCAACAAAGACCAGCCATTGAGCGTTCGCCCTACATGCCAATCTGACGTATGTAAAAACTTCATGACAGTCTCCTCATTCGTTTTGTCTTACTCTATTGTACCTTATCAAGCTGAATACTGCTTAAAAGTTTCACAGGCTTTGATAGTTTTTCCGCTTTTTAGCTGCAAAGACCAAAAAATCTCTCCCGAGCAATTCCTACTCGAGAGAGATTATTATTTTTGGAATTTATGAAAGATAAGGTATTAAAATCTTAGTCTTGTTTTTTACGACGGTTCATAGCTGCAAGTCCAGTCATGAGTCCCATGACAACAACACCCATTGCTTCGAGGTTGTTACCTGAGTCACCTGTTACTGGCAATTGTTCATCGCCTTCCTTAGCTTTATCAGAACCATCTGCCTTCTTACCATCTTTATTTCCAGATTTCTTCTTATCTGAACCTTTACCGTCTGAAGCACCATCAGCTGCTGAACCTGAACCCTTAGATCCTTTAGCACCGTTTGAAGTTGCTTTAACAGCTTTAGAAGTTGAGCTTCCACCATTAGCAGTTGAAGGTGTTGAACCATCTTCAACCTTGCGGTAGATGTAAGTAACAACTGTTTGACCTTCAGTCATCTTGTCTGTTGATTTACCTTCTTGACGAATCAATTCGTATTTCACACCATTACGGTAGATGTAACGGTCGCCGTGAAGGTTAACATCAGCACCAACAGAGTTAGTGATAACAAGTGGCATCTTGATTTGGTTACCATATTCATCACGGTAGATAACGACGATTGTACCAACTTCTTTGTTAACTGCTGGTTTAGCAGGTTCTGCATTAACCAACTTGTAAACAACCTTAGTATCTTCACCAGGATTGCTTGGTGTCACACCAGTCTTATCAGCCTTGTAACCTTTAATCTCAGGAACAAGCGTCATAGCAGCCTTGGTTGGGTCATTAGGGTCATTTGTGTAAGCGATTCCTTCAGCACCTGGGATTGGGTTACCTTTTTCGTCAACAGGAATGATCTTACCAAATTTAGTGTAAGTAACCGTTTCAACCTTGCTGTCCATAGTAACATCTTGAGCAGCTACACGGCCTTTATCAGCAAAGTAACCATTAACCAAAGGTGTGAGGACGAGATCAAATTTAGTCTTATCGGCCTTCCATTCACCAGTTGTAAGAATATCACCTGTTACAGAATCAAGGGTCAATGAACGTTTCCATTGTGCCTTTTGAACACTGTCTGCTGGCAATTTCGCATGGCTGTCTTTACTTGTATAATGAACAGTGTAAGTCACATCCTTGAGGTAGGCATCCTTAGCAGGCCATTTTGGACCATTTGGTTGGTTAGGATAGATTGGCGTACCTGGTTCGTGAGCATCATCTGGATTAAAGTCAAGCGCAACACGTTTGAAGCTTACTGTCCAAGCTTGATCTACCGCACTGTCCAAATCAAATGTTGCGCCAGCTGGGTAACCATCTGTCACAAGGACATAGCCAAGTTCTTGATAGTGTTTGATGCGTTCAGCTGTTGAATAACCAACCGCTTCGCCAGATTTACCAGCCAAAGCAACAGTTTCAAGCGTTGAACCACCAGTTTCATCACGATAAGTAACACTTGCTTTTTGATCATTCTTAACATAGACAACCTTAGTGTCGCTAGACAAATCACCTGGTGTCGCAGGTACAACCTTAGCAGTGTATCCTGGGATAGTTGGCAAGTTCTTGTCAACAGCAATCATCTTAGTTGGATCGTTAGGATCGTTGATGTAGGCAGTATCTGAAACTCCTGGAATTGGATTGCCATTTTCATCCACAATGATGAATTTACCAAAGGCCTTATAAGTTACGGTATCAGTTGCTTCTGGAGCATCTGGAGTAACTGTCTTACCACCTGCTAGGGCTTTATCTGCAAAGTAACCTGTTACAACAGGAACTTTAACGCTAGCATAGGTGTGGCTAGCTTCATTCCAAGTCACTTTACCAGTTGCTTGGTTATCTTTACCTGCAAAAGTATAGTCAGATTTTACATCTGCAGCTGGTGTCTTGTCACCTGCACCTTGGAAGGTAACCGTTTGTTTAGTAGCTTTAGTCACATCGTTAACGATAGCTACGTAAACGACACGTGTATCTTCACCAGGATTTGATGGAGACACTGGAAGGGCTTTAACAGTGTAACCAGCGATACTTGGAATTGTCTTGTCGATGGCAATCATCTTAGTCGCATCATCTGGATCGTTTGTATAAGCAGTTGTTGAGACACCTGGAATTGGATTGCCATTTTCATCAACGGCAATGAATTTACCAAAGGCCTTGTAAGTCACTGTATCAGTTGCATTTGGTGCATCTGGAGTAACTGTCTTACCGCCAGCTACTGCTTTATCCGCATAGTAGCCAGTCACAACTGGAGTCTTAACTGTGCCGTAAGTATGGCTCGTTGCTGTCCAAGTTGTTGTGTTAGTTGTAGGATCTTCTTTACCGCTAAAGCTAAAGTCGTTTTGAGTGTTAGCAACTGGTGTCTTAGCATCAGCACCTGTGTAGCTAACGGTTTGACTGGTTGCCTTAGTCACATCTTTAGTGTCTTTTTCAACGATAATGTGGTAATGGTAACCTGGTGCCAAATATTGACCGCCACCATTAGCATCAATAGAAGCATCTAAACCTTGAGCGCCATTGGCAAATTGAACGAGGTCAACGACACGGCTTTGATTGTAAGCCCAAGAACGATTTGAGCGAATCGTTGCAATACCGTTTACGTAATCATATTGACGTTCTGCTTTCAAAACATCCACATAAGCATTAGCTCTAGACTTATCAGCAGATGCGTACTTGATACGGTAACCTGCTGGCACTGGTGGAAGTTCTGTTATACCGGCATCATAGATTTTATTGTAAGTTTTACCGTTTGCTGTGATTGTTTCAGTTGAGTTGTTAATACGGTAGGTTGAAGAGTTTGGAATCTTATTTCCAGCTTCATCCACATAGTCGATAATACCAAGGTTGGCATAGTTTACGACAACCACATATCTACCAGTCGCATCGTCAATGTAGTCATAAGCTCTCATGACACCATCACTATCACGACCGACTTTAAGGTGGTTGATGTAGTCAATGTTAACAAAGTACTGTTGACGTTCTGGCAAATAGTTCAACTTATAGCCAAGGTTGGTCAAGTCAGGGTTGGTTGAGCCTGCTCCAGCATTGGTCAAAACAGTGAGTGCATCAACTGGACGAAGGTCACGGTTTGCGACTGCAAGTCCCATAGCATTGATGAGGTTTTCAGAGTTAAGACTAGCTTCGGCTGCGTTTAATTCGCTGCTTGTCACAGCCAACTCGCTTGTAGCTACTTTAAGGGCGCTATTAACAGCCTTTGATTCTGTGCTAGTAGCTTCTGTTGCTGTTGCAACTGAAGTGGCTGCACCAGTCGTTTGAGCTGACACTTGATCAGCTACAGGAGCCTCAGTAGCTGCTGTTGAGCTAAGGGCTTGTGCACTTGTAGCCACTGAAGTTGCTTGCGCTGTTGCAGACTCAGAGCTAGCTTGTGAAGCAGCATGTGACGCTACTTCTGAGCTAGCTGCTGTTTGACTAGTCGAAGTTGCCTGGCTGGCTGGTGCTGCTGATTGGGGCTGTTCGCTGGCTAAAGCCACAGTTGACACTGAGCTTGGTGCGTTTTCTGTTGTTGTTGGGGCCGTTGATGCCGCTGTCGGTGTTGACTGTTCTACAACCACATCAGGTTCAGCAGTTGTTGCCATACCCGTAGTAGCTGGTGCTACCGTTTCATCAGCTTGTGCGCCCTGTGCATTTGAAAAGATTGAAACTCCCAAAAGAACAGAGGCTACACCAAAGCTGTATTTCCGTAATGAAAAATGTTGGCGTTTATTAAACATATCTCTCATAGTAATAAAATTCCTCAATATCCAAATTACTTTATATACGTCTTCCATTTTATACCATAATTATTAAATTGTCAAATATATACTAATAATTGTTTGTTAATTTAATTTTTCTTAGAAAACATTAATCTTTGTCCCTTATCTAAATCCTTTGATTTATCAAAGCGTTCTAACCACAACTTTCCAAAATGAACCACTTTGTCAGTTTTATAATTTTCAAAAGACTTTCATAAGCAGACCGTATTTATTAAAAATCCGTCTCAACACTACTCTTTTATGTCCTTTTTATGATAGAGATTAAAAGATACAAGAAAGGTCATTGACAGCCTAGCCTTATGCTTTCCCAATTGCCAATCTAATGATAGGAAATACCTCTCTCCGCTAATTTTTTGACAAGACTCAAAAATCCCCTTGGATGTTTTCCAAGAGGGATTATTTGAGCTATTATTTGAAAATAGAGCTTGTGAAACTATCTGTTTCTTGCAAGAGTTTCTTGTAGACAGCTTCTTTGAGTTTAGTCGTATGACTTGTTGACACTGACTTATTACCATTCTTATCCGTCTTGATACTTGCTGCATCTTTGGCAACAGCATCCTTGAACAAGGTCAATAAATCATTGTAAGAGGCAACACTTGTGCCATCAATCGTTACTGGTGTTAGGCCATGAAACGCTTTTTCTTTTACTTCTTTGAAGTAGGCCTTCTTGAAGGCTTCTAGAGAGGTGAACTGACCATCTGAAATCTTGCTGATGATAAAGTCATCACCTAGAGTGCTCTTACCGGCTGCTTTGGCTTCTTGTTTATACTTGTTAGTCGCATAACCAAGGAAGCCTTTCTCATAACCATAATAACCCCAAAGTCTAAAGGTATTATGCTTGAAGGACATGGCACCAGGAGAACCCTCGCTGGTATTTCCGCCATAAATGGCAGACATCATAGGCACATTGACATAGGCAGAAGCGAAATCATCTGGTTTATAGACACCATTGCCCGGTCCACGATTGGTCATGAAGTTGTTGTCCACAAGGTCATCGATAGAGGTCAAGGTCATAGCCTTTTCACTATCGTTCAAAGGACGAACCTTATCGTATTGATTTTTGCTGCTACCACGCATTTCCTTATCGACCTTCTTGAACCAAGCATTATTGAGGTCCCGGTTGCCTTGACTAAGGACCGCTTCCCCTTCAAGTGAGTCAAGAAGCATGAGGGTATCATTGTAACCCTTCATGTAACGGTCGATGGCTTCACGTGAATTCAACTTGTTTGGATTTGTGTCATACCATTGATTACCATCATTAGGGCGTTCAAAGGCCATATTGAGTCCTAGTGCTCCGTATTCACCTTGGTGACCCTGAGTAGCTGGTGATTGAAGAAGACCTTGGGCATAAGCTTCAACGTCTGTTCCTTCACGACGACCATAATCGCCAAAGTAGGCAATACGGTCATTGATGTGGGTCGTTTCATGCGTGAAGGCAGAGGCTCCGTACTCACTAACCACATTAGACATGATAAAGGTTACCTTGGCACGGTTATCGTAGGCATTGTCGTAAATAGACGCATACGCACCAGCCACAGCACCATTATCTCCATAGTATTCGCCGACTGGGCCATAGATTTCACGAATTGGCGCATAGATATCTTTACTGTCTTTAAATTGGCCGTAGCGATCTGGCCAACCTGGCCAACCATGACCCCAGACATAGTAACCTTCCCAGACCGGAATGACAATATCCTTGAACAATCTGTCCTTAACCTTATCGGTAGCCAATCGTTGCCAGAAATCAAGATAGTTAATTTGACGTTGAGCAGCCAAATCAATCTCAGGCTTGAATTTCTCCAAGGTCGTGTTGTATTTATTGGCTGTACCATAAGACATGGTATCATAAGTAGAAATCAAGAACATCTGTGTCTTATCAAGATTCAACAAAGGAAGAATCATCTTTCGATGCAAGCCACGGGTTAAGTTATCATAAGCACGGTACTTGTGCTCGCCGACACCTTGGTTTTGAGAAGCTTTCTCGACAACATAGACCTTATCCTTAGTCGCATCAATGAACCAGTCGTTCATATTATCAATAGTGGTAAAGAGTTTTCGATTGTAGTTAAGGAAGTCGTTTAAATCTCCAGATTTAGTATATTTAGCTAGAACTTCACCGAAAGCATCGTATGTTCTTGAACCACTGATATTATTTTCCTTAGAGCCAATTTCAATCAAGCGGTCAAGAACATCCACATTGTTACCATAGAAATCTGGTTTAAAGAGCATGAGTTCCTTGATATTGACATCATCAAATTTCACACCATAGTAGCGATTCAAGTAGGTCAAACCTAGCAAGAGGGCAGCCTTATTTTTCTCAACCTTGTCAAGAATCATTTGTTGGGCAGCAGGTGATTGGTTGAGTTGATGATCCTCATTCTCAACCAGCTTAGTGACAAGGCTAGTCAAATTATTCTTAACAGCGTCAAAGCTTTCTTCCAAGTAAAGATTCTTAATAGCATTGACCTTGTTTCCTCCAGTACGACCAAGTTTTTGGTAAATTGGGTCAGACTGCAACTCAATCGGTTTAAGGATATCGACAATACCGTTGATGAGGCTTGAGTGGTCTTTTTGAACGATATTTGGGGTGTACGTGATACCCAAATCAGTAACAGTGTACTCCTTAACGTTGCTCAATCCTTCGGAACTATCTGAAAGCTTGAAGTAGTCTTTGGTACCATCAGCATAGTGAACAATAATCTTGTTAGCATCACTTAAATCTGTGACAAAATTACTGTCTTTCATTGGTGTCACTGAGAGCACATCTTTGGTATTCAGGTTATGGTCTTTAGCCAGTTTGTTTGCTTGATAGACAATATAATCTTTGTTATAGAAGGGTTGAAGTTTCTCGATATTCTTGTAAGCCTTGCTATATTCAGGCTTATAATCTTGAATATTAGCGAAGTCTGATGGACTAGAAACATTGTTAAGAGTATTCAAATCGTAAGGCTCACTAACAAATGTATCAGCTGTAATCTTGTAGCCTTCAACACGCTTATCAGCTTCTTCCTTAGTCAAATGTTTGAGTTTTTTCGGACTCTTGGTATCTCTACCAGTGCCATCTTCGGCAGAGCTATAGCCGATAACGCCAAAGAGGTCTTTGATATGAGGTCCACCATCTTCGTCATCCACATCATTAGAAGCAAAGATTTCTTGACCTTTGACAACCTTGGCATAGGTCACGTTGTCTTGAACAGCGCCGTAAGGCCATGTCTTAGCGACAATACCACCGACATTTCGTGTGTTTTTAACATCAAGTACACCCTTGGCTACTGAATTGGTTACCTTAGCCTTCGTTCCTGATTTCCAACTGTTGAGCATGTAAGTGACAAATGGCACCAGCATACTGGCATTGGCATTTTGAGCTGTAATAGTCGCATCTACATAGGCTCTGTTGACAAATCCCATGTAGTTTGAACCAGCAATCCCACCAACTGTCGAGTTATTACCGATAGAGTCAATCTTACCGACAAAAGCGACATTCTCAATCTTACCATCTTCATCAATCTTATTGACGATACCAGCCACATCATTGTTACCAGTAATCGAACCAGTCACCTTAACATCTTCAATCAGACCTTTATTTTTAAGGTTAAATCCAACCGTCGCGATTTGATTTTGCCCAGAGCGATTGATGTCTACATTTTCAAAGTTGATGTTCTTGATCGTTCCGCCATTGATGACATTAAACAATGGATGCTCTAAATCATAGATGGCATAGCGTTTGTCACCATCACTTAGCAACTTACCAGTAAATTCGGTCGTAATGTATGATTTACCGTTTGGAACGACGTGACGAGCACTCATGCTTTGACCCAGTCTAAATTCACCTGAAGGATTAGCCTGAATGGCATTGACCAACTCAGCAAAATCGTAGTAAACATTGGCTTGGCTAGCCTGAGGTTTCTCAATGTAATAGCTATAGGTTTGAGCAAAATGGTTTTGGGCATCACGTTGAACCAAATTGTCCGCTGCTGCAGTTACCTTATAAACCGCCTTGCCATCAACCGTCGTTTCTTCGATGGCTTTTACAGCCAAGTAAGTGGTCTTCTGATCCGCAGAAGTCATCTTCAAGTAGTAATTCGTGAGATCCTGAGGTACAGCTGCCAGACGAGTCTCATCCACTTCTGTTTGATTGTCATACTTAATCAAATCTGTACGTGCAAAATCTTTAAGCTCAACCTTCTTGAAATCCAGTTGGAGAGTTTGGTCTGCCAAAACCTGATTCTCCTCACCATTGCCACGATCATAGGTCATGGTTGTTGTGAGGGTATATGGCTTGTAATAGTCTAAGTTTGTTAGGTCAGCAGTCAAGGTCGTGCTAGGAATATCAAGCGTTTGAACAACCTGTCCGTCTTTCTTAAGCACAGCTTTAATAGTCGTGATAGCTGCTGAACCTGGATTCGTCAAGTTGTAGCTAAGTTTAGCACTACGACCCAAATTATCCTTGTCAATCTGTGTCAGCGTAAGCACTGGTTTTTCAGACACCTTGGTCCCTTTGTGAACGATACGATCTTGAACAGGAACTAGCACGGTTTCAGTGACAGTTGGTGCCTCAGACGTCTTATTCCCTTTATAGGTCTTATAGACTTTGGTGATTTTGTTTTGACCTTTTTGACCTTCTTGGACAACCTTTAGAGTGCCCTTTTCAAGACTATCATCTTCTTGGACAATCTCTTTAAATGGAAGCTCTACGATAGACTCTTCCGTCGTTGTTCCATCTAGAGGTTTGCTGCCACGACGAAGTTTTCTAGGTTGTGGCACCTCAATAACCTTACCTGACACAATAGTTGGCTCACCAACCTTGACACCATCAATGGTTTGGTAAATTTTCTGGATTTCTTGGCTACCTTTTTGACCTTCTTGCTCGACAACCTCTTCATCCACATACTTGCTATCATCAGTGATAACTTCGATAGGATAATCGATGGCTTGCGTTTCAGTCTCTGTGACACTTCCAACAACTGGAGTGTGGACAGGATTCTCGGGTTGGACAGCCGCCTCACCTTCGTGACCTGATTCTTGTGTACCCTTGGCTTCCAGTTTGCCTGTGTACTCTGGATTTGTAGGTTGAACAAGGGCTTCGCCTTCATGGCCTGGTTCTTGAGTCCCTTTAGCTTCCAGTTTACCTGTATAGTCTGGATTAGCAGGTTGAACAAGGGCTTCGCCTTCGTGGCCTGGTTCTTGAGTACCGTTGGCGCTAATTGGGCCTGTATATTCCGGTGCGGCTGGTTGAACGAGCGCCTCGCCCTCATGACCAACTTCTTGGGTACCATTAGCACTAATTGGGCCGGTATATTCTGGCGCGGCTGGTTGAACCCAAGCTTCACCTTCGTGACCAACTTCCTGTGTACCATTAGCACTTACAGTATCGCTACTGATTGGACCAGTATACTCGGGATTGACAGGCTGAACAGCAGCCTCCCCTTCGTGACCAATTTCTTGCGTGCCATTAGCACTGATTGGGCCTGTATATTCTGGTGTAGCTGGCTGAACCCAAGCTTCACCTTCGTGACCAATTTCCTGCGTGCCATTAGCGCTTACAGTATCGCTACTAATTGAACCCGTATACTCGGGATTGACAGGCTGAACAGCAGCCTCCCCTTCGTGACCAACTTCCTGCGTGCCATTAGCACTGATTGGACCTGTATACTCTGGGGCGGCTGGTTGCACAGTCGCTTCACCTTCGTGGCCAACTTCCTGCGTGCCCTTAGCACTTGTTGGCGCACTGTTTTCAGGAACACTTGGTTGAACGAGAGATTCTCCCTCGTGCCCGATTTCCTGACTACCCTTTTGCCAACTTTTTTCCGTTGTTTCTTTATCAGTGGCTTCTTGCTTTGGTGCCTTATCGTCTTTTATGGATGGTTCAAGCCCTTTAAAAACCGTCTCTAAAGGCTGTTCAAGCTCAGGTTTTGAGGAATAACGAAGATAACCAACATATTCGTAACCATCGATGGTGATAACACCCTTAGCCAAATCCTCTGCACTAGCAACTGCCACGGTCTGATTAAAAGCACGCAATTCCTTATTTTGCAAAGCAAGCACTTCAACCGGCATAAAGAGAGTTTGACCTGTAGCCCCGATCAAAACCAGACCAATAAGTTTTTTACGGTGTTTTTTTGAAAACAGAAGGACAGCCATACTTGCTGTTGCCAACCCTAGACCTGTCGCTGCCCATTCTGTACTGCCTGTCTGAGGTAAGGTAGCCTGCGTGTTTCCCTTACGTTTATAGACCAAATAAAACGTGTCTTCATTTTGATAGTCCTTAGGAATGGCATGGACCACTTGTTTCTGCTCTGCTGGTGTCAATTCATTTTCAGTGACATAGGCCAAATGCACTGAAGCATCAGCGCTGACTTGGTCTGCCTCAACAGGTTTAGACACGAAAAGACCACCTGCTATTAAGAATGTTCCAATAGCAACTGGTCCAACACCTACTGACAACTTACGAATGGCGTATTTTGTCACTTTTTCAACAACATGATTTGCTTGTTTCATTCATAAACTTCCTATTTGTTAATCGTTGTACCCCAAAGGCACGTCAAAAACAAAGACGTTATCGAATAAACACGCACTTTATGCATTTATTAACCTTCTTCCGAAGTCTATCATATCCTTTTTTTAATGTTTAGGCAAGTGTTTTCTCTAATTTTTAATCAATATAAAAAACTATTTTTCATCTGAGACTCAGTCTCTATGAAAGTTCTTAAACCGTTTCATAATAGGATTAGTATACATAGTATTTTCTATCAGTTTAAGTATCTTGAATCAAAACCAATCGCTATCTAATCTTTAGAACGTCTATGACATAGCAATTTATGTTCTTTTTATCTAATATTTTAATATGATACTTACTCTCAAAAGCACACAAAAGAGACCCACCCCTTTCGGGATGAGTCTCTTTTTCGAAAACTGAAATAGTCATACTAACTATATTGAGGTTTTTGGTCTTTTGACTATTTTAGTCTTCTTTTTTGCGTTTTCCTGCTAAACCAAGTCCAGCTGCCGCAAGGATTCCTCCGAGAGCCATAGCTGCCATAGACGCATCATCACCTGTTTCAGGCAATGCTTGTTTCTTAGTAGCAGTTGAAACTGATGACATTTCTGGATTAGCTGGCTCTGCAGATGATGCTGGGGTTTGTTTATGCATCATAGGAGCTGGAGCTACCTTAGGCGCTGGAATAGTTGTTGCTGGAATGTTCTTATCCGCATCAGTACGAGGATCTACAACCTTGATAGTGACTTGCACTTCATCCGTTGAACCATCTGGGTAAGTCACAACGACTATTGTTCCTTTATCACCTGGAGTTGTTGTATCCACTGGAGTCTTGAAGTCAAACTTAGTTCCACTTGGTAGATCTGCAACGTTACCAATTGAATCTTGCGCACTTGGTGTTTCACCGATGTTGACCGTTTGGTCTTTAAGTGCTGGCGTGTTCTTGTCCGCATCTGTACGTGGGTCTACAACCTTGATAGTGACAGGCACTTCATCCGTTGAACCATCTGGGTAAGTGACTACAACGGTTGTTTCCTTGTCTCCTGGTGTTGTTGTATCTACCGGAGTCTTGAAGTCAAACTTAGTTCCATTTGGAAGGTCGCCGACATTGCCGATTGAGTTCTTAGCATCTGGGGTTTCACCGATGTTGACCGTTTGGTCTTTAAGTGCTGGCGTGTTCTTATCTGCGTCAGTACGAGGATCAATAACCTTGATAGTGACTGGCACTTCATCCGTTGAACCATCTGGGTAAGTCATAACGACGGTTGTTCCTTTATCTCCTGGAGTTGTTGTATCCACTGGTGTCTTGAAGTCAAATGTTGTTCCACTTGGTAGATCTGCAACGTTACCAATTGAATCTTGTGCATTTGGGGTTGAGCCTGGTGTTACTGTTTGATCCTTAGCTACTGGTGTGTTCTTATCTGCGTCAGTACGAGAATCTACAACCTTGATAGTAACTGGCACTTCATCAATTGAACCATCTGGGTAAGTCACAACGACTGTTGTTCCTTTATCTCCTGGAGTTGTTGTATCCACTGGAGTCTTGAATTCAAACTTAGTTCCATTTGGAAGGTCACCGACATTGCCGATTGAATCTTGAGCTTTTGGTGTTTCACCGATGTTGACCGTTTGGTCTTTAAGTGCTGGCGTGTTCTTATCTGCGTCAGTGCGAGGATCAATAACCTTGATAGTGACTGGCACTTCATCCGTTGAACCATCTGGGTAAGTCACAACGACTGTTGTTCCTTTATCTCCTGGAGTTGTTGTATCCACTGGTGTCTTGAAGTCGTATGTTGTTCCACTTGGTAGATCTGCAACGTTACCTATTGAATCTTGCGCATTTGGGGTTGAGCCTGGTGTTACTGTTTGTTCTTTCGCTACTGGTGTGTTATTATCCGCATCTGTGCTTGGAGTTTTAACCGTAACTTTGACTGGAACTTCATCTTTAGATCCGTCTGGGTAGGTGACAACGACGGTTGCGTCTTTTTCACCATCTGTAGCTGTATCTACTGGTGTCTTGAAGTCAAATGTTGTTCCACTTGGTAGATCTGCAACGTTACCAATTGAATCTTGTGCATTTGGTGTTGAACCTGGAGTCACTGTTTGAGCCTTAGCTGTTGGATTATTCTTATCCGCATCTGTGCTTGGAGTTTTAACAGTAACTTTAACTGGAACTTCATCTTTAGATCCGTCTGGGTAAGTCACTACAACGATAGCGTCTTTTTCACCATCTGTAGCTGTATCTACTGGTGTCTTGAACTCGTATGTTGTTCCACTTGGTAGATCTGCAACATTACCAATTGAATCTTGTGCATTTGGGGTTGAGCCTGGTGTTACTGTTTGTGCTTTCGCTACTGGTGTGTTATTATCCGCATCTGTGCTTGGAGTTTTAACAGTAACCTTAACTGGAACTTCATCTTTAGATCCGTCTGGGTAAGTCACTACAACGATAGCGTCTTTTTCACCATCTGTAGCTGTATCTACTGGTGTCTTGAACTCGTATGTTGTTCCACTTGGTAGATCTGCAACATTACCAATTGAATCTTGTGCATTTGGGGTTGAGCCTGGTGTTACTGTTTGTGCTTTCGCTACTGGTGTGTTATTATCCGCATCTGTGCTTGGAGTTTTAACAGTAACCTTAACTGGAACTTCATCTTTAGATCCGTCTGGGTAGGTGACAACGACGGTTGCGTCTTTTTCACCATCTGTAGCTGTATCTACTGGTGTCTTGAACTCGTATGTTGTTCCACTTGGTAGATCTGCAACGTTACCAATTGAATCTTGCGCATTTGGGGTTGAGCCTGGTGTTACTGTTTGAGCCTTAGCTACTGGTGTGTTATTATCCGCATCTGTGCTTGGAGTTTTAACCGTAACCTTAACTGGAACTTCATCTTTAGATCCGTCTGGGTAGGTGACAACGACGGTTGCGTCTTTTTCACCATCTGTAGCTGTATCTACTGGTGTCTTGAACTCGTATGTTGTTCCACTTGGTAGATCTGCAACATTACCAATTGAATCTTGTGCATTTGGGGTTGAGCCTGGTGTTACTGTTTGTGCCTTAGCTGTTGGATCATTCTTATCCGCATCTGTACGTAATCGAGTTGCTTCAACTGGATCACTTGCGTCTGATGTATTACCAGCCGCATCTGTCGCTTTCGCTGTCACATTCCCTGCTGGAATATCAACTGTTGGAGTAATGGTTACTTTACCATTGCTAGCAGCCGTTCCTTCACCAATCTTGTTACCATCTTTGTCGTAAAGGGCAACAGTTGAGCCTGGTTCTGCAGTTACTTCTACTGATGGCTTAGTTCCGGCTTTACCTGTAAGGTCTGTGTTCACAACTGGTTTCGCTGGGGCTGTGGTGTCTGTCGCCACTTTAGGATCACTTGCGTCTGATGTATTACCAGCCGCATCTGTCGCTTTCGCTGTCACATTCCCTGCTGGAATATCAACTGTTGGCGTAATGGTTACTTTACCATTGCTAGCAGCCGTTCCTTCACCAATCTTGTTGCCATCTTTATCGTAAAGAGCAACAGTTGAGCCTGGTTCTGCAGTTACTTCTACTGATGGCTTAGTGCCGGCTTTGCCTGTTAGGTCTGTATTCACTACTGGTTTCGCTGGGGCTGTAGTGTCTGTCGCTACTTTAGGATCACTTGCGTCTGATGTGTTACCCGCTGCATCTGTCGCTTTGGCTGTTACATTACCTACTGGAATATCAACGGTTGGGGTAATGGTTACTTTACCATTGCTAGCAGCCGTTCCTTCACCAATCTTGTTGCCATCTTTATCGTAAAGAGCAACAGTTGAGCCTGGTTCTGCAGTTACTTCTACTGATGGCTTAGTTCCAGCTTTTCCTGTAAGGTCTGTGTTCACAACTGGTTTCGCTGGGGCTGTGGTGTCTGTCGCTACTTTAGGATCGCTAGCAACTGATGTGTTACCTGCCGCGTCTGTTGCTTTGGCTGTTACATTTCCTGCTGGAATATCAACTGTTGGCGTAATGGTTGCTTTACCATTTGCGCCTGCTGTCGCTTCACCAATCTTGTTGCCGTCTTTATCGTAAAGAGCAACAGTTGAACCTGGTTCTGCAGTTACTTCTACTGATGGCTTAGTGCCGGCTTTGCCTGTTAGGTCTGTATTCACTACTGGTTTCGCTGGGGCTGTAGTGTCTGTCGCTACTTTAGGATCACTTGCGTCTGATGTGTTACCCGCTGCATCTGTCGCTTTGGCTGTTACATTACCTACTGGAATATCAACGGTTGGGGTAATGGTTACTTTACCATTGCTAGCAGCCGTTCCTTCACCAATCTTGTTACCATCTTTATCGTAAAGAGCAACAGTTGAACCTGGTTCTGCAGTTACTTCTACTGATGGCTTAGTGCCGGCTTTACCTGTAAGGTCTGTGTTCACAACTGGTTTCGCTGGGGCTGTGGTGTCTGTCGCTACTTTTGGATCACTTGCGTCTGAGGTGTTACCTGCCGCATCTGTTGCTTTAGCTGTTACATTTCCTACTGGAATATCAACAGTTGGAGTAATGGTTACTTTACCATTGCTAGCAGCCGTTCCTTCACCAATCTTGTTACCATCTTTGTCGTAAAGAGCAACAGTTGAGCCTGGTTCTGCACTCACTTCAACCGGTGTCTTAGTGCCGGCTTTACCTGTGAGGTCTGTATTCACTACTGGTTTCGCTGGAGCTGTGGTGTCTGTCGCTACTTTTGGATCACTTGCGTCTGAGGTGTTACCTGATGCATCTGTCGCTTTGGCTGTTACATTTCCTGCTGGAATAGCAACTGTTGGCGTAATCGTTGCTTTACCATCTGCGCCTGCTGTCGCTTCACCAATCTTGTTACCATCTTTGTCGTAAAGAGCAACAGTTGAACCTGGTTCTGCGCTTACTTCTACTGATGGCTTAGTGCCTGCTTTTCCTGTGAGGTCTGTATTCACTACTGGTTTCGCTGGGGCTGTAGTGTCTGTCGCTACTTTTGGATCACTTGCGTCTGAGGTGTTACCTGATGCATCTGTCGCTTTTGCTGTTACATTTCCTGCTGGAATGTCGACGGTTGGCGTAATGGTTGCTTTACCATTTGCGCCTGCTGTCGCTTCACCAATCTTGTTGCCGTCTTTATCGTAAAGAGCAACAGTTGAGCCTGGTTCTGCGCTCACTTCTACTGATGGCTTAGTTCCGGCTTTACCTGTAAGGTCTGTGTTCACAACTGGTTTCGCTGGAGCTGTAGTATCTGTCGCTACTTTTGGATCACTCGCATCTGATGTGTTTCCTGATGGGTCTGTCGCTTTTGCTGTTACATTACCTACTGGAATATCAACAGTTGGGGTAATGGTTACTTTACCATTGCTAGCAGCCGTTCCTTCACCAATTTTGTTACCATCTTTATCGTAAAGGGCAACAGTTGAGCCTGGTTCTGCGCTCACTTCTACTGATGGCTTAGTGCCTGCTTTACCTGTTAGGTCTGTATTCACTACTGGTTTCGCTGGGGCTGTGGTGTCGGTTGCCACTTTAGGATCACTTGCGTCTGATGTATTACCAGCCGCATCTGTCGCTTTAGCTGTTACATTTCCTACTGGAATGTCGACGGTTGGCGTGATGGTAGCTTTACCATCTGCGCCTGCTGTCGCTTCACCGATCTTGTTGTTATCTTTATCGTAAAGGGCAACAGTTGAGCCTTTTTCTGCAGTCACCTCAACCGGAGTCTTAGTTCCAGCTTTTCCTGTAAGATCTGTATTCACTACTGGTTTATCTGGAGCTGTGGTGTCTTTTGCAGGTGTAACTAAGTATGCAGCAGCAATTTTATCTACTGATTTATCAGGATAAGTAATTGTAACATTACCCTTTTTATCCGCAACGTATGTTGTTCCTTGTGGAAGTGCAGTATTCGCATCTCCAACCGCTTTTTCAACAGCTGCCTTCTCAGTTGCACTTATATTATTAGGATCAGCAACTTCTACTTTTGCTCCTCCAGGAGTTGGCTCATACTTCTTAGCTGTCTCAAGAACGGTAATTGTAAGATTTCTCGTTACTACTTTACCATTTTTATTTCTAACAGCATAGGTAGCAGTGGAACTACCTGCAGACTGCGTCATATCAACATTACCACGATAGTATGCCTTACGCTGTCTATAAGTATTTGAGCCAGCTGTATCCAGAAAACCACCATTAGAATCATTCGTATATGCTAGTCCTTTTGCCAAATAAGGATTATTAGGAATCCAAAATTTTTCAACTGACGGTGATCCTGCTGCTTGAATTGTTACATTGACAGGATCACCCGGGTAAACTGTAAGATGTGACTCGGTAACCAAAAGTTGAGTGTAGTTATCACCACTAACTCCTCCACCTACATAGGTCAACGGTGTTTTTGTAACTGTAATCGGTGCACTCTTAGCTGACTCACTTCCACCTGCTGGTGTTGAGGTAGCTGTAATTTCTCCTTCTGGAAGGCTATTTGTAGGGTGAACAGTGGCTACACCTTGGTCGTTTGCTACTGCTTCACCGATCATAACGCCATCATTATTATAAAGTTTTACAGTTGAGCCTGCTGTTGCATTTACAGTCACATCAGCTGGTGTACTTGCTTTACCATTAAGATTTGAAGTAATTTCTGGAACCTGACTTGCTGGTGCAACTGGTTTTGGTGTTTCACCTTGAACTTCAAAAGTAATTGTCACTTCTTGTGGAGCTTGATTATAATGAGCTGGGTAAGTAACCACTACGGTTTTTGTATAAGTACCTGCTTGTGTAGCAGTTGGAGCTTGGCCGTCTTTCCATGCAAATGTTGTTGCACCACGATAGTTATTTGGGAATTCTGGTGTTCCAGCTTTATTGGTTACATAATTAGCCGGAGTAGCATCAAAACTTCCACCAACTTTTGCAGTATACTTTTCTTTGACTGCTACTGCTTGGAATTTTGAACTTTCATTATCAATGAAGTTATCCGCATAACCAGTCATAATATTCGTTCTTCCGCCAATAACTCCTGTTCCTTGCATACCTGCAACATAGTCAAGTGGCTTAGATTTATCTACGATCGGTGTGTCAAATGTAATCGTCCACATAACATTACGAATGGCATTATTATCCGCTGTCATCGTATACAAAGCTTGTGAACGTTCTGCTGTTTGAGCCGCTACCGCTGCTTCATTTCCTTGAATTGCTGGATTTTTTATATCTTTGTAAAGTTGGGTCAAACGTTGAGTCATTTCAGAGCCTGTATAGGTATCCATTCTACCATTTTGACCCATCAAGTATGATCCATCATTATCCTTCCAGTAATTACGCGTATTGACTACTTTTCCATTTTTGTCAGTTTGAACAACTTGCCAGTTTGTGGGTGCGCCAACAGAATCTTTAGGGATAGTAAAGTAAACATAACCACTAGCGGCATTCGCTTTTCGACCAGGATTATCAAGAACAGTCCAATGAAGAACGTTATTTAATTTATCCACTTCGTAGCTAATCTGTACGTAATCTTGAACATTTTCTTTATTAGAATAATCAAGATTTTGTGCACCATCTGATGCACGTGTTGTAGTTGATGCTGAACGTGTTGCTCCTTGTGCGATACTTCGACGACTACGTACACGAGGCGCATTTGCAGTTTCTGACGCACTAATATTATTTGTGATAGCGCTCTCTGAGCTTGCTGTAGTTGATGGTGTTGTAGAAGCTGTGACTGAACGAGATGCCTCAGATGCAGTTGCTGGTTTTGCGGTTGATGCATTTGTTGAGCCTGTAACTTCTGAAGCAACTACTGGACTTGTTGATGTCGCTACTGAATTTGCCGGCGCTGAACTTGCAACACTTGTTGAAGCTGGCGCTTCCGAACTTACTACTGCACTTGGTGCAACTGATGTTGTAGGTGCAACCGACGTCGCTGCGACTGTTTCAGTGGCAGCTGGTGTTACCGTAGTAGTTGAGACACTTTCTGGTGCTGTAGTTGGCGAAGTTGTAGCCGCGACTCCTTCACCTTGACTTGCACTTACAGCTGTAGCTGCAACTGTTGCTCCATCAGATGTCGTTTCATCCGCTTGAGCTGTGTGACCAATCATGATCAAAGTACCAAGCAAGACCGAGCAGACTCCAATATTCAATTTACGAATCGAGAAACGACTCTTCTTACTAAAGATATCTTTACCCATCTTTCCTCCTAGACAAGCAATCATTAGATTTTGATTACTCTTGTCTCTTCTAAAAATAATTTAAATTGAATTTCCCTAACGTCAAATATATCATATAATTAGAATTGAATCAATATTTTACCATTATAAAATTAGTTTACCCTATTTTTTTAAATAACTTAAACATTATTCTTTTCAAAGTATTATTTTCTAACACCTTCTTTTTATACAGAACCTATACAACTTTACATATATAATTCAAAACATAAATTAATCATTGTATTTAAAGCATTTATAACATCTTACAATATCAACATATATTACTTTTTAAAAGTCTTACAATTTTCGAATCATAGAATGATTCTTACCTTTTACATCTTCAATATTTATAGATACACTCATAATAAAACTAAGATTCAAGTATAAATATACAAGTTTTTAGATTTATTAATGTAATTAAATTGAAAAGATATCAGTATTTTTAATGTTTTATCTCTTCCATAAAACTTTGTTTTTTGACTGAATAATTAAAAAGCACTCTATAATATCTGTAATAGATAAAACTACTATAGAGATTATAGAGCCACTATTTTTAAGACTAGAATTGCGATTATGAATCATTTCATCAAGAAATCACTACCCTATCGAACCTTGAAAAATCACTGGAGACTCTTCCAAGAGGACTGCCGTAAGTTATCTCTCACGCCTTTTTACTCAAAGACCTTCCGCCAAACTTTATAACCACATAAAGTCATTGAAAAGACACTGAATTTCTCAGAGGAACTCTGCGACTACTATAATCTTTACCAGTTCTTACTATTTCACTTTCAGGAGAAGAGGGTAGATGAGTTTTTTGAGCTGATAGAGGAAAATATGAACAAGGTCAATCATTGCTTCAAAACTGTCTTTAGGACCTTCCTTAGATACAAACCATACATCAAAAACGCACTAGAAACGGACTATTCAAAGCGCGAAACTTGAAGCGACTAATAAGTTGATCAAAAACATCAAACGGTTGGAATTTGGTTTAAAAACTTTATCAACTTTAAGAAGAGTGTCTTCATCACTCTGAACACACAAAAAGAGAAAACCTATCAGGTTCTCTCTAGATGTTAGCTTTTCGTCATCCACTACAGTTGACATAGAGCCCCAAAAAAGGTATTCATCACTTTGAACATCACAAAAGAGACCCACCCCTTTCGGGATGAGTCTCTTTTTCGAAAACTGAAATAGTCTAACTAACTATATTGAGGGTTTTGACCCTTTTTACTATTTTAGTCTTCTTTTTTGCGTTTTCCTGCCAAACCAAGTCCAGCTGCCGCAAGGATTCCTCCGAGAGCCATAGCTGCCATAGACGCATCATCACCTGTTTCAGGGAGTGCTGGTCCTTTAGGAGCTTCTGGTGTAGTTGGTGGTGTCACTGGTGGAACCACTGGTGTTGGAGGAGTTGGAGGAGTTGGTGGCGTTGGTGGCGTTGGAGGAGTCGGTGGTGTTGGTGGCGTTGGTGGCGTTGGTGGTGTTGGAGGAGTCGGTGGTGTCACAATGTTGTTGAACTCAGTATCTTCTGGCAATTGAGAAGTTGCTGTCAAGACTTTACCGTCTTTAGATACAGAAACAACGACTGTAGCTACCATCTTATCGTAAGTAACGCTTGTATCGTTACCTTGTACTTCTTCTACTGTGTAGACGTGAGTACCTTCTTCACCACGTTTGTACTCAAGAGCTGAGAACTTGATCTTACCGTTAGCATCATTGCTTACAGTTTCGATCACATTACCCTTGCTATCTTTAAGTACGAAGCTAAATTCACCAGCTTTAAGTTCACGACCTTCAAGTTTCTTAGTGAATTCAAATTCAACCTTAGTTGGGATATTGACTACACGTTTTTCTGTTGGTTTTTCTGGTTTTTCAACAGATTTCTTAGTTGGGTCGTATTGGTGAACGATTTGTGACGCAGTATTTTCGATGTCTACACCATCTTTAGCAGTGCCTTTGATAGTTGCAGGAATATCGAACTTGTAGTAGCGTCCGAATGCCAATTTAGCAGTATCGATCACTTGAGTATTTTCTGCATCACCGAGTGACTTAGTAAGGTCAGACTTAGATGTTGCAGTGATTACACCATTTTCAACCTTGATGTCAAACTTAGCTGTCACATCTTCTCCTGTTACAGAGTCGTATGCTTTAATATCTGCGACATTGATGTTCAAGTTTTCGCTGTCATATTTATCTGTAACACCAACAGATTGGATATTTTGAGCGTCAGTGAAGTTGTTTGTATCAAGCCATACTTGGTAAACAAACTTATCACCTTTCTTGAGTGTCTTAGTATTAAGGTTTTCAGCTTCGTTATTAGCTGTGCTGTCAGCGTAAGGATCTTTGTTAGTATCGCCTACTTTATCTTTCAACTCAGCATCATCATCAACAAGTTTCATACCAGTGATATCGAATTTTTCTTTAGAAACAACATATTTCTCTGGTTGGAACTTAGGTTTTTCTGGTGGACGAACAGTATTGTTGAATTCTTTATCTGCTGGGTCAGTAACCTTAGTGATAAGAGCTTTCGCTTTACCATCATGTGATACTTCAACAGTGACAAGAGCTTTCATACCGTCGTATTGAACAGTACCATCAGTACCTTTAACTTCTTCTACTGTGTACTTGTAAGTGCCTTCTTGGCCTTTCTTGTACTCAATAGGTGAGAATTTAACGTTACCTTTAGCGTCATTGCTTACAGTTTCAAGAGTCTTACCTTCTGAATCTTTAAGCACGAAGCTGAATTCGTTAGCTTTAAGCTCACGACCTTCCAAACGTTTAGTGAAGTTGAATTCTACTGAAATTGGAACACTGTTAACACGTTTTTCAGTTGGTACGTTTGGTTTTTCAACTTTCTTAGTTGTTGGGTTGTAGTAGTTAACAACTTGGGCTGCTGTATTTTCGATATCCACACCGCCAGCGACGTCTGCTTTCACTGTTGCAGGAATATCAAATTTATAGTAGCGTCCAAAGGCGAACTTAGTAGTGTCGATAACTTGAGTGTTTTCAGCATCGCCAAGTGACTTAGTGAAGCCATCTTTAAGGTTAGCTGTAACAACACCATTTTCAACCTTAATGTCAAACTTAGAAGTTACATCCGCACCTGATACTGAATCGTAAGCCTTGATTGCTGATGCATCGACATCCAACTTAGTTTCATCGTAGTCATCAGTGATACCAACAGTTTGGATATGATCCTTGTTGTTAGCGTCAAATTGAGTTGTATCAAGCCATACTTGGTAGTAAAGTTTTTGACCAGGTTTAACTGACTTAGTATTCAAGTTTTCAGCTTCGTTGTTTGATGCATCATCAGCGTAAGGGTTGGTATTTGTATCTGCAACCTTATTAGCCAATTCTTTATCATCATCAACAAGTTTAGTACCTGTTACGTCGAATTTCGCTTCAGAAACAACATATTTTTCTGGTTGGAACTTAGGTTTTTCTGGTGGACGAACAGCATTGTTGAATTCTTTATCAGCAATTTCACCAACAGTCGCTACAAGAGCTTTAGCAGTACCATCATGAGAAACAGTGATTGTTACATTCGCTTTCATTGTATCGTATGTAACAGTTGCATCAGTTCCTTTGACTTCTTCTACTGTGTACTTGTGAACGCCTTCTTGGCCTTTCTTGAATTCAAGTTTAGAGAATTTAACGTTACCAGCTGCATCATTCTTAACAGTTTCAACAACTTTACCTGCTGCATCCTTCAACTCGAATGTGAATTCGTTAGCTTTAAGCTCACGACCTTCCAAACGTTTAGTGAAGTTGAATCCGACTTCAACTGGAACACTGTTAACACGTTTTTCAGTTGGTTTGTTAGGTTTTTCAACAGATTTATGAGTTGGATCGTAGTAGTGAACAACTTGATCTGCTGTATTTTCAATATCCACACCGCCAGGAACGTTTGCGTTCACTGTTGCAGGAATATCAAATTTATAGTAGCGTCCAAAGGCGAACTTAGTAGTGTCGATAACTTGAGTATTTTCAGCATCGCCAAGTGACTTAGTGAAGCCATCTTTAAGGTTAGCAACAATCTTACCACCTTCGATTGAAATGTCGAACTTAGATGTTACATCGTCACCTGTTACTGAGTCGTATGCCTTAATGTCTGAAGCATTCACAGTCAACTTAGTTTCATCGTAGTCATCTGATACACCAACTGTTTGGATGTTATCCTTGTTGTTGGCGTCAAATTGAGTAGTGTCAAGCCATACTTGGTAGTAAATCTTTTCACCACGTTTAACTGACTTAGTATTCAAGTTTTCCAATTCGTTGTTTGATGCGTCATCAGCGTAAGGGTTAGCATTTGTATCTGCAACCTTGTTAGCCAATTCTTTATCATCATCAACGAGCTTAGTACCTGTGATATCGAATTTTGCTTCAGAAACAACATATTTTTCTGGTTGGAACTTAGGTGTTTCTGGTGGGCGAACTTTGTTGTTGAACTCTTTGTCGTTAGCGCCAGAAGCGTTACCGCCATTTGCAGAGTAGTTAGCAACAGTCTTAAGAACTTTACCTTCTTTAGTAACTTCAACAGTTACTTTAGCTACCATTCCATCGTAAGATACAGTAGTATCTTTACCTGGTACTTCTTCCACAGTGTAAGTGAATGTCTTACCAAGATCTGCTTTGCTGAACAAGAGTTTTTCAAACTTGATGTGACCATCTTTATCGTTGGTTACTGTTTGAAGAACCTTGTTGTTTTGATCTTTCAATACGAAGCTGAACTCACCTGCAGTCAACTCACGTCCTTCAAGTCGTTTAGTATAGTCGAACTCGAGTGGAACTGGAACGTTGTTTTCACGTGTTTGAGTTGGTTTGTTAGGAGTTGTAACTTTCTTATTGTAAGGGTTGTATTGATGGATAGTTTGGTTGGCTGTATTTTCAATATCAACACCGTCGTTTTCTTTAATATCCTTAACAGTTGCTGGGATATCAAATTTATAATAACGACCAAACTCGAATTTAGTTGTATCGATAACTGGAGTTGCGTCTTTATCGCTGATAGGTTTAGTCAAGCTTGCTTTAGATGAACCATAGAGAACACCGTTTTCAACCTTGATATCGAACTTATCAGTAACATCTGCACCAGTCTTACCATCGTAAACTTTGATTTCAGCAGGATTGATATCAAGCTTATCTTCTTCGTAGTTATCAGTGATACCTACAGTTTGAAGATTGCTTTCTGCTGTGAAGTCACGAGTGTCAAGCCATACTTGATAGTAAATCTTTTGGCCACGTTTGAGGGTCTTACCATTCAAGTTTTGGATTTCAACTTTATCAGCTGAATCATCGTCATCGGCAAGTTTGTTACCAATGATGTCGAATCTTGGTTCTGAAACAACATATTTTTCAGGTTTGAAGTTAGGGTTAACCTCGTTATCAAAGACACGATCGTCTGCACCGTAAGCATCTCCACCTACTGTAGCGTAAGAAACGACAGTTGTTAATTGAGCACCTGGTGAAGGTTGAACAACTGTAACAGTAACATTGACTTTCATTGGGTCGTAAGTAACTGTCTTATCAGTTCCTTGAACTTCTTCTACTGTGTAGTTGAATGTCTTACCAATATCTGCCTTAGCATAATTGATAGTATGGAACTTAACCTTACCTTCTGCATCGTTCTTAACAGTTTCAATTTCTTTACCTTCTGAATCTTTAAGTACGAAGCTGAATTCTTTATCTTTCAACTGACGTCCGTTAAGTGTCTTACCAAATACCAACTCAATAGCTGTTGGAACATTGTTGACACGTTTTTCAGTTGGTACCTTAGGTGTTTCAACTTTCTTAGTTGTTGGGTTGTAGTAGTGAACGAGCTGAGCTGCTGTATTTACAATTTCAGCACCATCAAATGCACCACTGCTTACTTTAGCTGGGATGACAAACTTGTAGTAACGTCCAAATTCAAACTTAGTAGTGTCAATGATTTGAGTGTTTTCAGCGTCACCAAGTGACTTAGTGAAGCCATCTTTAAGGTTAGCTGTAATCACACCGTTATTAACTGTGATATCGAATTTATCTGTTACATCTGCACCAGTCTTACCATCATAAGCCTTGATTTCTGATGCAACTACATCCAATTTAGCTTCATCGTAATCATCAGTGATACCAACAGTTTGGATGTTATCCTTGTTGTTTGCATCAAATTGATTTGTATCAAGCCATACTTGGTAGTTGATAATATCGCCACGTTTAACAGCTTTAGTATTGATGTTTTCTACTTCGTTGTTTGATGGATCATCAGCATAAGGGTTTGCATTTGTTTCTGCATACTTATCTTTCAACTCTTTATCATCATCAACAAGCTTAGTACCAGTGATATCAAACTTACCATTATCTTTGCTAAGAACGTATTTCTCTGGTTTAAACTTAGGTTCTTCTGGAGGACGAACAGTATTGTTGAATTCTTTATCAGCGATTTCGCCAACTTTAGCTACGAGAAGTTTAGCAGTTCCGTCATGTGAAACGGTTACTGTTACATTTGCTTTCATTGTATCGTATGTAACAGTTGAATCTGTGCCCTTAACTTCTTCTACAGTGTAGTTGTGAACGCCTTCTTGACCCTTCTTGAACTCAAGTTTAGAGAATTTAACGTTACCAGCTGCGTCATTGCTTACTGTTTCAAGAACTTTACCTGAAGCATCTTTAAGCACGAAGTTGAATTCGTTTGCTTTAAGTTCACGACCTTCCAAACGTTTAGTGAAGTTGAATTCAATATCAACTGGAACACTATTTACACGTTTTTCAGTTGGTTTGTTTGGTTTTTCAACCTTCTTAGTTGTTGGGTTGTAGTAGTTAACAACTTGAGCCGCAGTATTTTCAATATCTACACCACCAGGTACATCAGCTTTCACTGTTGTTGGGATGTCGAACTTGTAGTAACGTCCAAATGCGAATTTAGTTGTGTCAATGATTTGAGTGTTTTCTG
>NZ_JAQFJQ010000014.1:0-48986 GCF_030440175.1 Streptococcus sp. SV2
AAATCTAGAATATCTTGTCAACACTTTTTGAAAAGTTTTTTCCAAACTTCCTCGTGTCTCTGCTTCATCCTCCGATGTAGCCTATTCATATTATCATCTCTTGCTTACCTTGTCAATAACTTTTTTAAAGTTTTAATTTTCTTTTTTTGTAACTTTTTTATTCAATAAAAAAGAAGAGTAAACACTCTACTCTTCTTCATCTTTATTATTTCTTTGTTTCAAGTCTCTCTTTGACTTCATCAAAAGATAAAGCATGATTATCTTCGTCAGAATCCTCAAGAGAATCTGCTGGCATTTTACCAGTTTTATAGATTGATTTAATCTGTGCAGCGTCGAGTGTTTCATACTTAAGCAAAGCCTCTGCAATGAGAGCATGTGTTTCTCGGTTTGCATTGATAATTTCAGCTGCTTTATCGTGTGCTTCAACCAGAAGTGATCGAATTTCTTCATCAATGAGTTGGGCAGTATGAGCTGAATAAGACTTATCCGGTGTAAATTGACCTGGATTCATAGCATGGTTACCTTCATATTGGACTGGTCCAAGTTTTTCGCTCATACCATATTCAGTAACCATTGCACGTGCTAATTGTGTTGCTTGCTCAAAGTCATTTGAAGCACCTGATGTTTGAACATTAAAGATAATTTCTTCTGCCACACGTCCACCCATAAGGCCTGCCAATTGTTCTTTAAGCTCGTCCTTAGATGACAACATTTGATCCTCTTTTGGTAAAGAAATCATATATCCACCTGCACGACCTCGAGGAACAATAGTAACCTTATGAACATCACGAGCACTAGAAAGGGTTAGACCAACAATCGTATGTCCTGCTTCATGGTAAGCCACAACTTTACGTTCGTGTTCAGATACTTGACGATCTTTCTTAGAAGGACCAGCAATAACACGGTCTTCCGCTTCATCAATATCGCTAGCATCAATCCTTGTCTTACTACGTCTCGCTGCAACCAAAGCTGCCTCATTCAAAACATTTTCTAGGTCGGCTCCAACAAAACCTGGAGTTTGCTGAGCAACAACCTTAAGGTTAACGTCTTCAGCCAATGGTTTATTCTTAGCATGGACTTTCAAGATGGCTTCACGACCTTTTACATCTGGGCGACCAACAAGAACTTTACGGTCAAATCGTCCTGGACGCAATAGAGCTGGATCAAGAACATCGCTACGGTTGGTTGCAGCAATGACAATAATATTCTCATTGCCATCAAACCCATCCATTTCAATCAACAACTGGTTGAGGGTCTGTTCACGTTCGTCATTTCCACCACCCATTCCGGTACCACGACGACGACCAACAGCATCAATTTCATCAATAAAGATGATAGCTCTCTCAGCCTTTTTAGCATCTTCAAACAAGCTACGAACACGACTTGCTCCGACACCAACAAACATTTCTACAAAATCAGAACCTGAAATACTGAAGAAGGGAACATCTGCCTCACCAGCCACAGCCTTAGCAAGAAGAGTTTTACCTGTTCCTGGAGGGCCCTCAAGAAGAACCCCCTTAGGAATACGTGCTCCCAAAGCCTTGTATTTACGTGGGTTTTTGAGGAAATCGACTACTTCTACGAGTTCTTCTTTTTCTTCTTCTGCACCCGCTACATCTGTAAAGCGAACCTTAATATTCTCTTTTGATTGTGTTTTAGCACGATTGCGACCAAAATTCATGGCGCCTCGGTTGCCACCTTGATTCATCATAAAAATGAAGAAAATAGCAATACCAATCAAAGGGATATAACTAAAGAGATACGATATCCAAGTGCCACTTGAACTTTCACGAATCATTTTAACATTAACATCAGCTGATTCTGAAGCCGATTGCAATGTTTTCATTGTTGTTTCGTTCTGAAGAACTGTTGAGGTAAAGCTACGTGTCTCTGACGAAGCGCTACCTAAAAATGGTAAACTAAGGTCTGTATCAACCTTCTCGGCCTTTTTGTAGTTTCCTTTAACCTCAATGATACTACCGTTTGGTTGATAGGTGATTGATTTCACCTTACCATCTTTAATTTTATTAACCAACTGCGTGTAAGACAGTGATTGACTTGGACTTTGGCTTCCCCCAGCAAAATACTGGACTCCTGTTACGATTGCAATAATCACTAAGATATAGAGGAAAGCATTCCGCAAGAAGCCATTATTATTTTTATTATTCATAAGCTAATTAGACCTTTACTTATTTTGTATAAATCTCTTCTTTTAGAACACCAACGTAAGGAAGGTTACGGTACTTTTCGTCATAGTCTAGTCCGAAACCAACAATAAATTCGTTAGGAACATCGTAACATACATAATCAGCTTCAATGTCAACGACGCGACCTTCTGGTTTATCAAAAAGAGTTGCTATTTTTACTGAGTTTGCTTTACGGTATTTGAACATATCTCGAAGGTAAAGGAGGGTACGTCCAGTGTCAATGATATCTTCAATAAAGATGATATCTCGTCCTTCAACATTGGTATCAACATCCTTAAGTATCTTTACCTCACCACTGCTGACAGTTCCACCACCATAACTTGAAACGACCATAAAGTCCATTTCAAGATGTGTATCGATATGTTTGATAAGTTCAGCCATAAATGGAACAGCACCTTTTAAAACACCGACTAAAAGGGGATTTTTTCCTTCATAATCTTTTGTTAATTGCTGACCTAATTCTTTAGTTTTAGCTACGATATCCTCTTGGGAAAAGAGGACTTTTTTAATGTCTTTTTCTAACATTGGGTTCCCTTTCTCGAAGTCAATATTGTATTATTATACCACTTTTACTTCAATCATCGTTATTTAAACATGGTATTTGATTAGAAATTCTTATAAATGACTACAGTGCCATAAAGTATAGCATTTTCGGGATTTTTTTTCAAATAGAGACGCCCGGAGACATAAAGAAAGATAATCTGACCATCTTGTTCTCCTATAATAGCTTTTTGTCTTTCCTTGTCTGGAATTTTATTGTCTATGAAAAGTCGTCTTAATTTTTTATGGTGACTACCAAAGTCAATCTTATCACCTTTTTGTCTATGACGAATCGTAATTGGAGAATCTGACCAAATATTAACACAATCTACGTTAGAATTGTCATTAAATTCCGAAAAAGTCAATGTGTACTCCTCAAACGTGATAGATTCTCCAAGTTTTAAGTGACGAGGGGAAGATAAAGATAGAGACTCTTCTTGCCTTATTAAGAAATCAGTTTGTGTTTTGACTAATTCATAACCATTTTTTAGGGGCACCTTTCCAGAAGCTTTTTTTCTTAAGTAACTTAACAATTGATTAAATTGGCCTTTAGAAAGCTGTAATTCAGGAAAGGAGTCTAAATAATTCTGAAGAAGAAGGAGTTGGACAGCATCTGACTGTTGTTGAAAAACAGATAAATCAGTGATAGTAATATCCTTTGTTAACTCCTCTAGAGCTTGCTCCATAAGACCAATCTCCTCGGATAAAAGACAAAGATGCTCCTTGAATTTAGGATTTTCCTGAGATAAGGTAGGGAGATAGGATAGTCTAATACGATTCCGGAGATAGGCTAATGAAGTATTACTCTTATCTTCAAAATGGAAAGTCTCTGGAAGTTGAGCTTTTGTGAGGTGCAAAAAGGGACGAATAATCTGACCAGTGCCAAAAGGTCTTACAGCTGAAATTCCTGTCAAATGTCTTAAACGACTTCCTCTCAAAAGTCTCATAAAAATCGTCTCAGCCTGATCATCAGCATGATGCGCAGTCACAAGGGCAGTGTAACCATAATCCTTCATAACTCTCCGAAAAAACTCATAGCGAAAGGTGCGGGCGTCATTTTCTGAAAACTTTCCTGAGAAGGCACTATAGTGGAAAGAAATCTGATGTTCCTTTGCCCAATGACGTAAATACGTTTCTTCATGCTCCGATTCTTGTCGTTGTTTATGATTAATATGAGCAATCCCAAGCTGAATGTCCAAGTCTTTTTGATGGTTATATAAAAAGTGCAGCAAACTCATCGAGTCTGCCCCACCTGATACTGCTACTAAAATTTTCTTGTGCTGGTTAAAATAACCTTTGTCTTGCATCATTTGCAACAATTTTTCTGTCATTATCTTAAAATTCCATAAACATCATCTGCAATTGAGGTAATTTTGTCATAGCCCTCTTTATCCGTAAAAATCGATAGAATAAAGGGTGAATCTGTATAAACAATTGCCACATCATGTTTAAAGTCGTAGGCATCTCCTATTTTATGTGCAACAGGAACATCAATGTTTTTTGAAATACGTTCGCCATCATAGTCTGTACTTGAAAGATAATTGATAATATCCCCATTTTGCCTATAAACAGACTCCATCAGGGTACCTGCTGCTTTAGCAGTCAACTCCTTTTTATCCATATTCCACGAGGTCGCTGAGGCTTTATCTACAGATTTTTGGAAGGAGTGATCATACTGATTAGCCACATAATACCCTAGTATATTTGTCGCTACATTATCTGAGTTTTGGGCTACAGCCTTCAACAGGTTTTCCAAGCTATAATTTTTATCATCAGGCATTTTACTGATTTTTCCAGAACCATCTGGATCATAGGCACCTGGGAATCCATTCACAGCAGAGGTATATTGGTACTCATCTGATAAAGATAACTTCTTATGCGACAGACGTTCCTGTGCATAATAGAGGACACCTAGCTTGGCTACGCTAGCAGCATACATGCTTTTTTCGTCATTGATAGCTGCTATTTTTCCAGTATCAAGTTGCTTAACATAAACTGATATGCGCTCTTGATTGTTATACTTCTCGTTAAGTACTTTTTGAACAGCCTCAATGCGATTATCAGTAGTTGACAAGTCAGAGGCATTGATCCAACCTTCTCCATCTGCAAAATAATAAGTTCCAGCATGCGTCTGAGCTGCTTGGCTAACCTTAATGGGTTTAAAACTAGCGAGTTTGGAGTCAGCTTTTTCAGTTCCTAAAACGTAAGGTTCTTTGTATACCGTTAAACCATCTTTAGTCCAGAAGGTCATATCTACTGTTTTTTGATTATAGATACTGTCGTCTACAATTGATTTCTGACTAGCGGCTACATAATCACCATCTTGAAGTTGGAAAACAGGCTCACCTTTAGCATTCCAAAAAATAGCAGAAATCGATAGTTTGGTATCCGCTTGGATACTGGTTTTAAATTCTGTTAAATCCTTGTTCTTATAAGTTAGGATAGTTGTTATCGTTCTTGGGTTTTTAGGAATCTGTTTAAATTGAGTCAAGCTAGCTGTAGTATTTTGAGTCAATTTTTGGACCTGTTTTGGGGTCAGAGTTAGCTCCTTCTCCATAGGAAGTAAGACCAGGGGGCTAGAAGATACAAGCACAACAGTTGCAGCTATTAAGAGCTTTTTCATGCTTGCTTCTTCACCTCCTCTTTCCTCGGTAATTCCGTTTTAAGTTGCTGATTTTTTTCTGATAGTTCCTCTAACTTGGCTTCTGAATAGGTTAAAAAAGTTTCTACAGTTTTTAGTAAATCTTTCATTAGGGTAATAAGCTTGGTACAGGATAGATTGACTCTCCTTCACGTGAATAATAGTACTTAGCACGCGCATATTTCTCGGCGAAAGCATCATCCTTAAGTTTCTTAGCCAAATCCTTTCGTTCCTTTGTCTGATCCGACAATTTATCATAGTCTTTCTGAAGCGACAAGACTTCCTTCTCTTGCTGTTTGATATTCATATAGGTCTCAACCAGATTGTAGGTTGGCAAGATAAAGAGTAAAACAACCACAAAAAGAATCCACCCCATAAAGCGATTCCTTTGTTCGTGTTCGGCACGCTCTAATCGTTGCTCTTGATTGGCATTATCAATGTAATCGTTCGTAAGCTGTACAATATTAGGCTTCTTGCTCATCTGCTTCAATCCTTGTTTCACTTATAATCTCGTACATTTTTGCCGCATCTTCTTTTTTAGTACTATCTTTCATTTCGAGTACACGAACAGTCAGCAGTTTATTTCCAAAACGAACTTCAATCTGGTCCCCAATCTTCAAATCCGTGGATGACTTAGCGAGCACCCCATTCACTTTTATACGTCCTTTATCAGCTACTTCTTTAGCTATTGGACGACGTTTGATAATTCGTGATACTTTTAGATATTTGTCTAATCTCAATATTATTATTTCCTTTTCGTTAGGATATCTCTTCTATGATAGCATTTTTTTTAGAAAATAGCAGACGAAAGCCTTTTTAAACGCAAAAATGAGAGGAACGACACCAGTCGCCCCTCTCAGGAGATTTATGAAAAAGAAAAGTTTTAGGATGTTTATAGTATATAGCGACTTACTTAAACTTTCCTTAAGCTTCTTTTTTTTCTTTACGTTTTTTGATTTCCATGAATGTCTGACCAAAAATCTTTAATTCTTCAAGGATTTCATAGTCTTTCTTGCTACGAACATCAAAAGTAATCTCTACTTTCCCCTTGTTGTCACTAATTCTTGCCTTTAAATGCGTTTTAGAGATGGCTTCGAAATAATCTTGAGTCAAGAAGAATTTAAGAGAAGCTTTTTCAAAACGAACAATAATACTATCATTCTTACGATCAACTAATTCTGCAAAGGCAGCATCCAAATAGGCCTTAACCAGACCAATCTCAATGAGATAGGCAACCTGGTCTGGATATTCTCCAAAGCGGTCAATAAGATCGTCTTGAAGGTCTTGATAGTCTTTCTGATTCTCAATTTCTCGAATCCGCTTATAAATTTCAATTTTTTGACGCTCGTCAGAAATATAGTCGGTTGGAAGATAAGCATCAATTTGAAGATTGAACTCTGCATTTCCTTTACGGCGAACTTGAGTTTTACCTTGACGTTTATTAATAGCCTCTTCCAAGAGTTGCGAGTACATTTCAAATCCGACTGAGTCGATGAAACCACTTTGAGAAGCACCAAGAATATTTCCTGCACCACGAATCGATAAATCACGCATGGCAATTTTAAAACCTGATCCCAGTTCTGTAAAGCCCTTAATAGCATCCAAACGCTTCTCAGAGACTTCTGTTAGTACTTTGTCAGGACGATACATGAGATAAGCATAAGCAATTCGATTACTACGTCCAACACGACCTCTTAGCTGATAAAGGGTAGACAAGCCCATATGGTCTGCATTCTCAATAAAAAGAGTATTAACGTTGGAGATATCAATCCCTGTCTCGATAATGGTTGTAGCTACCAGAACATCGTAATCACCATTCAAGAAGTCTAGGAGGGTGTTCTCTAGCATCGCCTCACTCATCTGACCATGTACAAACCCGATACGTGCTTCAGGGACCAACTCATGTAGTTCAGAAACTTTTTGGTCAATGGTTTCAACACGGTTATAAATATAAAAAACTTGACCACCTCGGTCCATCTCTCTTAGCACAGCTTCTCTAATAAGACCAGGATTGGTTTCCATCACATACGTTTGAACTGGATAACGGTTGGTAGGCGCTGTCTCAATAATCGACAAGTCACGAATCCCCAACATAGACATATGAAGCGTACGAGGAATAGGTGTCGCAGTTAGAGTAAGGACATCAACCTTAGCTTTCAACTTCTTAAGTTTCTCTTTATGCTTCACGCCAAAACGTTGTTCTTCATCAATTACTAGCAATCCTAAGTCAGAAAACTTAACATCTTTAGATAGCAAACGATGGGTACCGATGATAATATCAATACGACCTTTAGCTAGATTGTCAATAGTCTCAGTCTGCTCTTTTTTACTTCTAAAACGACTAAGTTCATCCACTTCAACGGCATGATTTTCAAAACGTTCTTTAAAATTCAAATAGTGCTGATGGGCGAGAACTGTTGTAGGAACTAGAATAGCAACTTGCTTACCATCGTTGACTGCCTTGAAGGCAGCACGCATAGCTACCTCTGTCTTACCAAAACCAACATCACCAACCAAGAGACGATCCATGGGTTTATCTGACTCCATGTCTGCCTTAATTTCTTTGATAGAACGCAATTGATCCACTGTCTCAGCGTAGGCAAAATCATCTTCGAAATCTCTTTGATTATCATCATCCGGTGAAAATGCAAAACCTTTAAGTTGACTACGCTCGGCATAGAGTTTTAAGAGATCATCGGCAATATCCTCTACCTGCTTGCTTACTTTTTGCTTGGTCCTTTGGAAGCGCCCATCATTGAGTTTATTAATTTTGGGCTCTTTACCATCTGCCGACACATACTTAGAGAGACTCTCAATCTGCTCAACAGGTAGAGAAATTGTAGCTGCATCCTGATATTGGATAGTCAGATAATCACGATGCACCCCTTTAATCTCAATAGTCTCAATACCTTTAAATTGTCCGATACCATGAGTCTGGTGTACAACATAATCACCTTTTTCAAGTTCATTGTAATCTTTAAGACGCTCAGCATTGGAAACATGACTGGAACGCACACGACGTTTTACTTTTTTATGGAAAATCTCACGTTCAGTAACAAGAACAAGCTTTTCATCCGCAAAGTAAAAACCATTTGATAAGTTTCCTAAAACTAACTGAGGCTTATTAGGTATTAAATCTTGAAAACTACTAAAAGGTAAATCTAAATCATATTCTTCCAAAGTTTCCTTCAAAGATTTGAGCTGCTTCTCAGATCCTACTTGTAAAATAACTGTCGCCTTATTCTTGGTATAGCGATGTATTTCATCAACTAGAAGTGGAAACTGGTTAAAGAACTCCTGCATAGGGTATTGCGTGAATTGATACAACTTATCAAATTTAAGATTCCCCAGTCCCTTATGAAAATTTGAAAAGAAACTAGCAGGATGATAGTTACGCAAAGTCTTAAATGAATCCACAAAGTAATTTAGATGACTTAGCGACTTACCTTGTTGAAGATCCTCAGTTAAAAGATTAGCCACCTCCAATTCAAGACGCCCGTGGCGGTCCACTATTTTATGAAAATCATCAATGAATACAGGAGTTCCCTTAGGCAGATAGTCAAATAAGGTATAAGCTTTGTCATAAAAGAGAGATAGAAACTTACGCAAATCCTTATGACGGTGACCATCAATCGTTACTGACAGAACTTCTTCAAGATAAGCCTTATGAGGGCCCTCTGCCTTTGAGACTGCGCTTTCTAGGGCCTTCTCAGCACGTTGGTAATCTTCTCTTGTTAAGATAATATCATCTGCCGGTGATACGATAACATGCTCTAAATTGTCTAAAGATTTCTGACTATCGCTATCAAACTGACGAATGCCATCAATCTCGTCTCCAAAAAATTCTAAACGGTAGGGAAGCTCTGCAGTCAGTTCATAAATATCTAAAATATCGCCCCTGCGACTAAACTCACCAGGTGAGAGAACCTGCTCTACTCTTTGATATCCAATATTACTCAGATGCTTACTAAGAGCTTCTAAATCATGTTCCTCCCCTAGTGCTAAGTCAATACGAGAGTCTTTATAAACCTTAGGATTAGGCAAATGTAACTTAGTACCAACCAAACTCGTAACCAAGATTCCACTTGCCTCTTTATCCATTAAAAAATTAAGACTTTCGAGACGAGAATGGGTCTTTTCTGGTGAAGCAAAGATAAATTCAGCAGCTGATACGTCATCTGCAAAAAAGGAGTAAACCTTGTCTTCTCCTAAGATAGCTGACAAGTCTCCTGTCAATTGCTCAGCTTCATTTTGTGTTGAGGTGACTATTAAAATCTTTGGAACCTGTTCAGAAAGAGCGGATGCCATGACAACTGCCTTGCTCGAACCAGAAAATCCCATTAACAGTTGTCGACTTAATAATGACACCTTATCTCGCCATTCAACCAATTGAGGATTTTCCTCAAAAAGATCTAAGATTGTATTAGCCATTATAACGCCTCATGGTGTCTTCAAAATCATTTGTTTTCAGGTAATGATTCAGTGCGGCCTCTACCTTATCTAAAGTCAGCTGTATTGTGGCATAATCATCCTCATTAAATCTTCCAAGAACATGATTAACGACTGTCATACCTTTTTGTGGACGACCAATGCCAATTTTTATACGATCAAATTCTTGAGTTCCGGTTTCAGCAATGATAGATTTAATACCATTATGACCACCTGCTGAACCTTTTTGACGAAAACGGATTTTTCCAACTTCCATATCTAAATCATCATAAATGACGATAAAATTTTCGATTGGAATATTGTAATAAGCCAACAATGCTCTAACGGCTAGACCTGATAGATTCATAAAGGTTGTTGGTTTAACAAAATAAACTTTCTCACCGTTTAAGAAAGTTGAAGCCACTTCAGCCTTAAAGGTCTTTTCCTCAGAAAATGTTAACCCTAACCCCTTAGCAATAAGGTCTATGGCCATAAAACCAACATTGTGACGTGTCTCATGGTATTTTGAACCTGGATTGCCCAAACCAACTACTAATTTTGTCATTATTTCTCCTCTTTGATAGACAGCAAAAGGACTGAAAAATACTTTTCAGCCTGGTGCATTATTTTTTTATTTTCTATACGTTAAAGCGGAACTCCATGATGTCACCATCTTGAACAACATAATCTTTTCCTTCTTCACGAAGGCGTCCAGCTTCCCTAACAGCTTTCTCAGATCCATAGCTAATCAAATCGTCATAAGACATCGTTACAGCCCTGATAAAGCCTTTCTCGAAGTCAGAGTGGATAATTCCGGCAGCTTGTGGGGCTTTGATACCACGCTTAAAGGTCCAAGCTCTTACTTCTTTTTCACCAGCAGTGAAATAAGTTTCAAGACCAAGCAAGTGATAAGCTGCGCGTGTCAGTTTATCAACACCAGACTCTGTCAAGCCGAGGTCTTCCAAGAACATCTCTTTATCCTCATCATCCAACTCAGAAATTTCTTCTTCAACACGAGCTGAGATAACGACTACTTCTGCATTCTCAGTTGCTGCAAACTCACGAATTTGTTTAACATACTCAATATCATCTGGATTTGAGACTTGATCCTCATCAACATTTGCCACATAGAGCACCGGTTTTGTTGTCAAGAGGAAAAGTCCCTTTACAATTTTTTGCTCTTCCTCAGTAAAATCAATCGTACGAGCTGACTTGCCATCTTCCAGCACGGGCTTAAGTTTCTGAAGAACATTAAACTCTGCCACAGAATCTTTATCTTTTTGAGTACGGGCAACTTTTTCAACACGGGCATAGCGTTTGTTAACTGACTCAAGGTCAGCCAAAATCAATTCTAGGTTGATGGTATCAATATCAGCCATCGGATCAACGAAAGCATCCTCACGCCCTTGTTCACGCATAACATTTTCATCATCGAAGGCACGAACAACATGGACAATCGCATCCACTTCACGAATATTGGCCAAGAACTTATTTCCAAGACCTTCACCCTTTGATGCTCCTTTTACGATACCTGCAATATCTGTGAACTCAAATGTGGTTGGAACTGTCTTTTTAGGGGTAATAAGTTCAGTCAATTTTGTCAAACGCTCATCTGGTACTTCAACCATACCAACGTTTGGATCAATTGTTGCGAAAGGATAGTTAGCAGCTTCCGCACCTGCTTTTGTAATTGCATTGAAAAGAGTTGATTTACCAACGTTAGGCAAACCAACGATACCTGCTGTTAAAGCCATTAATATTTTTCTCCATAAAAAAAGTAATTCAGTTAATTATAACACAAAAAATGTTAAAAATTGGCACCTTCCTTTTGATAATTAGAAAATGGAAGAAATAACAAAATGAGAGCTTTTGGGGTAACTTTGACACCCTGCCAATATAGGCAATCTTCAGGATGCAGACCTCATCCTTAAACCTAGTTATAAAACCTTTTTTAGTTTCTTTTCAAAATCATGACGACTCATCATGACCACATGATCACAATTGGTACAACGAATCTTAATATCAGCTCCAAGACGGGTCACTTCCCATTCATTGGCTTTTTTTCCTGTTGCTTTAATAGTACAAGCATGCGGTTTTTTCATTTCAACGAAACTTCCAAGTTGGTACATAAAATCCCTTTCTAGTAAAAAAGTTATCCACAGTGGATAACTTTTTCGATTTTAGTTTGTTCTTACAGGTGTAATCAATTGAATAAAGTTTTCACTATCATCTGCTGGCGTCAAAGTAAATGGACGTACTGGTGAGATGAAACGCACACGTACAGTCTCACTCTTAAGTGCTTTTAAGGCATCAATCAAGTAGGTTGGATTAAAACTAATAATCAAATCACTACCCGAAACATCCTGCACATCAATGTCTTCATTAACTTTTCCGACTTCCGGAGAGTTAACATGAGCGCTAACATTACCATTGACGATTTCGAGTTTGACTGTTCCACTTTGACTTGCATTTGAAATCAGATAAGAACGCTCCATAGCAGAACGGAGGCTTGCAGTTTCAAAAACAACCTCAGTTTCAAATGAATCTGACAAGAGACGATTCGTATCTGGATAATTTCCTTCCAGTAAACGTGTATAGAAAGAGATGGTTTCACTACGGAAAAGAATTTGATTAGCTGAGAAGAAAACTTCCAAGTTATCAATATCATCACTAAAGACTGCTGATAATTCTTTTAGAGAGCGACTTGGGATTACAACATCAAAATTATCTGCAGAATGCTCTAAAACAAGTTGGCGTTGGCTCATACGATGAGAATCTGTTGCTACAGCCTTTAAATCATTGTGGTTGGAGAGGACAAAGTGAACTCCGGTTAAAATTGGACGACTTTCTTGTGTACTTGCTGCAAATGAAGTTTCAGAAATGATGGATTTTAATACCTTAGTATTCATCATTAATGGGGTTAAGCTATCAACTTCTTGAATACGTGGATATTGTTCGACATCTTTCCCCTTTAGAGTAATTTCAGATTTCCCACTTTTTAGTAATACTTGGTATTGTTCGATTTCTTCAAAAGTAAGGGTAACATCAGGTAGGCTTGAAACAACATTAATAAAAAAGTTTGCTTCCAAAAGGATAGTACCTGGTTGGGTAATCAATAAACCTGCATTTTCTTCTGAAACGGAAATGCTGTTTTCAATTGAAATTTGACCATTTGAACCAGTCAAATAGATTCCCTCACTAGTTACCTCGATTTTTATGGTTGATAGAATTGGGATAGCATTTTTAGAGGAAATAGCTCGTCGAGTTGTATGAAGTGCTTGTAGGAAATAAGCTTTATTAATCGCAAATTGAATCATGATACTCCTTTATTTTATTAGTATTATTTTAGTAGTAGTAGTAGGTCTTGTGGACACTGTGCATAAGTTCAAAATTCATAGATTTAGCAAGGCATAGGACTTGTGCACAGCTTGTGGAAAACTCTGAATTTTTTTGTTGACTTATCCACAAGGGTCATTTTATCTTATTTTTGATGGTATCAATTTCGATACGTAAACTGTCATCTTGAGAAATCATATTTTTGATTTTGTTATAGGCATGTAAGACTGTTGAGTGGTCTCTTCCCCCAAATTCTTTCCCAATTTTAGGAAGAGAGTTGTCAGTCATTTCACGCGCAAGATACATGGCAACCTGGCGTGCCAAGACAATATTTTGTGTTCTTTTGGTCGCCTTAATCTCCTTGACAGTAACATTATAAAACTTACCTACCTCAGTTTGGATATCTTCAATAGGAATGAGAGTTAGCTTAGGTCCATCCATTTTACGTGCACGGATGGCTTCTGCAGCTACTTCTACTGTGATAGTATCTAGTTGACGGACGTTAGCAACTAAACTAATATCTTTTAGGGCTCCTTCTAAGTCACGGACATTTGAGTCAAACTGGCCAGCTAAATATTCAATAGTTTCAGATGGAAAATGATAATCGTAGTCCATAATCTTATTGGTCAAAATAGCAACTCTAGTTTCAAAGTCAGGGGGTGTAATATTGACGGTTAATCCCCATTTGAAGCGCGTGACGAGACGTTCTTCCATCTCATTTAATTGATCTGGGTTACGGTCGCTAGTCAAGACGATTTGCTTGTTATTGTTGTGCAAGACGTTGAAGGTATTGAAAAATTCCTCTTGGGTAGCTTGTGTTGATTTTTTTGCCAGTGATTGGATGTCATCAATCAAGAGGACATCTAGGTGGCGATATTTTAGTTTTAGTTCATCCATTTTGTCTAAACGGATGTGTACGACAAATTCATTAATGAAATTTTCAGCAGTAATATATTTAATGCGAGCTTGAGGATTATCATGTAAGACTTTGTTACCAATGGCATTGAGCAAGTGCGTCTTTCCAAGACCGGGGCCCCCGTATATGAATAGAGGGTTATAAGTTGCCCCAGGGGAATCAGCAACAGCTAAGGATGCAGCTACTGACCAACGATTTTCATCTCCTTGAATAAAATTGTCAAAGGTATACTTACTATTTAAGTCTGAGTTCAATGTAGGAAGAGCAGGAGATTGCAAATCCTTATTACTGCTGAAGTCATTAGTGGTTACGTTTTGATGCACTTGATTTAAGAGTGCTTCATCAAAGACATATTCAACCTCTATTTTACTATTATAGACTTCAAATCCTGCCAATAAGATGACAGACTGCATGTTTTTTTCCCAGAATAGTTTTTTGACCTCTTCAAGCAGAATTGTAGCAACGTTATCTTGAACTTTGATGAGCTTGGTATCTAGAACATAATAATCAAAAGTGGCTTGTGTAAGCTCCTCTTTGGCCAGCTCTAAGAGCTTATTCCAAAAAAATTGCTCTTTTTCTGTCATTCCATCAATTCTCCTTTTATATTCTTATCCTCTGATTCTATCATAAAATAAAAAAGTTTTCCACAGGTCTAAAAGAGAAGCAAGCTGAGGTTATCAACAACCTAAAAAAGATAATCCACATTGTGCATATGAGTTTTCCACAGTCTGTGAATAAAAAAAGAAACCCTTTATTTTAAAAGGGTTTTTACGTTTATAATCTGTGGATAAGAGTGTATTTCTTATCGTATAAATTCACAGGTTAAATAAGTTTGTTGATAAGTCTGTTAAAATCTTCTTCTGACGAAAATTGTATCTTAATTGTCCCTGAGTGATTTTTATGATAACTAAGAGTCACAGGGAGGCCAAGTGATTTCTCAAGTTCTTTTTCTTTATCTTTTATATGTATATCTTTCTTTAGTTTTTGCTTTCTAGGTAGCTCCTGAAGTCTTTTTTCTAGAGTACGAACCGACCACTTTTCAGTAAGGACTTTATGAAAAATGTTTAATTGCTTTTCAGGATTTTCAATAGCTAAGAGCGCTCTGGCATGTCCTTGACTCAATTTTCCATGCTCGATACTCAGTTGAATTTCTCTAGGTAGTTGGAGGAGTCTAAGAGCATTACTAATATATGGCCTAGATTTTCCCATAGCTTTGGCCAGCTCCTCGTGGCTATATGATAACTCACTAATTAAATTATGATAGGCTTTTGCTTCTTCAATAGGATTTAGATTTGACCGCTGTAAATTTTCAATAATGGCTTGTTTACGGCTATCTTGGTCTGTTATTTCTTTTACAACTGCAGGGATTTCTGTCATTCCTAGACGTTTACAAGCTCGTAAACGTCTTTCTCCAGCAATTAGTTCATAACCAATAATATCAGATTTTCGAACGATGATGGGTTGTATTAAGCCATTTTCAGCTATTGATTGACTAAGCTCTGTTAACTCGTCATCTGAGAACTCTAGGCGAGGTTGAAAAGGATTAGGATAGATTTCCTGTATAGGTAAAGTTTTGAGTTGTTCTGACATAGCGTTCCTTTCCCAAAAAGACCTTTACATTATTGTAAAGGTCTTTTGACAGATTTGTCAATGATTAATCAGATAAGTCTTCTGTAGATTTTGTTAATTTAAGTTCCTCAGTCTTCTTATCTTTACCACGATAGAAGGTTACCTTAATGGTATCACCAATACTATGACTATAAAGATTTGTTTGGATATCTGTTTTTGAAGTAATTTCTTTGCCGTCAATTTCAGTAATAACATCATTTTCTTGGAGTTTACCGTCAGCTGGCATACCTTTTTGAACACTGCCAACAACAACTCCAGATTTGACATCATCAGGTAAATCTAATTTAGAAGTTGCACTGCTAGAAAGGTTACTAAGATCAACCATTGATATTCCTAGAGCTGGTCGTGTTACTTTTCCATTTTTCTCCAACTGATTAATGATTTCGACAACATCATTAGATGGGATGGCAAATCCCATACCTTCTACGGCGCTTCCAGCCACTGCTGAAGTTGATGAAATTTTACTTGAGTTAATACCGATAACTTGACCTTCAATATTGACAAGTGCGCCACCTGAGTTACCAGGGTTAATGGCAGCATCTGTTTGAATAGCGTTTGTTGAGACCGTCTCACCATTATCATTTTGCATGGTTACAGTGCGGCTCAGGCTAGATACGATTCCCTCAGTTACGGAGTTGGCGTACTCAGTACCGAGTGGACTACCGATAGCAATTGCCTTTTCCCCTACTGTTAGTGAGTTTGAATCTGCAAATTCTGCAACCGTTGATATTTTATCTGAGGAAACTTTGACAACTGCTAGGTCAGAGTAAGTATCTTTCCCAACGAGGTCACCAGTAATTTTTGAACCATCTGAAAGCATGATTTCAAGCTTTTTAGCGCCATCAACAACGTGGTTGTTAGTTACGATGTAAGCCTCTTTTCCATCTTTTTTATAGATGACTCCAGACCCCTCACCGGCTACCTGCAAGCCATCAGAATCTTTTGATTTTTCTTGGCTGGAATCAGAATTATCACCCCCACCAAAAATACGTCCGTAAAGATTGTTTAGAGAATCTGATGATGATCCTTCTTGATAATTGATAACAGAAACAACGGCATTTTGCACTTTCTTAACGGCCTTAGTTGTATCTGTTGTGTTACTATAGACGGTTTTAGCTGTTTTGATACCTGTTGATGTTGTATTTGTAAAGGATATACCTGCTGCTGTTAACAGGATAAAGGCTCCAATCAAACCTCCCAGTAATCCAATAAGTAGCATTATTATAGGTGCTACTATTTTTTTCCAGTTAAATTTTTTCACGTTTAGTCCTCCTTTTTTGATAAACATATCAAAGTAAGCTTAATTATATCATAAAGTTATAGCAAAAACAGTTATCAACAACCTGTGGATAAGTTTTTATAAGTGTAGATAATAGGCTGTTTTAAAGGGATTAGTAGACAGAGTTGAAGAGGGAAAGTTGTGGATAAGGTGTTAAAAGATTGTGGATATGTGCTATAATAAATTTATGAAAGTGAAATTGATTACAGTTGGAAAATTGAAAGAAAAATATTTGAAAGATGGTATTTCGGAGTATGTTAAACGACTAGGACGCTTTACAAAATTTGAGTCTATAGAATTACCTGATGAAAAGACACCTGATAATGCAAGCGAGTCTGAAAATAAATTAATTCTCGAAAAAGAGGGGCGACGCATCCTATCTAAAGTAGGTGACCGTGATTATGTTATTGCTTTAGCAATAGAAGGTAAGCAATTTCCTTCAGAGCAATTTGCGAAAGAAATTGAGCAGGCCACTCTTAAAGGCCATTCAGAAATTACTTTTATTATTGGTGGAAGTTTGGGACTGTCATTGGAAGTCAAAAAAAGAGCTAACCAATTAATGAGTTTTGGTCTCCTAACTTTTCCTCACCAGCTTATGCGTCTTGTATTAGTTGAGCAAATCTATCGCGCATTCATGATTCAACAAGGAAGTCCCTATCATAAGTAGAAGAAGGAAACAGACATGTTCAAAATGAAAAAACGGTCTTATCGTGTTTTTGAAGGCTTACGAGTAGCTACCTTAGTCAGTTACATAGGTGGTTTTATTGACGCTTACACTTACAATACTCAAGATGGGCGATTTGCTAGTATACAGACAGGGAATCTCCTTTATTTGGTTATTCATCTCGTTGATGGTCATATCGCAAGGGCTTTTAGTTACTCTATCCCTATATTTTTCTTTATTTTAGGTCAGTTTTTTGTCTTTTTTGCAAAAAAGTGGCTTATTAACCATAAATGGGGATGGCATTTACAGGCCATTAGGCTCGCATTTCTATTGATGATAGTACTCGCAATCATCACTCCATATGTAGATTCCACTATTACTATCGCGGGATTAGCTTTCTTCGCCTCTCTTCAAGTAGGTATTTTCAAGCGTGTCAGAGGGGTAAATTATGCCTCCTTTATGATGACTGGTAATATTACCAATACCTCTTTAACTGTTGCACGAGCCATTGATGAACATGATTCTAAAGTACTTAAACAAGCATCTTATACTACTATTATCATATTTACTTTTATGGTGGGAGTGGCGACATCAACATGGTTTTCTCATTATTTACATGAATACAGTCTCTATACGACGTTGTTGCCTTTGTTTATTTTAAATTATTTTCTATATATTGAGGCAAAAGAAAAACGCAACTAGAAACTCTAGATTGCGTTTTTTGTATCTGATCCCAGCAGGATTCGAACCTGCGACCGTTCGCTTAGAAGGCGAATGCTCTATCCAGCTGAGCTATGAGACCAACAACTCTATTAGTTTACAAAATATATAGCAACATGTCAATACTTTGTAAAATCTAACCTAAAATTCAAAATGAATTAGCAAAATTTAATATTTTTTTTGAAAAAAAGTATAGACAAAATCAAATACTCTGATATAATAATAAGAGTGTTAACGAGATGATTAACTCAAAATTGGTCCGTTGGTCAAGGGGTTAAGACACCGCCTTTTCACGGCGGTAACACGGGTTCGAATCCCGTACGGACTATTTTGCTACATAGCAGTTTTATCCGCCATAGCTCAGTTGGTAGTAGCGCATGACTGTTAATCATGATGTCGTAGGTTCGAGTCCTACTGGCGGAGTGATAAGACACCTCAAGTTTAATGACTTGAGTTTTTTTATTTACCTAAAAAATAAACAGGTATGGAACGGTCGTTCCATACCTGTTTTAGGATAATGTATCTTGAGTTTTAGATTAATCTTGATTTTCTGATGAAGTGAGCATAGCAACAAAATGTTAGGATTGACACGCAGCTAATCAATAAACCTAATTTAAATCCATAAGGCACAAAGGTAAGGACTACCTTTCCTTTACCACTAGGTATATTAACCTTCATGAATCCCTTTTGAGATCGGTAAATCTTAACTTTTTTACTATTGACAGTAGCTGTCCATCCCTTATCGTATGGAATGGTGAAAAATAGTGAGGCTTCCTTTTTACTGTTATAATCAGCAAATACCTTATTTTTTGCTGTAGTGACTTTGACATCCCGTTGATTAATGGTATCCATAGCGGTCTGGTAGTTTTGAGTATTTAAGGCATAGAAGCTAGGATTGTCAAAAGATATTGCTTTATTACCATAAAACGTTAGTCCAACTGTAATTGTTTCTTCTTTTTCAAAGTAGCCAAGATCAAAGAAATCAAAGGTATTATCAGTTATTTGACTTTTTGTCACTCCATTTACAGTAGTTGACAGTGAGTGGGGATTGTCATCAGACCAAGAAATATTAGGAATACTAACATATAGTTGGCTATGAGGGGGAGTAATAACCTGATAAGTTACTGTCACAGAATCTTTGTTTGAGTGGCTATTTCGTTTGGCTACACGTTGATTCAAAGATTTAGCATCTTTATCCAAAAGTTGCGAGGGGGCTCGTTTGAAATAAGTTAAATTTAGACCAGATAGAGCATTTAGGAGATTAGATTGGTTGTCAAGTGTGTTGACAGTAAAGGGAGTGTCTTTGTAAACGCCATCAGTTAATATAGCAAGCTGGGCAGCATTGTTATTTTGATAAATTCTCATGGACTTCTCAGAGTTTAGCTGATAAAACCCATACTTATTAAGATTTAAGCTCCATAAATTGTATTTTATTCCGAAAAGACTATCAGCGATAATAGTATTATTTTGATAACGAAGATTTAAATTAGTACCTTCAGATTTAAATCCTAATCGATCGAGCGTTGAACTTGAGGCTGTATTTCGAATGGATGAAAATTGAGAAATACCGTTGTAGTTGAATTTCATACTGTCATTACCAGTCTGAGACTCGATTCTCTCAGTACGGTAAAAAGTTTTATTAGTTTTTCGGGTATCTGAGACTAGTTTTGTAATTGCGGACATATTTCGAAGATAACCTTCACGACTTGGAAATACCCACTCATTTCCTAAGGCACCGATAACATAGTATGTACTTAGACTAAGCTCAAAGATGCAAAACAAGAATGTGAAATACTGAAAAATAGTTCTAGGAATCTGTTGTCTATAATAGCTAATAAATAAAATGGCGTAGGCCAAGAGAAAAGCAAGGCTTAATAGCCAGGAAGATGGTTCAATGAAGCTGTAGTGAGATCGGAAAATCCAAGTTAATAGGAATCCGGTAGCTAGGACTAAGAAAGACATTAGGAGTCTTAATAAAGAAAACTTTTTGACTCGATTTAGAGTTTCTCCCGCTAAAAGAACACTGAGTAGAGAGAGTAGCCAAGAATAACGGTGGAGAAACATATTAGGCGCATGCATGCCTTGCCAAAATAAATCAAAGGGCTGTATATAGAAGCTAACAATAAATAAGGTGAAAAGTAATAAGTAGCTTAGACGTAATGACAGCTTGATTTCGTTACTAACAAAAAATAGTAAAAAAAGAATCAAAGGTAAGAGTCCTACGTAAATCATCGGAATTGATCCAAATTTAGTGGTATCGTAAGCTCCGATAAGATTTTTAGCAAAGAAATCAAAGTAGTAAGTGGAGTCTGTCAATAAATTTGACACACTTGTAAACTTCTCACCATGAGTAGTCAAATCAAGTAGTGTTGGAAGTAACATTATAGCACTACTAAGACCAGACAATATAGAAACTACACCAAAATCTAAGAAATGGATTATTTTATTTTTCCAACCCTTAATAGATACTAGCTGTATTAAGGTGTAAAGCGTTAAGAAAATGGCCATCATATATCCAAAATAGTAATTTTGAATAAAGAGACAGGTAAGACTAATAAAGTATAATCCACGTTTATTGAATCGTAGTAGAAGGTGTAAACCTAGTATGATGAGGGGGGCTAAAATGAAGGCGTCTAACCAGGTGTTAATTTCTAACTGGCTGGTAGCAAAACTCATTAAAGAAAATCCTGTAGAAAGACAAAGGATAAAACTCCTTGACACCTTTGTAAAGAGGTGCTTAAAACTGAAGGCACCAGAGAGCCCTATAAGACCAAACTTAAGTATTGTAATGAAGTAAAAGGCATCGGCCATTTGCTTGACAGTAAAGAAATAGTAAAGCGGTGATAAAAAGGAACCTAAGTAATAGCTGGTTAAGGCGTAAAAGTTGAGACCTAATCCACTTGTAAATGTGTAAAATAGGCTCCCGTCGCCATGTAATATATTTCTAAGACCAGTGGCGAATATCACATATTGATGAAAACCATCACTCGTTAAAATGGTTTGACTACTACCAGGATAGATATCTTGGCTATAAAGCACCCCTACCATGATCAGTATTGGCAATAATAAAGCGGCTAGGTAAAATAATAATGTTTTATAGTATTTTTTATTTGTCATAATGATACTAAGACAGGTTGGGATATCCCAACCTGCATCTCTTTATAGTTTAATCAGTCCATAGTGCTTTGACTTTAGCTTGAACTTCTTCATTTTCAAGGAATTCATCATAAGTTTCATCAATACGGTCAATAACGCCATTTTTAGAAACGACAACGATGTGGTTCGCTATTGTTTGAATAAACTCGTGGTCATGACTGGCAAAGATAACAGATTCTTTGAAATCACGGACACCATCATTTAGACTTGAGATTGATTCCAAATCCAAGTGATTAGTAGGGTCATCTAGAAGAAGGACATTGGATTTCAAAAGCATGAGTTTAGAGAGCATAACACGTACTTTTTCTCCCCCTGAGAGGACATTGACAGATTTCTTGACTTCATCTCCTGAGAAGAGCATACGCCCAAGGAATCCACGCAAGAAGGTATCATCATCCTCCCCTTTTTCTGCGAATTGACGAAGCCATTCAAGGATTGATTCACCGGATGCAAAGTCTTTAGAATTGTCTTTTGGAAGGTAAGAACGGCTAGTTGTAACACCCCATTTGATTGTACCTTCATAGTCGATATCATCAGCTAGGGCACGAATTAAAGCAGTGGTTTGAATATCGTTTTGCCCGATAATAGCTGTCTTATCTCCTGGACGTAGGATGAAACTAATGTTATCAAGAATGGTTTCACCATCCATCTTAACAGTGAGATTTTCAACTGTTAGAAGGTCATTACCGATTTCACGCTCTGCTTTAAAATTGATGAATGGGTATTTACGACTTGATGGAACGATTTCTTCTAGCTCAATTTTATCAAGCATTTTCTTCCGAGAAGTCGCTTGTTTAGATTTTGAAGCATTGGCAGAGAAACGTGCAACAAATTCTTGAAGTTCTTTGATTTTTTCTTCTGCTTTTGCATTACGGTCGGCCTGCAAGCGTGCAGCTAATTCTGAAGATTGTTTCCAGAAATCATAATTACCAACGTAGAGTTGAATTTTTCCAAAGTCAAGGTCGGCCATGTGCGTACATACTTTGTTTAAAAAGTGACGGTCATGGGATACGACAATCACGGTATTTTCAAAATCAATCAAGAAATCCTCAAGCCAAGAGATTGATTGAATATCAAGACCATTGGTCGGTTCGTCAAGTAGAAGTACATCAGGTTTACCAAAAAGTGCTTTTGCAAGGAGGACCTTCACCTTGTCACCATTAGCCAATTCGCTCATGTTTTGATAGTGGAGATCTTCTGAAATATTTAGATTCTGAAGCAATTGAGAGGCTTCACTTTCAGCTTCCCAACCACCTAATTCAGCAAAGAGACCTTCTAGTTCGGCAGCACGAACACCATCCTCATCCGAGAAGTCTTCCTTCATGTAGATGGCATCTTTTTCTTTCATGATATCGTAGAGTCGTTCATTACCCATGATAACAACGTCAATAACACGTTCTTCTTCATAGTCGAAGTGGTTTTGGCGAAGAACAGAAAGACGTTCATCAGGACCAAGAGAAATGTGTCCTGTTGTGGGTTCAATATCACCTGCTAAAATTTTCAAAAAAGTAGATTTACCAGCACCATTAGCACCGATAAGCCCATAAGTATTACCAGGTGTGAAGGCAATATTAACATCATCAAAAAGTTTGCGATCGCTAAAACGAAGCGATACATCCGATACATTAAGCATACATTATCCTTTATTTTTATTCTTATGTACTATTTTACGAGAAATTAGACTTTATTTCAATTGATTTTATAAGGGAGTTATAAAGTCATTTGGTACTCTTTGGTAGTCTTTTTGTAGGCTGAAGCCACGCCCCATAACTGTAGAAGCAGGTATAATGACAATAAAGGCAGTTTCATCTATTTTTTGAATTTCTTCTTGGACTTTTGGAACCTCATGGGTTGATAAGGTGGTCATAATCATATTTTGTGACTGTCCAGTATGTCCACCTAGAGCTGGTATTTTTGTTGCACCTCTATCTGCTACCTTAGTGATATAGTTAATAATTTGTTCGCTATTCTTTGAAATGATTAGAAGATTCCTTGAAGAGTTGAGTCCCACCATCATTTTGTCAATTGTAAGAGAGACAACTCCAAGCGATAGAATGGAATACATAACAGTGTCAGGAGAGAAGGCGATAGCACTGATAGCGACAATGACCCCATCAACAAGAAGTAACACTGTTCCTAGTGGGAGAGGTGTGTATTTATTAAGAATTTGTGTGATAATTCCAGTTCCTCCCGTTGAAGAATTCCCATAGAAGACTATGCCTAGTCCTAATCCTAGTACAATTCCACCAAAAATGGCTGCCAGCATTGGCTGTTTGGTAAGTGTTGGTAATCCCTCAGTTAATTTAATAAAAGTTGGAAAAATGATAGAACCATAGAATGTTTTGAGTAAAACTTCACGGCCTAGAAAACACCAACATAGAATTAATAAGGGGATGGTTGTAGCTAATACGAAGTTAGCATTATTCCAACCAAATAGGGCATTTAAGCTGATAGCTAGCCCTCCTACACCTCCTGAGGCAATATGATTTTTAACTAAAAGTGAATTATAACCGACTGCAGCTATAAATGAACCAATTGTAACTAAAAGTATATCTATTATTCTACGTTTCATACATTATCTCCTAGATATGATATTCTTATTATCAAGCCTTTTTTAGTTTACGTCAAGCAATGACTATTTTGAAAGTATGTACGCTTGTGTTTCACGTGAAACTAGAAAGATAACCTTGACAAAAAAGGATAAAAACATGTAGAATAATAGTCATCAGAAGAGTAGTTCTATCCGTCCTTGTAGAGAGCTGGTGGTAGCTGTGAACCAGTATGAGGGTAGAATGAATGGGCTGAAGAAAATTTGATGATTAACGTGAACACATAAACGTTAGGACTGGCACCCCTTACCGTGCAACTTCTTTGTTGAGAAGATTTGAGATGATAGCTTTAAAAAAAGTTGTCAATTGAGGTGGTACCGCGTATCATAAGTGATTAACGCCCTCACGCATATTTTTGCGTGGGGATTTTTTTGTAGTAGAAAGGTATTTATATGACGAAACCTATTATATTGACAGGAGACCGTCCAACAGGAAAACTCCACCTTGGACATTATGTTGGAAGTCTGAAGAATCGTGTACTTTTACAAAACGAAGACAAATACAATATGTTTGTTTTTTTGGCAGATCAACAGGCCCTTACGGATCATGCAAAAGAGTCAGAAATTATCAAAGAATCAATTGGAAATGTCGCTTTAGACTACCTTTCTGTGGGTTTGGATCCTTCAAAGTCTACTATTTTTGTTCAAAGCCAAATTCCAGAATTAGCTGAGCTGACGATGTACTACATGAACTTAGTTTCTTTGGCACGTTTAGAGCGTAATCCGACCGTTAAGACAGAAATTTCACAAAAAGGTTTTGGAGAATCTATTCCAACAGGCTTCCTTGTTTATCCAATTTCCCAAGCGGCTGATATTACGGCCTTTAAAGCAAATCTTGTTCCTGTAGGAAATGATCAAAAGCCAATGATTGAACAGACACGTGAAATTGTTCGTAGCTTTAATCATACCTATAATTGTGATATTTTGGTTGAGCCAGAGGGAATTTATCCTGAAAATGAAGCTGCTGGGCGTCTACCAGGTTTAGATGGTAATGCTAAGATGTCTAAATCCTTAGGCAATGGCATTTTTCTGTCGGATGATGAAGATACTGTTCGTAAAAAAGTCATGAGCATGTATACCGATCCAAATCATATTCGTGTGGAAGATCCAGGCCAAATCGAAGGTAATATGGTTTTCCATTATCTTGATATCTTTGGTCGCGAAGAGGATGCTGCTACAATTGCTGAGATGAAAGAACATTATCAACGAGGTGGTTTAGGAGATGTGAAAACCAAACGTTATCTTCTAGAAATCTTAGAACGCGAGTTGGCTCCAATTCGTGAACGTCGTTTAGAATATGCTAAGGATATGGGAGAGGTTTTCCGTATGCTTGAAAAAGGTAGTCAAGTGGCGCGTGAAGTTGCAGGACAAACATTGTCAGAAGTAAAAGAAGCTATGGGAATTAATTATTTCTAATTAAATGATTTTAGGAACCTTGAACAATAAGGTTCCTATTTTTTTAAAAAAAGGATTTCTTAGGAATCTTATGATAATCTGTTGACAAATCTTTTTAGCATGATATGATATTATCAATTAAAAAATAGACTGGGGTTTTTTGTACCTCCAAGCTTTGAGAAAAGAGGACGATTATAATGTCAAATTGGGACACTAAATTCTTAAAAAAAGGTTACACTTTTGATGACGTATTGCTTATTCCTGCGGAAAGTCATGTTCTACCAAACAACGTTAACTTGCAGACGAAATTGGCTAAAAATTTGACATTAAATATCCCAATCATCACTGCTGCTATGGATACTGTCACAGATAGCAAGATGGCTATTTCAATTGCTCGTGCAGGAGGTTTAGGTGTTATTCACAAAAATATGTCTATTGCCGAACAAGCTGAAGAAGTTCGCAAAGTAAAACGCTCTGAAAATGGCGTCATTATTGATCCATTCTTCTTAACGCCAGAAAATAAGGTTGCTGAGGCTGAGGAATTGATGCAACGTTATCGTATTTCAGGTGTTCCGATTGTTGAGACTCTTGATAATCGTAAATTGGTTGGTATTATTACCAATCGTGATATGCGATTTATTTCTGATTACGATACACTCATTTCAGAACACATGACCTCTGAAAAATTGATTACAGCTCCAGTTGGAACAGACCTTGAAACAGCTGAAAGTATTCTTCATGAGCATCGTATTGAAAAGTTGCCATTGGTTGATGACAAAGGACGTTTGTCAGGACTTATTACTATTAAGGATATTGAAAAAGTCATTGAGTTTCCAAATGCAGCCAAGGATGAATTTGGTCGTCTTTTAGTCGCAGGTGCTGTAGGTGTAACGTCTGATACATTTGAGCGTGCCGAAGCACTCTTTGAAGCAGGTGCAGATGCTATCGTTATTGACACTGCACATGGTCACTCAGCAGGAGTTCTTCGTAAAATCGCTGAAATTCGTGCTCACTTCCCAGAACGAACTTTGATTGCAGGAAATATTGCAACAGCTGAAGGTGCGCGTGCGCTTTATGATGCTGGTGTTGATGTGGTTAAGGTTGGTATTGGACCAGGTTCAATTTGTACAACACGTGTAGTTGCTGGTGTAGGGGTTCCTCAAGTGACAGCTATCTACGATGCTGCTAATGTTGCTCGTGAATACGGCAAAACAATCATTGCTGATGGAGGTATCAAATACTCTGGTGATATTGTAAAAGCTCTTGCAGCTGGTGGTGATGCAGTAATGCTTGGTTCAATGTTTGCTGGAACCGATGAGGCACCAGGTGAAACTGAGATCTTCCAAGGTCGTAAATATAAATCATATCGTGGTATGGGATCAATTGCAGCGATGAAGAAGGGATCAAGTGATCGTTACTTCCAAGGTGCGGTTAATGAAGCAAATAAACTTGTTCCAGAAGGAATTGAAGGTCGTGTAGCTTACAAAGGTTCTGCTGCTGATATCGTATTCCAATTGATTGGTGGTATCCGTGCAGGTATGGGGTATACAGGTGCGGAAGATATTCAAGCTTTACATGACAAAGCTCAGTTTGTTGAAATGTCAGGTGCAGGACTGATTGAAAGTCACCCTCATGATGTTCAAATTACCAATGAAGCTCCTAACTATTCTGCTCACTAAAAGTAAAAAAGTACTTATCGGGAGATAAGTACTTTTGCTTTACACCAAAGTTTACAAAAAATTTACACATCTGACAATCATAGTTTAGATATTTACGTTGTCAGATGTGTAAATTATAAAAAATAAGAAAGCAAGTCTATATATTGACTTGCTTTCTGCTAATACTACCAGCTTCAACTACGAAGGCCTTTAAATCAGGTGGGAGATTAGTCAGGTGGTCAAGTGAAGTTGTTGTCATGAAAGTTTGAACTTCTTTATCAATACTCTCCAATAATTTGAGTTGACGGTGATTGTCAAGCTCACTCATAACATCATCCAGGAGAAGAATTGGAAATTCACCAGTTACATTTCTAATAAGAGCAATTTCAGCCATCTTTAAAGAAAGAATTAAACTACGTTGTTGTCCTTGACTACCAAAAGATGCGTTCATGTCATTAATGTAAAACGTTAAATCATCTCTATGAGGACCAACGCCAGTATTCTTTTTGAAGATATCTCTTTTATGATTTTGCCTAAGTGTAATTAAAAATGCTTGGCGAATACTTTTGTGGTTTTGCAAAGATATATTCGATTCATAGGAGATGTTAAGACGCTCAATTTGATTTGAGAGAAGACTATGGTGCTTGTCAGCCTCTACTTCTAGTTGCTTGATAAAGTCTAGTCTGTGTTCAATAACTCGTGCTCCGAAATCAGCGAGTTGTTCATCTAAAACCGACAAAAAATCAATGTCTACCTTGTCGGTAGATTTGAGATAGGCATTACGCTGTTTGAGGACATGATTGTAATTGGATAGATCAGAGAGGTATACAGGTTTAATCTGCCCTAAATCAATATCTATAAATTTACGTCGTAAGCTTGGGGATCCTTTAACAAGTTGTAAATCCTCAGGAGCAAAGAGCACAACCGTCATATGACCAATATAATCCGATAATTTAGCTTGTTTGAGGTGATTAACCTTAGTTATGCGTCCCTTATTAGATAAACTAATTTCGAGGGGAAGTTTTCCACTACGACGATGGACAATACCGCTCAATTTCAGAGTACTTTGCTGAAATTGAATCAGCTCTTTGTCAGAACGAGTACGATGACTACGTGTTAATGCGAGAAAATAGATAGCTTCAAGAATATTGGTTTTTCCTTGAGCATTACGTCCCAGAAAGATATTGAGATGGGGAGAAAAAGTTACAGAGGCTTCAGAATAATTTCTAAAATGCTGGAGATCAATTTTTTCAAGCCACATAATTAGGTCCCTGGGAAACGAACAGGTTTCCGTTTAGTTTTATTACTTTCTTTTGGTTGCTGTCTTTTTTGGTTCTTTTTATTATCTTGGTTCATTTTTTTTACAATGGCTGCAACACGAGCTTTTTCAGCAATCTGTTGTTTATGTTCTTCAATTTCAACCTGTGTAGGAGCCACGATAGTAATTTGAAGTTCTTGAGATGGGATTGTGATAATATCTCCATGACGAAGTTTTTTTCCACGACGTTTTTCATCTTCACCGTTGAATAAAACGGTATTGTTAGCTAAAAAACCTTTAATAGCTCCGCCACTATGAATAATGCTTAGTTCTTTGAAAAGTGCTTGCAGTGTGATGTAGTCATCAAATAATTTGTATTCCATAGTACCTCAACTTTCTCTTGAGATAAGATAGCATAAAAATGGTATAATTGAAAGCATAAACTTTTTAGAGGTTATCAATGAAAATTGCTGATGGTGTCCATGTACACTTCATTCCAACACAAAAATATAAAACTAACCGTATCGTTTTTCGAATGACGGCTTCTTTGAACAAACAAACGATTGCTAAACGAGCTTTAGCTTCACAAATGTTGGCTACAGCCAACCAGCCCTATCCAACAGTGCAAGCTTTCAAAGAGAGATTAGCCTCTCTATATGGAACACAGTTGTCAACTAGGGTGTCAACGAAAGGCTTGACACATAGCGTTGACATCGAGTTGACATATTTAAAAGAGGCTTTTATCCCTTCTGATAATGGATTGTTTTGGGAAGTCCTAGGATTTCTAAAAGATTGTCTTTACAAGCCTTTGTCAAGAGTAGCTCAATACCAAAATAAAGTATTTGATATAGAAAAGCGAAACTTGATGACTTATCTGGATGTTGACAATGAAAATAATTACTATTATAGTGAGGTTAAAGGAAGGAAACTTTATTTTGTAAACGAAGGATTGAAAGTTCCTAAATATGGTCAATCGGAACTTGTTGATGTAGAGACTTCATATACAGCTTTTCAAGAGTTTCAAAACATGTTGACAAAGGATCGTATTGATATCTTTATGGTTGGAGATTTTGATGAGTATCAAGTATTACAAGGGTTACATAGATTTCCTTTAGAGGGACGTCAAGTTGATTTACAGTTCAGCTATAGTCAGCCTTTTTCCAACGTCGTAAAAGAAAAAATAGAACCTAGACAAAGTAGTCAATCTATTTTACAGTTGGGATATCAGTTTACTTGTCAATATGGTGATAAAGATTATTTTGCTTTGATTGTATTCAATGCGATGTTTGGTGAATTTGCTCACTCAGTTTTATTTACAGAGATTCGAGAAAAAGAAGGATTAGCATATTCAATTAGTAGTCAACTTAATGTTTTTACAGGTTTACTTGAAGTTTACGCTGGGATTGAAAAAGATAATAGAAATCAAGCTATCCGAGGAATTAGTAGAGAATTGAATAATATTAAACTTGGGCGTTTTTCAAGCTCTCTATTAAATCAGACAAAGAAAATCATACGAATGAATGCCCTTCTTTCTGAGGACAATGCGTTAACATTAGTTGAACAATGTTTCAATAAGGTTATTTTTGAAGATAAAAGTCTTTCATCAGAACAGTGGTTAGATAATATGGAAAAGGTTACTAAAAAAGATGTTTGCCGTGTGGCACGTCAAGTCAAACTGCAAAGTTTGTTCTTTTTAGAGGGAGTGTCTTAGAATGTCTGCTTTAAAAAAACGTTATTATCAAAAGATTGATGAAGAGATTTATTCAGCAACCTTAGATAATGGCTTATCTTTATCTATTATCAAGAAAAAAGGATTCTTAGAAAAAGCTGCTTTTCTATCAATAAATTTTGGATCAATAGATAATTGCTATTATCTTGATGGAGAGTTACAAACCTATCCTGCTGGTATTGCACATTTTCTTGAACATAAATTATTTGAGGATGAGCAAGGAAAAGATGTAACATTGGATTTTGTCAAACTTGGAGCTGATGTTAATGCTTTTACAACCTTGGACAGGACAACTTACTATTTTTCTACACTTGACAACTTTGAGGAGGCATTAGGCCTCTTACTTAAATTTACGTCAGGTTTTACAAGCTCTGAAAAATCTGTCAATCACGAGAAAAAAATTATCGAACAAGAGATAAATATGTATCAAGATGACCCTGATTATAGAGCTTATCTAGGTTGTTTGCAAAACTTGTATCCAAATACCATATTAGGTCAAGACATTGCTGGAAATAATGAAAGTATTGAAAAAATTACTGTAGAGGATTTGAAGAATAACTTTGATTGTTTTTATAGGCCAGAAAACTGTCATCTTGTCTTAGTAGGTGATTTTGATGTTGATGATGTTTACACATTTGTAAACGAAAGACAACGAAGGTTGACAGAGTTGAAAACGATAGTAGAAAAAGAAAAAAAACTCATTGAGGCCGAGATCAAAAAAAGGGACAATCTTCAAATGGAGGTGTCTATCGCCAAATTAGCCGTGGGTTTTAAAAGTGCTACTTTTTCTGACAGTCGTATGAGAGAAAATTTACTAGTACAATTATTATTTAATTTATTGTTTGGGTGGACGTCTCCCTACTATCAAAATTGGTACTCTGAAGGAAAAATTGATGAATCTGTATCAATTGAATACGAGGTCTCTAATCGATATTCGTTTGTCATTATAACTATGGACACCGTAGAACCTATAAAAATGTCAAGTCTAATTCGTCAAGTAATGACGTCAGCGGACAAAAAAAGATTGTTGACAGAAGAAGCGTTAGATTTACAAAAAAAAGCTTTGTATGGTGAATTCTTACGTAGTTTAGACAATATCCAGGGGTTAGGAAATCAATATTTAGCATTCTTAGATAATGACAAAACTTATTTTGATTTAGGACAGGAATTGATGAGTATTACTTCTAAGGAACTAAAGGATTTTTTGAATCATTACTTGTCAAATATGGTAATTACCGACTTTGTTGTATTCCCCAAATAGGTAATTATTTGTTATAATAGAAGCACTAAAAAAGAAAAATATTAGAAAGGGGAAAAATGAAGTTATATTCTCTTGGTGAGCAGTTACGTGCGGCACGAACAAAGAAAAAATTAAGTTTATATGATGTGGAGAAACTTACTGGAGTTGAAGCACAGTTTCTTTTAGCTATGGAAATGGATCAACTTAAAGCTTTACCAGAGGAAATTCAGCAAGAGGCGCTTGAAAAGTATGCTACCTTCGTAGGTTTGGATGGTAAACGTTTGTATGAAGAGCAGAGACAGAAGGAGCGACGATTAGCAGAAAAGAAGAATCAATCTAATCGTAAGGAAGACAGCTTAGATGCAAAAACTCCCATGTCACGCTTTTCTAAGCATAAACGTGAAGAAAAAAGAAAATCCACATACCTCCCCTTACTAATTCTCAGTGCAGTTTCGTTGCTTATTATCTGTTCGGTTGGTTATATCATTATTAGACATCTTTCTAATCAACCTCAGGTGATTAAGCTCAATACTATTTCAACAGCTAATCACCTATCAGTAGCAGGAAAAGCTAAATCGTCTAGAAATATTTCTGAAGTTACGGTTTCTGGAGCAAATGTTAAAACAACTACGCAAGGTAATCAATTAATGGTTGACCTTTCTAATGTTGCTTCTTCTGTGGTTTTAGGTGTGGAGTTGTCTGGAAATAACGAAGATACATGGTTTTCTGTAGATAACTCAGATGTTTCAGAGAGTTATCTTCTTTCAAAAACAAAAAAATCAAAATATTCCTTAGATCTTTCAGATAAAACGAGAACGACTCAAATTACCATTGCACAATCTTCAAAAGTAACCGTAAAGATAAATGGTGAGTCTCTTGATTTGTCTCAATTAGATAAAAACAAACCTAGTTACCTAACTTTAAAAATTCAATAGAATCGAGAAGAAATGTTCAAAAAAGAAAATTTACCTAATCTGCTAACCCTCGCTAGAATCATTTTAATCCCTGTCTTTTTAGTGATGACATCACTTGCTAGAAATAACGTAATGCATATTGCTGCAGCGATTGTTTTCGCAATTGCAAGTTTTACAGATTATTTAGATGGGTATTTGGCAAGAAAGTGGCATGTTGTTACTAATTTTGGAAAATTTGCAGATCCATTGGCAGATAAGATGTTGGTGATGTCAGCTTTTATTATGCTTGTTGGTATTAATCAAGCACCTGCATGGGTTGTTTCAGTTATTATTTGTCGAGAGCTGGCTGTTACAGGTCTCCGTCTTCTATTAGTTGAAAACGGGGGGACAGTTCTTGCTGCGGCTATGCCTGGTAAGATAAAAACAGTGACACAGATGCTATCTATTATTTTGTTATTGTGTCATGTGAATCTTATAGGAATGATTATGCTTTATGTAGCTTTATTCTTTACGATTTACTCAGGCTATGATTATTTCAAAGGTGCAGGATTCTTATTTAGAGACACTTTTAAGTAGTACGATAAAACAATGATTGAAATAAAAAATTTAAAGTTTAAATATAATCAAGACCAGACATCTTATATTCTTGATGATGTGTCGTTTCACGTGAAACCTGGAGAGTGGCTATCCATTGTTGGTCATAATGGTTCCGGAAAATCCACGACAGCACGTCTTATTGATGGACTACTGGTGGCTGAATCAGGTCATATTATTGTGGATGGACAAGAGTTGACAGAGGATAATGTTTGGGAGATTCGTAATAAGATTGGTATGGTCTTTCAAAATCCAGACAATCAATTTGTTGGGGCAACCGTTGAAGATGATGTTGCTTTTGGTCTTGAAAATAAAGGAATTGCTTATGAAGAGATGGTTTCTAGAGTTCAAGAAGCTTTATCTTTTGTAGGTATGTTGGAGTTTAAGGATAGAGAGCCAGCTAGATTATCTGGCGGTCAAAAACAACGTGTGGCCATTGCAGGGATTATTGCTATGAGGCCGTCTATTTTGATTTTGGATGAGGCAACTAGCATGCTTGATCCAGAAGGACGCCAGGAATTGATTCAATCCATTAAGGATATTCGCCAACAATATGGAATGACTGTTTTATCAATTACTCATGATCTTGATGAGGTGGCAATGAGTGACCGTGTTTTGGTTTTGAAGAAAGGTAAAGTGGAGTCTATTTCAAGTCCTCGTGAACTATTTAGTAGGGGCTCAGAATTGGTAGATTTAGGTTTGGATATCCCTTTCAGTGCATTATTAACTCAAAAGCTAAGAAATAAAGGTCTGATAGACTGTGAAGACTATCTGACAGAAAAGGAATTGGTAGAACAATTATGGGTATCTCTCTCGAAAATGTAAGTTATACTTATCAAGCGGGTACTCCTTTTGAGGGGCGTGCCCTTTTTGATATGACAACCACAATAAAAGATGGTTCATATACAGCCTTTATTGGACATACAGGAAGTGGTAAGTCAACCATCATGCAGTTGTTGAACGGACTTTATTTACCAACTAGCGGTCATGTCCAAGTTGATGATACTATTATAACTAGTCAATCCAAGAATAAGGAAATAAAGCCAATCCGTAAAAAGGTCGGGTTAGTTTTTCAATTTCCAGAAAGTCAGTTATTTGCAGAAACTGTTTTAGAAGATGTTTCTTTTGGACCTCAGAACTTCGGTATTTCTAAAGAGGAGGCAGAGCAGCGTGCTATTGAGAGTCTAAAATTAGTTGGTCTTCCAGAGGAGTTTTATAAACAGAATCCTTTTGATTTATCAGGAGGACAAATGCGACGTGCTGCTATAGCGGGTATTCTGGCTATGCAACCAGATATTCTAGTGTTGGATGAACCTACTGCTGGTCTTGATCCTCAGGGACGAAAGGAATTAATGACACTATTTAAACAATTACACCTTTCTGGAATGACAATTGTTTTAGTGACCCACCTGATGGATGATGTTGCTGATTACGCAACAGCTGTAAACGTTATGGAAAAAGGACATTTAGTATTGTCAGGAGCTCCTAAAGAAGTTTTCCAACAGGTCACCTTACTTAGAGAGAAGCAATTAGGCGTTCCAAAAATTACAGAGTTTGCGTTACAGCTACAAAAAAAAGGTTATCACTTTGAAAGTCTTCCCATTACAATGGAGGAATTCGTAGAGGTATTAGCTAATGGATAAGTTAATTATTGGACGTTATATTGTCGGAAACTCTTTCATACATAGATTAGATCCTAGAAGTAAATTATTAGCCATGTTGGTTTACATTGTTATTATCTTTTGGGCCAATAATCCTTTGACTTATGTCATTATAACCCTGTTTACACTTTTCTTGGTTATCTTATCTAAAATTAAGCTTGGTTTTTTTCTAGATGGTATTAAACCGATGATTTGGATTATTTTATTCTCTACGCTGTTTCAAGTGTTTTTCAATACAAAAGGGAATGTGCTTTGGTCTATTGGCTTTTTAAAGATTACTGAGGTTGGGTTAAATCAAGGATGGATGATTTTTCTTAGATTTATTCTTATTATTAGTTTTTCTACTTTGCTTACTCTAACGACAACACCTTTAAGCTTATCTGACGCCGTTGAATCTCTTTTAAAACCTATGACTGTTTTTAAAGTACCAGCACACGAAATTGGGTTAATGTTATCTTTAAGTTTACGTTTTGTACCAACTTTGATGGATGATACGATGCGAATTATGAATGCTCAAAAGGCGCGTGGAGTTGACTTTGGTGAAGGAAATATTATTCAAAAGGTACGCTCAATTATACCAATATTAATTCCTTTGTTTGCATCTAGCTTCAAACGGGCAGATGCTCTGGCGATTGCTATGGAAGCACGAGGCTATCAAGGTGGCGACGGCCGAACAAAATATCGTCGACTTTCATGGAATGGCCGAGATACTTTATCCATTGTTGCTATTTTAGCTTTGGGGGTAATACTTTTTTATCTTAAGAGTTAAGTGGTTAATATATATAAACTAGGTCTTAAGACCTAGAACCATTGAAAGAACGCCCAAGTTGGCGTTCTTTTTCGTCTAATCCCAAACTGCCTGTAATATTTTTAATATCCCTAACAAGTGGATGTTATATTTGCACGGTATGATAGTTACATGGTTATAGTTCTTCAGCTTAATCTGGAATGAAAAATTCCCATATAGACTAAGCCATTTTATTTGCTTATTAGTCATCACCAAATAAAATAATAAAATATCATTGGCTAATATGGACTGAACTATAGATAGATAAAGGAGCATCATCATGCAAACAAAGAATACATCTAACACTAAAAAATTGGGTCTTTTTGGACTTGTTACAGTGGCAACGCTTGGGGCAACAGCTTTAGCTAATGCAGAAACTTACACAGTTCAAAAAGGTGATACCCTTTCAGCTATTGCCAAGAAGAATGGTACTACTGTCGATGAAATTGTTTCAAAAAATGGCATTCAAGATGCCAATAAGATTTCCGTAGGTCAAAACTTAACAATTAATGAAACTACAGAAGAGACTACAGAAGCCTCAGCTACGCCAACTACAACTGAAGCAGTTGCTGAATCAGCACAATCGGCAGAGTCTACACAAAGTGAAAGTACTCAAACAACAAATACAAGTCTTTCTTCCTCAGAGGCAGCTGCCAAGGAAGAAATTGCTCAACGTGAGTCAAGCGGTAGCTATACAGCTCAAAATGGCCAATATTATGGACGTTATCAATTGGCTGCCTCATATTTAAATGGGGACCTATCTCCTGAAAATCAAGAGAAAGTAGCGGATAATTATGTAGCAAGCCGTTATGGTTCATGGACTGCAGCTCTAGCTTTCTGGAATGCTAACGGTTGGTATTAAGCTAAAACCTCATACAAATATGAAGAAAATGCCAGATTTTTGGCATTTTTTTATTTAAATGATAAATCATTGTAACATTAGACACATTACAAATAATGCACAGTAATATTACTAAGTTATGATGAATGTGGCTAGAATAAACTAGGAGGGATTTATGTTTAAAAAAAGTTATAAAGGACGTCGTGTCAAATTAGCAGCAAAAAAATCATTGACAGTGCCAGTAGCAATTGTAACAAGTTTTATTGTCGTTTTGGCAGTATCTCTTTCTACACTAATCAATAAGGGATTGGTTAATGCATTTTCAGATTCTGTTACACCGACTCCTTCACCAACGTCAACAGCGACAGAATCAACAGCAGATTTAGTCAAATCATCAACTATTAGCTCCAACAAAGAGAAAAAAGCTAACAAAGAAAACGTTGAAGAAAGTAAGCCTCAATCTGAGACAACAAGTGAAACAGTAGAAACACCTCAACAGTCTCAGCCAGAGACTACTACAACAAGTACTGAAACTACACAAACTTCAGATAAAGGGACAACACCTGCAGTTGCTGCGAGTGGCAATGGCTCAGTTATCCTTTCGAATGGCAATACTGCAGGAGAAATCGGCTCTTACGCCGCAGCACAAATGGCGGCTGCCACTGGCGTCCCTCAGTCAACTTGGGAGTCAATTATTGCGCGTGAGTCAAACGGTGATCATACCGTAGCAAATGGTTCAGGAGCATCGGGTCTTTTCCAAACAATGCCAGGATGGGGCTCAACAGCAACTGTTGAGGACCAAATTCAATCGGCTTTGAACGCCTATAATGCGCAAGGATTGTCAGCTTGGAATTACTAAGAAATTAAAGAAGTTGGGAGGAGACTCCCAGCTTTTTATTCTAGATGTAAGTAAGAGTCGTTTTATAGGGTTTTAGATTAGATTGTAACTATTATTAGGTAGGAATAGGCCTTTCTGTTATAATAAAAAATGAAAGGTTTGACAATGAAACAAATATTTAAATCAAGAGAGAGATTGTGGGTTAGTCTTTTTATTATTTCTTTTGCTATATTACTGGTTACACCACAGCTATTTACTAGAAAAGTCATTTTAGGATCAGATTCTATATTTCACTATAACAGGTTTTATGAAGCTGCTATGCAATTAAAGAATGGTAATTTTTCTTACTTTCTATCCTTATATGGTTTTCAACAGTCTGGACGTATTGTTAATGCCCTATATGGCCCTTTTTTTGCCTATTTACAAGGAGGGCTTATTTTAATAAGTGGTACTTGGTTCCGTTATCAGATTGTTTCTAGGGTATTGTTACATATATTGGCTGAATCTTCAATGTATGCGTTACTTAAGCAGTGTAAAGTTAAGACAAGCATTGCTTTGTCACTAGGTTTACTATATGCAACGACATTCTCTATTCAATATTGGACGATGCGTCAAGGCTTTTCTAGTTGGGGAGCTGCTCTATTACCCTATTGTTTCATTCCTGCTATTCATTATGTATTTTATCAACGAGTAGATCAAGTTAGACTAGCCCTATCAATGGCTTTAATTTTTCAGATTCATGTGCTTAGTGCTTTAATGCTAGCTATGATGTATCTTCCTTTTTATCTTTACACTTTTGTAAAGGCGACTACTTATAAAAAAAAGGAAACTATTTTAAAAGTCTTAATAGCAGTTATTCTTTTTCTTTTATTGACTGTAAATGTATGGGGGGTGCTTCTCTATCTAAGAGGTGCGAATCATCTTTTAGATCCATTTATCAATAGGGAGATAGGTAAGAATGGAATTGATGGGACAGCAAGATATTGGCTATACACTCCAATATCCTTAATGGTTTTACTCATTTTACAGTTTATTTACGCTATTGTAAATTGGAAAAAACTAGCAAGATGGAAGCGAATACTACATTTTATTTATTTCGTTTTCTTCTTTTTATCAACAGGTCTTTTTCCATGGCAGTATCTGGTAGAAAATGGAAATACTTTTGCTGAGTTGATCCAATTCCCATTTCGCTTTTTTGTTCCAGCTACTATATTGCTGTTGGCGATTACAGGGTTGACTGTCACACGTTTTGTAAATTGGCGAAAAAGTATTGCTGTTTTATTATTTGCCTTTGCAGGGGTTGGGCTAATTCAAAATATAATGGATACTACAGATCGTGTAAAGAGTGCAGCTCAAGATGGTGAACTTATTTCCATTGTTAAACATACTTACGTTGAAGGAGATTATCAGACGATAAGTCTTACCATGAATGACAGTGACCTGTCACAGTTTTTAAATTTAGTTGTCAAATCCACACCAGATTATGTACCTATCTATGGGACAATAGGTAAGCAAAACACTTACGATCTTTATTATGAAAACATTGTTATGAATCAAAGAACCGAAAAGTTAATTAAAGATAACTACCTCGTATTAACTTGGCAAGCTGATGAAGGGGAGGAATTGAATCTACCGATAGTTGTATATAAAGATTCCATCTTGATACTAAATGGTAAAGAACTAGACAAGGATGACTATAACTTGTCAACGATTGGTACGCCGACCGTTTCATCGCAAGAAGGAAAAAATAAACTTGAGTTACGGTATCAAGAACCAGAATGGTTATTTGTAGCAATAAGTGCCCCACTTGTAGTTTTAGGAACAATAGGTTTACAGTGGCTTTACACAAAAATAAGTATAAAAAAGGTTGCCTAGTGGTAACCTTTTTGCATTATTCTTTAATCATGATATAATTAAGCTTGCGTGCTTTTACGCTTCAAAATCGACCTTCAAATCGATATTTGAATAACTAGACCCTTCAAGTCTATGTTAATTTTTATTTGATGGGAGGAGTTATCAATGACTGATAATTCAAAAACACGTGTTGTTGTCGGTATGAGTGGTGGCGTTGATTCATCAGTGACAGCCTTACTTTTAAAAGAGCAAGGCTATGATGTAATTGGTGTTTTCATGAAAAACTGGGATGACACAGATGAATTTGGTGTATGTACAGCAACCGAAGATTATAAAGATGTGGCAGCAGTAGCTGATCAGATTGGTATCCCGTATTACTCTGTCAACTTTGAGAAAGAGTACTGGGATCGTGTATTTGAGTATTTCCTTGCAGAATACCGCGCAGGTCGTACTCCTAATCCAGACGTTATGTGTAATAAGGAAATCAAGTTCAAGGCTTTCCTAGACTACGCTATGACATTGGGAGCAGACTACGTGGCTACAGGACATTATGCTCAAGTTGTTCGTGATGAAGATGGCATTGTCCATATGTTGCGTGGTGCAGATAACAATAAAGATCAAACCTACTTCCTTAGTCAGCTTTCACAAGAGCAGTTGCAGAAAACGATGTTTCCATTAGGACATCTACAAAAGCCAGAAGTTCGTGAGATTGCTGAACATGCAGGTCTTGCAACAGCCAAGAAAAAGGATTCGACAGGAATTTGTTTTATTGGTGAGAAAAACTTTAAAGAATTTCTTAGCCAATACTTGCCAGCTCAAAAAGGTCGTATGATGACTGTAGATGGTCGTGACATGGGTGAACATAACGGACTCATGTATTACACCATTGGTCAACGTGGTGGTATGGGCATTGGTGGCCAAAAAGGTGGCGATAATGCTCCTTGGTTTGTAGTTGGGAAAGATCTTTCGAAGAATATTCTTTACGTGGGTCAAGGTTTCCACCATGAGTCATTGATGTCAACTTCTCTTGACGCTTCAATGATTCATTTTACTCGAGATATGCCTGAAGAATTTGACATGGAGTGTACAGCAAAATTCCGTTATCGTCAACCTGATAGTAAAGTTACTGTAAAGGTTAAGGGTGATAAAGCAGAGGTTATTTTTGCTGAACCTCAGCGTGCGATTACACCTGGTCAAGCCGTTGTTTTCTATGATGGTCAGGAATGTTTGGGTGGCGGTATTATTGACCAAGCCTATAAAGATGGAAAAGTTTGTCAATATATCTAGATGAATGAAGTAAAAAGTATGAGTTCTCAATTTTTTTATGCATTTATGTCCTTCTTTGCCATAATGAATCCCATTTCAAACCTTCCTGCTTATATGGCTTTAGTAGCAGATGATAGTCAAAAGATTTCACGAAAAATTGCATTTAAGAGTCTTTTAATTGCCTTTATAATTGTTACAGTCTTTGTCTTTTCTGGAGATTTGATTTTCAAAGTTTTTGGAATTACAATTGTTTCTTTCAGAATTGCTGGTGGAATATTAGTGGCCGTTATCGGTTATCATATGATTAATGGTAATCATTCACCTAGCTATAAAGGAATGGAGCAGCAAGCAGTAAATTCAGATCCAATGTCTATTGCTATTTCTCCTCTTGCAATGCCGCTTTTTGCAGGACCAGGAACAATTACAACTGCCTTAAGCTTGGCTAATGGAGGTTTGCGGAATCAACTAATAACCGTAGTTGCTTTTGCTCTACTATGTGTCATCACTTATCTCCTACTAAGAAGTGCAAAACAAATTGCAGGCTTCTTGGGAAAAAATTTGATGAAAATTATAACGAAATTTATGGGACTATTACTATTTTCAATAGGTATCCAAATGATTATCACTAGTGTTCAGTCATTAATCAAATAGTGATTTGATTTGACAAAATGATTTGATTTGATACAATAACTTTAACAATAGTCATGATGGTCAAAGCTCATGGGAATTGTGCGTTTTTTGCGTACAGTTTTCTGGAGTTTTGGCTATTTTTGTAGAAAAATATCAGAGAAAGGATAAGGCAGCTGATTGTAAGTCACTGCATAAATCAAAAAAATGTCTTACAGGTTTGATGAAAATTATGATGTAATCGTTGTTGGAGCTGGTCACGCTGGTGTGGAAGCTAGTTTGGCCGCAGCTCGCATGGGTTGTAAGGTTTTACTAGCCACTATCAACCTCGAGATGCTGGCTTTTATGCCATGTAACCCTTCTATCGGTGGGTCAGCTAAGGGAATTGTTGTTCGTGAAATTGATGCCCTTGGTGGAGAGATGGGTAAAAATATTGATAAAACTTATATTCAAATGAAAATGCTTAATACCGGTAAGGGGCCTGCTGTTCGAGCCTTGCGTGCACAAGCAGATAAAGCTTTGTATGCTATGACAATGAAACATACAGTTGAACGCCAGGAAAACCTGACCCTCCGTCAATCAATGATTGATGACATACTTGTTGAAGATGGTAAGGTAGTTGGTGTAAGAACGGCAACAAATCAAAAATATGGAGCTAAGGCAGTTATTGTAACAACAGGAACGGCTTTGCGTGGTGAAATTATCCTAGGTGAGCTCAAATATTCTTCAGGTCCTAATAATAGCCTTGCATCTGTTACATTGGCAGATAACCTGAGGGATCTTGGCCTTGAAATAGGAAGATTTAAAACGGGTACCCCTCCTCGTGTTAAGGCATCATCAATTAATTACGAAGAAACTGAAATTCAACCAGGTGATGAAAAGCCAAATCATTTTTCATTCTTGTCGAAAGATGAAGACTATCTTCAGGATCAAATACCTTGTTGGCTAACTTATACGAATCAAGAGAGCCACGATATTATCAATAATAATTTACACCGTGCACCAATGTTTTCAGGTATTGTCAAGGGTGTAGGACCTCGTTATTGTCCATCAATCGAAGATAAAATTGTCCGATTTGCCGATAAGAATCGTCATCAGCTTTTCCTTGAACCAGAGGGACGAGAAACTGAGGAAGTGTATGTACAAGGGCTTTCAACAAGTTTGCCTGAAGATGTTCAAAAAGAATTGCTTCACTCAATCAAAGGTCTTGAAAAAGCGGAGATGATGCGAACTGGTTATGCGATTGAATATGATATCGTTCTCCCTCATCAATTACGTGCAACACTTGAAACGAAGTTGATTTCGGGTCTCTTTACAGCAGGACAAACCAACGGAACTTCTGGATACGAGGAGGCAGCTGGCCAAGGTCTAGTTGCTGGTATTAATGCGGCTCTTAAAGTTCAAGGTAAACCTGAGCTTATCCTCAAACGTAGTGATGCCTATATTGGTGTAATGATTGACGATCTTGTCACGAAAGGAACCTTGGAGCCATATCGTTTATTAACATCACGCGCGGAGTATCGCCTCATATTACGTCATGACAATGCTGATATGCGCTTGACACCTATTGGTCGAGAAGTTGGTTTGGTTGACGATGAACGTTGGAATATCTTTGAAATTAAGAAAAATCAGTTTGACAGTGAGTTGACACGTCTGTCAAAAGAAAAATTGAAACCTGTCAAAGAAACGAATGAAAAAATTCAAGCCCTAGGCTTTAAGCCCTTGACAGATGCCATGACTGCTAAAGAGTTTATGCGTAGACCAGAGATTGATTATGCCACAGCTACTCAGTTTGTAGGTCCAGCTTCAGAAGATTTGGATGCTAAGATTATAGAGTTGCTTGAGACTGAAATCAAGTACGAAGGGTATATCAATAAAGCTTTGGATCAAGTAGCCAAGATGAAGCGTATGGAAGAAAAGAGAATTCCGAAAAATATTGATTGGGATGCTATTGATTCTATCGCTACTGAAGCTCGTCAAAAATTTAAGAAAATTAATCCTGAGACCATTGGTCAAGCGAGTCGTATTTCAGGGGTCAATCCAGCAGATATCTCTATTCTGATGGTCTACCTTGAAGGCAATAATAAGGCCCGTCGTAAAGTGGACTAACGGTAGTAATGCGTTTAAAAGCCTTTTAATTAGGGCTTTTTTATGTTATAATTACTAGATTAAGAGGTTTTATATGAAAAGATTTCACTTTGCAACGATTCATCTTGTAATGATAGGGTTAATTCTTTTTGGAATTGCTACCATCTTTGTTCGTATTTTAAAATCTGAGTCTGCACTCATTTTTGCGCTTTTTATCATTATGGTAGTGGTTGTTGCCTTATTACATTACCAAAAGACAACATACGAATCCTTGGAAATAGAACAATTAGATGAACTAAATCAGGATGTTGAAGATTCTTTGAAGACCCTTCTTGGAAAAATGCCTGTTGGGGTAATTACTTTTGATGAGAATGATTATATTGAATGGTTTAATCCTTATGCGAAGCTAGTACTTTCGGATGAAAACGGAAACTTCAATAAGCAATTGGTTGCTAATTTTATTGCTCAGAAGCGTAAAGGATCACCATCCAATGTGATTACAGTTGGCGAAAACAAATATGCTGCTTTTGTTGACTTTGATAATAAGTTGATTTACTTTATTGATAATGTTTATAATCATGATACGAATACAGACCCAAATATGACACGTCCTGTTATCGGTATTATTTCAGTCGATAACTACGACGATGTGACAGGAAGTTTGCCAGATGCAGATGTTTCAAAGATCAATACATTCGTGGCAGGTTTTATTTCAGAGTTTGCCAAAGCTAAACACATCCATTATCGACGTATTGAAGGTGACCGTTTTTACTTTTTCACTAATTACAGGGTTTTGATGGAGTTCATGAATCAAAAGTTTTCTGTTTTAGATGATTTTCGTCAACAGGCTCAAGAACGTGGTTTACCACTGACACTGAGTATGGGGATCTCATTTGGAACAATTAAGCATGATCAAATCGGACAAGTGGCTTTGCAGAATCTTAACATTGCCCTTGTTCGTGGTGGGGATCAGGCTGTAGTCAAGGAAAATGACGATCACAAAGAATTACTATACTTTGGCGGAGGTTCTGTCTCAACGGTCAAGCGTTCTCGCACAAGAACAAGAGCTATGATGACAGCGATTTCGGATAAGTTGAAAACAGTCGAAAGAGTATTTGTTGTTGGACACCAGAATTTGGATATGGATGCCCTAGGTGCTACCGTCGGAATGGCTCACTTTGCTAGTCAGATTGTTCGAAAGAGCTTTGCTGTTTACGATGATGAATCTATGAATGCTGATATTGCGCGTGCAGTTAATCGTTTGAAGGAGGATGGACAGTCACCACTGATTACACTTTCAGAGGCTGAGGAACTGGTTAATCAGAATTCATTGCTGATTATGGTCGACCATTCTAAAGTAAATCTGACTTTATCTAAGAGTTTCTATACTCGATTTAACGAAGTTATTGTCGTAGACCACCATCGTCGTGATGATGATTTCCCTGAAAATGCCGTTTTGACCTTTATTGAAAGTGGAGCAAGCTCCGCTTGTGAGTTGGTTACGGAATTGTTGCAATTTCAAGGGGCTCCAGAGCGGTTAAGTAAAATTCAAGCTTCTATCCTCATGGCAGGCATAATGCTAGATACGAAAAACTTCTCTACTCGTGTAACAAGTCGAACGTTTGATGTTGCCTCATACCTTCGTAGTTTAGGAAGTGATAGTGGAGAGATTCAAACGATTTCGGCTACGGACTTTGAGGAGTATCGACGTATTAATGAGTTGATTTTAGCAGGTGATCGAATTACCAACGATATTATCGTTGCTATGGGTGAAGATCATAAATGCTACAATAATGTTGTCATTTCAAAAGCAGCAGATACGATGCTTGCTATGGCTGGAATCGAAGCCACTTTTGTTATCGCTCGTACAAGCGATTCTACGGTAAATATATCTGCTCGAAGTCATAAAACAATTAATGTGCAACGTATTATGGAAAAGTTAGGTGGCGGAGGGCATTTCAACTTAGCTGCCTGTCAAATAAGAGATTGTGGTGTTGCGCAGGTAAAAAATAAATTAATTGAAACTATTATGGGAGAGTTGGCTCCTAAGGAGGACTAAAATGAAAGTTATTTTCTTACAAGACGTTAAAGGAAAAGGAAAAAAAGGTGAAATCAAAGAAGTACCGTCAGGTTACGCTCAAAACTTCTTGATTAAAAAGAACCTTGCTAAGGAAGCAACAAACCAAGCCATCGGTGAGTTGAAAGGTAAACAAAAATCTGAAGAAAAACATGCTGCAGAGTTGTTAGCTGAAGCAAAATACGTTAAAGAGCAACTTGAGAAGGAAGAAAATCGTCTTCAATTTACTGAGAAGGTTGGACCAGACGGTCGTACTTTTGGTTCAATTACAGCCAAAAAGATTGCAGAAGGACTTCAGAAACAATTTGGAATCAAGGTTGATAAACGTCATATTGAACTTGAACACCCTATTCGTGCGATTGGTTTGATTGAGGTTCCTGTAAAGCTTCATAAAGAAGTAAGTGCAAAAATTAAGCTTAATATCAAAAATAGTGCTGAGTAAACCTTGACACTATAAGTAAATCTTGTAAAGGAGGGAGTAATTGTGTCAGAACCTCAAGAATTACGGGTACAACCTCAGGACTTAGTGGCTGAGCAGTCTGTTCTGGGTGCTATTTTTATTAATCCTGACAAGTTGATTGCAGTTCGAGAATATATCGAAGCAGATGACTTTTACAAGTATTCCCATCGTGTCATTTTTAAAGCAATGGTGACTCTGTCGGATCGAAATGAAGCCATTGATGCCACGACAGTACGTACCATTCTAGATGACCAAGATGACCTCCAAAATATAGGGGGTATTTCTTATCTTGTAGATTTGGTCAATAGTGTACCCACATCTGCCAATGCTGAATACTATGCTAAAATTGTGGCTGAGAAAGCCATGCTTCGTCGTATTATAAGTAGATTGACAGAGACTGTCAACCAAGCCTATGAGGGTTCAACTGAATCTGATGAAATCATTGCAAATGCTGAAAAAGCCTTGGTGGATGTTTCGGAGCATAGTAATCGTAGTGGTTTTCGTAAAATATCTGAAGTTCTTGATGTCAACTTTAATACTTTGGAGATGCGTTCACAACAAACGTCGGATGTTACCGGATTACCAACTGGTTTCCGTGATCTTGACAAAATTACAACAGGTTTACACCCTGATCAATTAATTATTTTAGCAGCTCGTCCTGCTGTTGGTAAAACAGCTTTCGTTCTAAACATTGCTCAGAACGTTGGCACCAAGCAAAATAAAGCTGTTGCAGTTTTCTCCCTAGAGATGGGGGCGGAAAGTTTAGTAGATCGTATGTTGGCTTCAGAAGGTATGATTGATTCCCATGCTTTACGTACAGGTCAATTGACAGAGCAAGATTGGAATAATGTTATGATTGCTCAGGGAGCTCTGGCCGAGGCACCTATTTACATTGATGATACTCCTGGTATTAAGATTACTGAGATTCGGGCACGGTCTCGTAAATTGTCACAGGAAGTAGAGGGTGGTCTAGGTCTTATTGTCATTGACTATTTACAGTTGATTACAGGGACACGGCCAGAAAATCGCCAACAAGAGGTATCAGATATTTCGAGACAGTTAAAAATTTTGGCCAAGGAGCTCAAAGTTCCTGTAATTGCCTTGAGTCAGTTATCTCGTGGCGTGGAACAACGTCAGGATAAACGTCCTGTGTTGTCTGATATCCGTGAATCAGGATCTATCGAGCAGGATGCCGATATTGTTGCCTTTTTATATCGTGAGGATTACTATCGAAAAGAAGGCAAAGAACCAGGTAACGAGATTGAAGATAATACAATTGAAGTTATTCTGGAGAAAAATCGTGCTGGAGCGCGTGGAACGGTTAAATTGCTATTTCAAAAAGAGTATAATAAATTTTCATCGATTGCTCAGTTTGAGGAATCATAACTTTCAGATTTAAGGAGATATATATGAGTGATGCATTTGCAGATGTTGCCAAGATGAAAAACATCAAGGAAGCTATTAAGGCCCATGAAGGTCAGTTGGTGGAATTGACCCTAGAGAATGGTCGTAAACGTGAAAAGAACAAGATTGGCCGTTTGACGGAAGTCTATCCATCGTTGTTTATTGTTGAATATCAAGACTTCAGTTCTCAAGCAGGAGCTATTAACAATAGTTATGTTGAGTCTTATACTTATTCAGACATCTTAACTGAAAAGACCCTTATTCGCTATTTGAGTCCTGAGGAACAGGCTGAAATTGAGAATAAATAATAAAAAGCCTTTACTTGGGCTTTTTTTCGTGGTAAACTATTAAAGTATGTGAAATAATAGCAGGATAAAATGAAGCTCGTCAACAGGAAGTCAGCTAAAAAAGTAACCTTTGCTGTTTGGGCGAAGTCTTTCTGAACGAATCAGGTTTATCTAAAACGTTATTTCCTAAAAAATATTTTTTATAGGAGGACATTATTAATGTCACGTTATACAGGTCCATCATGGAAACAATCACGTCGCCTTGGTTTCTCACTTACAGGAACAGGTAAAGAATTGGCACGTCGTAACTACGTACCAGGTCAACACGGTCCAAACAACCGTTCAAAACTTTCAGAATACGGTTTGCAATTGGCTGAAAAACAAAAACTTCGTTTCTCATACGGTTTGGGTGAAAAACAATTCCGTAACTTGTTCGTACAAGCTACTAAAGTTAAAGGTGGAACACTTGGTTTCAACTTTATGGTTCTTTTGGAACGTCGTCTTGACAACGTTGTTTACCGCCTTGGTCTTGCAACTACTCGTCGTCAAGCACGTCAATTCGTAAACCACGGTCATATCCTTGTTGATGGTAAACGTGTTGATATTCCATCATACCGCGTTGAAGTTGGTCAAGTAATTTCAGTTCGTGAAAAATCAGCTAAAGTTCCTGCTATCCTTGAAGCAGTAGAAGCTACTATCGGACGTCCAGCATTCGTATCATTTGATGCTGAAAAACTTGAAGGTTCATTGACACGTCTTCCAGAACGTGATGAAATCAACCCAGAAATCAACGAAGCACTTGTCGTTGAATTCTACAACAAAATGCTTTAATTTTAAGATTATTGTATCAAAGCCCATTTTTATGGGCTTTTTCTTTGTTTTCAAAGACTATTTCGACAATTTGCTTACCTTTTTGCTTACTTTTATATAGATTTTAGAGCCATTTCATAGAATGAGACGTCTTTTCTGTTTTCTAATATAAAAAATCCCCTAGTCTATCTAATACAAGTGACTAGGGGTTCGAAATATTATGATAGATGACTTTGAGGTATTGATTATTTATTATCCAATCCACCTTCGAAATCTGCTGAAACATTCTCAACGTAGTTAGTGAAGTAGGTTTCAAAATCTTTTTTTAGTTGGTCGTACTCCTCTTCGGAGTAATCTCTATCCTCTATATAAGCCTGAAATCTAGGGATTTTCAAATCTTTTTGGAGACGCTGGATTACTTCTGTCTTTGTCATAAAAACCTCTCTTTCACACTTTATTTTACCATATTTTAAATCGAATAAAGCATTTAGGTTGTTTTAGAGTTTTACTTTTGATATACTGTCAAAGTTACTCAAGAAGGGAGATATAATGTCTATTATTACACTAATTTTAGCTGGGATTGTTGCTTTGGAACATCTCTATATCATGTATTTGGAAACTTTTGCGACGCATTCGGACACGACTAGTCGTGTTTTCAATATGAGCAAAGAAGAACTTCAACGTGATTCTGTTACAAACTTATTTAAAAATCAAGGGATTTACAATGGTTTGATTGCTGTGTTCCTCTTGTATGGTATTTTTACAAATAGTCAACTACTTGTAACGATTTTTGTCCTTAATGTTTTCTTTGCTGCTGTTTATGGTGCTGTAACTGCTAATAAGAAAATTATTTTAACTCAAGGTGGACCTGCAATTTTGACCTTGTTTTCACTTATTATCCCTTTATTTTAGGGACTTAATTGTAGAAGAAAAAAGCTGCTTTAACCTGATATAGTCCTACTTAAGTAGACAGTAAAAATACATAAAGTACTGTTTACGAAAGTAGGATTTTTATTATGTCTAGAAAAAGTAAGGTTTCTTTTGAAGGCAAGCTGAGGGCTGTTACCTGGTATC
>NZ_JAQFJQ010000015.1:0-42499 GCF_030440175.1 Streptococcus sp. SV2
ATCTTGTCAACACTTTTTGAAAAGTTTTTTCCAAACTTCCTCGTGTCTCTGCTTCATCCTCCGATGTAGCCTATTCATATTATCATCTCTTGCTTACCTTGTCAATAACTTTTTTAAAGTTTTAATTACTTTGTTACTTGGTTGTACGCTTGAGACCTTAATAGTCTATCAAGTTTATGAACTAAAGTCAATACCTTTTCTTTTCTTTATCATGAATTTCATTAAAAAAGAAGATCTAGGCAATCTTCTTTTTTGTTTTAAAGTGCTGCACGCATACGTGCTTGTGAATTTTCGACATTACGTATTGAGCGTGGTAAGAAAGCACGAATATCATCTTCTTTATAACCCACTTGCAATCTTTTATCGTCAATTAGTATTGGACTTTTTAAGATTCTAGGGTTTTCCTGAATCAAATCAATGACTTCACTAACACTTAGTTCATCGATATCACAATTCAGAGCTTTTGCATAACGATTTTTTGATGAAACAATACTTTCAACACCGTTCTCCGTTTTTGAAAGGATATTGAGGATTTCTTCTTTTGTAAGTGGTTCTTTACCAAGGTTTTGTTCTTTATAAGGAAGTTGATGGTTATTCAACCATGTTTTTGCTTTTTTACAACTTGTACAACTTGAAATTGTATAAATTTTAATCATGTTAATTCTCTCTTTCTGTCACATGATACTATAATCTTATCACTGTCCTTTATTTTAGAAATCGGTCTAGCGACCTATTTTATACTTAAGGGATATCTTATTGAGATATTAAACATCTCTTTATTTTCAAAAACTACACTTGGACAAAGAAAAAGAGCCTTTCAGCTCTTTTTCGACTTATTCTTCAATTTCGATTGTTGAGTCAAGGTCTAAAACGAGTTCATCTGACGTTTCGTCAACCTGCTTTTCTTCAACAACATCTTCTTCATCTGGCTCAATTAAACCATAGTGTACACGTACCTTATGGTCGATTTCTTCAAAAATTTCTGGGTGATCTGCTAAATATTTTTTAGCATTTTCAGATCCTTGACCAATCTTCTCACCATTGTATGAGAACCAAGCTCCTGCTTTTTGAATGATCCCTAAATCACTAGCAATTTTAACAAGCTCACCTGTTTGTGAAATACCTTCACCATACATAATTTCAACAAAAGCTTCTTTAAATGGTGGAGCAACTTTATTTTTAACAACCTTAATTTTGGTTTCTTTACCAACATTCTGGTCTTTCTTATCACCAGTTCCTTTGATTTGTGTATTTCCACGGACATCAAGACGTACTGACGCATAGAATTTTAGGGCACGTCCGCCAGGTGTAGTCTCTGGATTACCAAACATGATACCAACTTTTTCACGCAACTGGTTAATGAAGATAGCAATTGTCTTCGTTTTATTGATAGATGCAGAAAGCTTACGCATAGCTTGACTCATCATACGTGCTTGAAGTCCGACATGACTGTCACCAATATCTCCATCAATTTCTGCACGTGGTACCAAGGCCGCAACTGAATCAACAACAACCAAATCAACTGCACCAGAGTCAATCAGCTTACCTGCAATTTCGAGACCTTGTTCACCTGAATCAGGTTGTGACAAAAGGAGCTCATCAATATTAACACCTAGGGCTGCCGCATAAGCAGGGTCAAGAGCATGTTCGGCATCAATAAAAGCTGCGATGCCACCTTCTTTTTGTGTCTGAGCTACAGCATGAAGGGCCACAGTTGTTTTACCTGATGACTCTGGTCCGTAAATTTCGATAATACGACCTTTAGGATAACCACCTGCACCAAGAGCAATATCCAAAGCTAGTGAGCCTGAGCTCATCACCTGAACCTTTTGCTCTGCACGCTCACCAAGGCGCATTACAGCACCCTTACCAAAATCTTTTTCAATATTTTTCAATGCATCATCAAGGGCCTTACGACGCTCATCACCGAATTTCTTAGTAATTTCTTCTGTTTTTTTTGTTTTCTTAGCCACTTATTTTCCTCTTCTTTCTATAGTTAAAGACAAATTTAAATCAAGTTGTCTTCTTGTAATAAAGCTTGGCGAACTAGGTTAAAGGCATAGAGGGTACTAATATATCTAACATCAGAACGACTTCTTCCACCTATAACAACCTTGATTGACCTTACTTGATTCCTATCAGCAATACCAATAAATACTGTGCCTGCTGGGTGTCCTTCTAATGAATCTGGTCCAGCTACACCGGTAAGTGCAATTCCGTAATCGCTATCTGTTTTAGCTCGAGCACCTTCTGCCATTTTTTCTGCAGTAAAATGACTAACAACACCATGTTCTTCTAATTGAGACAAAGAAATACCCAACATTTTAGATTTTTCTTCAATGCTATAGGTAACAAATCCACCTTTGAACACTTGCGAAGCTCCTGAAAAATCAGCAATACTAGCTTGAAATAAGCCAGCTGTCAAACTTTCAGCTGCAGTAATGGTTTTGCCATATTTCTTAAGCAATTGAAATGCTTCATAAGCTAAGCTATTTGATTCTCCATATCCATAAATGAGATCGGATAGGGACTTACCATCTAAAGTTTTAGTAGAACGAATTTGTTTTTCTAAAACTTCTAATTTCTGATCTGCTTCTTCTTGCGAGGAAGCCTTGGTTGACAAGCGCAGTGTCACCTCGCCCACTTTAGCGTATGGAGCTATGGTTGGATCTGTTTGGTTAACAATAAAATCCTTCAGGATAGTAACCAATTGACTTTCTCCAACACCAAAAAATCTTAGAACTCTAGAATAAAGAGTAGTATGATTCTCTGTAAGCGCTGGAATAAGCTCTTGGTTCACCATTGGTTTGAGTTCACTTGGTGGACCAGGCAAGACGACATAAGTCACTCCTTTAGCAGTGATAATCCCCCCAACTGCTAAACCCGTGAGATTTTGCAAGGGCACAGACCCCTCAACAATTTGCACTTGGCGTTCATTATTAGGTGTCCGTATATGTTTAGGACGAGTAGCAAAGAATCTATCCAGTTTTTTACTTGCCTCCTCGTCAAAGACAAGTTTTTTCCCTAGAAACTTAGCCAGTGTTTGCTTGGTTAAGTCGTCCTCCGTAGGGCCAAGTCCACCACAAAGTATGACTAAGTCACTACGTTTACTAGCTTGATCTAGAACTGAAAGAAGGCGGTTTTCATTGTCCCCTACTGCTGTGTGAAAATACACATCAATTCCTAGTTCAGCTAGTTTTTCAGATAAAAATTGGGCATTGGTATTGGTGATTTGCCCTGTAAGAATTTCAGTTCCTACTGCAATCAATTCAGCTTTCATTGGTTCACCTATATTATTATTCGTAAAAAATCTCAAAAATATGTTTGTTTATAAACTAACACGTTTTTGTCATATTGTCAATCAAATATACTCATTATTTAAAGTCGCAATCATTTTCATGATCGTTCACAAATCCTGTAGCTTGTAAAAAAGAGTAAATGGTAGTCGGGCCTAAAAATTTAAACCCTCGCTTTTTTAAATCCTTTGCTATTTGTTTAGAAAGGTCTGTTGATGATGGGACGTCCTTATATGTGGGAACGTTATTTATCAAGGGCTTCCCGTCAAAGAAATGCCAAAAATATTGGGATAGGGAGCCAAATGCATCTTGGAGTTTAAGTACTTGTTTGGCATTATTTACAGTTGCTTCTAGTTTAAGTTTGTGACGAATGATATCCGGATTTTGAAGCGCTTCTTCAAGTTCACTTAGGCTAAACTGGGCAACACACTCAATATCATAGTTATGAAAAACACGATTAAAAGCCTGACGCTTATTTAAAACCGTTAACCAGGAAAGCCCTGACTGATAACTTTCTAAGCAAAGAAGCTCAAAAAGTTTTTGATCATCAACAATAGGTTTTCCCCATTCCTTATCATGATAATCACAATAGAGTTTGTTGTCGGTTGGAACCCAACGACATCGATTGACCATTGCTTACCTCACTTCATCAACATTTTAAGAGCTGACTTAATATATTGCTCTGCTGTTTCATTGGTACCCTCAAAAAAGGCTTTCACTTTCTTAAGCTCTGTGGCTTTGTAACCAAGAGCAAGCAAGGCTTCCATAGCTTCATCCAACTGATGATTCCCTGCAGGCTGATTTGGTGTGGCTTTGGTCGTTTCTGCTGGTAATTCTGCAAATTTTCCTGCCAGATCCAGAACCATTTGTTGAGCAGTCTTTTTACCAATCTTTGGAAATTTCATCAAGTACTTAATGTCACTATTATCAACGGCAGCAACAAGTCCTTGATTATCATCTACGGCAACAATGGCTAGGGCAGTCGTCGGTCCTATTCCAGAAACCGAAATAAGCTTAAGGAAAACTTCTTTTTCATCTTCAGTATGGAAACCAAAAAGAAGGTGGGCATCATCTCTAATAACCTGATGAAGATAGACTTGGATAGTCTGATTCATTTGGTCAGAAAAACTATAGGGATTTGCTACAGTGACAATGTAACCTAGACCGTTTGCTTCTATAACGATATACTTGGCAGTAATTTTTACTAGAGTTCCCTTGATGTAATCATACATAGTGTGTAATTTCCTTTCTCGTTCGTATCTTCAATGGATTACTTTATCATTTTATATTGGTAAGATAATTGTCTTGAGTGTCCATCTTGTCCTCTCAAGGACTGCTGTACTATTGTAACAAAAAATCCACTCGAAAGTGGATTCTGTTTGCTCTATTTTAAGGATGACTACTCGTCTTTAAAATATCAATAATCATCTTCAAGCCTAAGAGAACATATGTTGAAATACCTAAGGTGAGGGCAATGCTAGACACGTTTACTAGAGTATTCTCAAAACTTGGTCGACCTAACCAAGCTAAAATGTAGAAAATCAAGCTAGTCGCTAAAAATGTTAAGCCAACAAGTAAAAAGTATTTATTAGTTTTTGTTAGGTGTCTCATCACTCTACCTCCTAACTTAAAAATCAGGCAATCATCCTACAATGATATGCTAAAACATTAGAAGATTCCTTATCTTCACCACTATTATAAATCTAACATGCCTATTCGTAAAGCAAGACCAAAAAAAGTTTTAATACTTACCTAGGTCACGTAGACTCGTATGATTTTCTTGGATACGACGGAACATTTTTTCCATATCGGACTTGGTAAAGTTGACAAGAACTGGACGTCCATGAGGGCAATTGTAGGGATTTTTACACTGGGCAAGCTGTACCAGTAGATCACGCGCAGAGTAATCATCCAGAGCATGATTGGCCTTGATTGAACGTTTACAACTCATCATGATAGCTAACTCAGCACGATATGTCTTGACGGATACTTCATTCGTCAAAAGAAGCATGTCGCACATCTCATATACTGCAAATTCGATTTCTTCTTCCTTCATCCAGATAGGATGTTCACGAAGAATGAAGGTGTTATTTCCATAAGGCTCTAGATAGATACCAACCTGGTTAAGAAGGGGCATTTTTTCTTGTAAGCTAATGTAATCTGAACCTAAAAATTCAAAGAGATAGGGAACCAAGAGCTGTTGTAAACTACTGTCAACCTCACCAATCTTTTCGCGATAGTACTCATACTTGACACGTTCTTGGGCAGCATGCTGGTCAATGATGTAAAGTCCACCTTGTCCTTGTGCAAAGAGATAGGTTCCATGCATCTGACCAAAAAACTCCAACTCAGGGAAGGTTGATGTTTCCTCATTGTCCAGATTTTCAAGCATGCGCTTCATTTTCGACTTGTTTTTATAATCAAGTTTTTCGTGTTCGTTATCACCTTCATCTACCGAACGCTGTGCCTGTTTTACAGTTGGCTTCGCCTTGCTTTCATCCGGTGTTGCTATAGACTTGGACTCTGATACTAGAGGTTTGATATCTTCTTGGACAGTCTCTGGTTTAACAAAGAAATCATTACGACTGCTATCATAATAAAGATTGGTTTGTTTGAGAGGTAAACTCGTTTGAACTGGTTTAGCTACACCTCTAGTACTTGACTTAGCTAGATTTTCAAGGGCGTCAGGGATCAAATCATGCTCTCTAAGGCTTTGAGCAATGGCAGAGCTGATGAGAGCCATAAGCTCCTTTTCTTTAGAGATACGTACTTCCTGCTTTGTTGGGTGAACATTGACATCAGCCAAATAAGGATCAATTTGAATATCAATAACCGCAATAGGGAAGCGTCCCACCATAAGTTTAGAACCATAACCATCAAAAATAGCACGGTTAAGCAAAAAGTTTTTAATATAACGTCCGTTAATGAGAATCGTGATGTAGTTACGATTCGCACGAGTTAATTCAGGAAGACTAACATAGCCAGAAACTTCAAAATCAAGGTCAGAATTTGAAATTTCCACCATTTTTTTAGCCGTTGTCAAACCATAAATCCCGGCAATAGCTTGACGGAGGTCTCCAGTACCTGATGTCTGTGTCAACTGACGACCGTCATTAAACAAGGTAAAGGCAACCTCAGGATGAGCTAGACTCAGACGATTGACAACATCGACAATATGAGCCAACTCAGCCTGTAAACTCTTCATATACTTGAGACGAGCTGGGGTGTTATAAAATAAGTTTTCAACGGTAATCTTTGTTCCCACTGGGGTTGAAATAGGAGCCTGACTCTCAATTTCTCCACCTTTGGTAACCAGTTTAGTCCCGTAGGCTTCTCCATCCGCTGCGGTCACAATAGTTAGGCGACTGATAGAAGCTATTGATGGCAGGGCTTCACCTCGAAAACCAAGAGTTCGAATACGAAAGAGATCTCCTTGATTTTTGATTTTACTCGTTGCATGACGGCGCAAACTCATGGCTACATCAGCTTGAGCCATTCCTTCGCCATTGTCTGTGATTTGAATTTTTGAGAGGCCTGATTCTTCAACTTCAATGGTAATCTGGGTGCTACCTGCATCAATAGCATTTTCCACCAACTCTTTGACAACACTGGCTGGGCGCTCTACGACCTCACCAGCAGCAATCTGATTGGCTAGCACCTCAGGCAATTCGATGATTTTTGGCATAATTATTTTCCCTTCTAAAAAGTTGAGAGACTACTGTTTCTAACTGTTACTAATGCTTACTATACAACCATAACTCACACACAACTGTTAGCCAAGATAAGGCTGTGGCTATAACAATCATATCTCCATGACGAAGGTTGAACCAAATGAGCCCAGAAAAAATCAAGAGGTAGATGACTTGGAAAATCCATTGATAGGTTTTGGTAAAGCTTGTCGAATCCATAAACTGCTTCACGAAGAAATAAAGCAAGAGCAAGTTCAGTGTTAGTGACTTTTCAAAAGGTGTAAAAAAGCTCAAAATTAGACTACAGGCAAGAAAAATTCCTGCTAGCCACTTCATTATAGATTTCATGTGATTACCTCGTCAGTACGTTTTCATTAAGTATAGGGGTTTTCTAAAATATTTTCAACCACTTAGACACCATATAGGACCACATAGACAAGTGCTATTGCTGTGGGCTAGTAAATAGTGTTTAATAAAGGTGTGGAAGGGAGGAGGCCTCCTCAATTACAAATAAGAAAGGATAGTTATGAAAATAAAAGTTCAGATTGACTCAGCATTTCAAGAAGAAATATTGCAGATTCAGGCTCCTGGTCGGACGCCTAAGATTCAGCAAGTCGTCGAGTTTGTCGAAAGTTTGGATAGCAACCACCGACTCAAAGGAAAAAAAGATGGCGAAACTTACCTCATCGAACCTGATGCTATTTCCAGAATTTACATCGAAAATCGTCAAGTTCTAGCTGAAACTACTCAAGGAGAGTATCACTTAGGCCTACGTCTCTATCAAGTTTTAGAAAAACTGCCATCACATTTTCTCAAAATCTCACAATCAGAGATTGTCAACCTCAAAGAAATTGAACGTTTCAACATCACCCCTAACGGCCTCGTCGAAATTCACCTTAAAAACAAGGAAACCACCTACTCATCACGCCGTTACCTAAAAGCAATAAAGGAGAAATTACAATGAAAAAACAATTTTTTAAATCAGGCACAGTTGGTATCCTTATTGGACTAGTCGTATCCATGGTTATGTCTCTTATCTGGGCGCCAAGCTACATGCCCCTAAATCCTCACTCAGCCATTGGACAATGGATGACCTCACATCAGATTCACGGATCCTTCGTATTGGCCTACTGCCTTATCACTTGGTTTGCTATCGGTATTCTTTTTGAAGTCGCTAGTTATATTTTCCGTAAGGCTGAATGGAGTTTGCTTCGTGCAACCCTCACTCACTATGCCTTGACTTGCATCGGTTTCATTCCACTAGCTACCCTCAGCGGATGGTTTCCTCTACGTTTGGCTTTCTACTTGGAACTCGTCATTGAATTCAGCCTTATCTATCTCATCGTTTGGGTCATCTCTTATTGGAAAATGAAAAAAGAAATTGAGAAACTGAATCAAGAATTAAAACATCTATAAAAGACAAGAAGCCTGTCAATTGACAAGCTTCTTTTATAGTTTCTGTTTTAAATCGGCTACAGCCATCATGACTTGCATCGGTGTCATATTGTAAATGTCTAAATCACGTAACTCTTGAAGAACCGGATTTTCAGTAAAATCATCAAAGAGAGAGATTTGCTCGTTGACATGTGTTTCAGTGATAGTCTTCTCTTGAGGCGATACCTTTTCCTGAGGTTGGATGGTAACTGTCTCGCCCTCTAGTTGTGTCAAGATGGTGTCAGCACGTTCCAGTAAATCTGCTGGTAAACCTGCAATCTTAGCTACATGAATACCATAAGATTTGTCGGCTGGTCCATCGACAATCTTGTGAAGGAAAGTCACCTCACCATCCTTTTCAAGTGTCGCAACATGAACATTGACAAGGTGTGTCAAAGTATTTGACAGGGCTGTCAACTCATGATAATGGGTAGCAAACATGGTCTTAGCTTCTACCTTGTCGTGAATAAACTCAATGATAGACTGGGCCAGAGCCATACCATCATAAGTGGCTGTCCCACGTCCCAACTCATCAAAAATAATCAAGGAATTAGGTGTCGCCCTCTTAATAGCCTGGTTAGCCTCCATCATCTCAACCATGAAGGTCGACTGCCCTGAAATCAGGTCATCTGCAGCACCAATACGTGTATAGATAGCATCAAAAACTGGCAAGTCAATACTATCTGCTGGCACGTAAGACCCCATCTGAGCCATAACTACTGACAAGGCTAACTGACGCATATAGGTAGATTTACCACTCATATTTGGCCCTGTAATGAGCTGAACATTGGTCTGACTGTCAAAGGTAATCGTATTTGGAATGTATTCCTGAACGCCCATAACTTTCTCAACCACTGCATGACGGCCTTGATCAATAACAATACGATGCTCATCATTGAAAATAGGGCGGACATAATGATTGGTCTCTGCTACAACAGCTAGACTCTGAAGCACATCAACTGTAGCAATAGCCTTAGCCAAAGATTGCAAACGGTCAATATAGCGTTCAACCTGCTCACGGACACGCATGAAAATATCATACTCTAGCGTTGATGATTTTTCACGTGCCTCAAGCATTTCACCTTCAATTTTAGCCAACTCAGCAGTTCCAAAGCGCTCTGAATTTTTCAGGGTTGCCTTGCGGAAGAAATGGTCAGGAACCAAGCTAAGGTTAGAGTTGGTCACATGGAAGTAATAACCATCTTTACGGTTATAATCAATTTTTAGTGTTGTAATACCAGACGCTTCACGTTCCTTGGCTTCGATATCTGCGATCCATGACGTTCCCTCACTCATCACCTTGCGATACTTGTCCAAGGTCTCATCAAAACCAGCACGGATAATGCCACCTTCTGTAATGGTTGCAGGGGCATCAGGATCAATAGCCGACCGAATCAAACTCTCTAATTCTAGCAGAGTATCTAAGTCTTGTAAAAGGGCTGACAAGGCATCGTCATTAAAAGACTCCAAAATCGCCTTAATGACCGGAACCTGAGCTAGGGTATGACCTAACTGAATCAAATCTTTTGGATTAGCCTTTCCGAAGGAAACACGACTAGCTAGGCGCTCAATATCGTAAACCCCTTTAAGACTCTCGGTCAAGTCACTACGCTCAAAGAAATTATCCAAGAAAACTTGGATAATATTCTGACGCTTGGTGATAGTGGCTTGATTCACTAAAGGACGATCAATCCAAGTTCGCAAGAGACGCATTCCCATAGCTGTCTTGGTTTCATCCAAGAGCCAGAAAAGAGATCCATGTTTCTTGCCCGTTCTAGCATTTTCCAGTAAATCCAAACTCGACTTGGTCGTATAGGACATCTGCAAGTAATCCTTAATCTCATAGTGCTGAGCCTTTTGTAAATGACTAAGCTCACGCATCTGAGTACGGTGCACATACTGGAGAAGTTTACCAGCCACACTGCTTTCCAAATCTGTCAAGCTAGTGTCAATCAAGTGGACATCATCGTAAACATCTGTTTCCTTGGAGAGTAGAAGGTTGAGTTGCTTGACCAAAACTTGTTCGTCAACTTCAGATAAATCATAACCAACCACTACTTCACGTGCTTTAAGGTTCTGAATTTCACTACAAACTGAACTGAAATCATCCAACTCTGTCGCAAAAAATTCACCCGTTGACACATCCATATAGGCCAGTCCGAATCGACTTTCAACCTTGTCAATGGCCACCAAGAAATTATTGGCATTATCAGGTTTAGAACTATCAACCACTGTCCCTGGCGTGATAACTTGAACTACCTCACGCTTAACCACACCAACAGCCTGTTTAGGATCCTCCATCTGCTCAGCAATGGCTACTTTGTAGCCCATCTCAACCAAGACATCAATATAGGCTTGAGCCGAATGATAAGGAACACCTGCCATAGGAATGGGATTATCTGCGTTCTTATTACGACTGGTTAGGCTAATTTCCAATATTTGGGCAGCCTTAACGGCATCCTCGTAAAATAATTCGTAAAAATCCCCCATACGGAATAGCAAAAAAGCATCTGGATAATTTTCCTTGATATCCAAATACTGCTGCATCCCTGGAGATATTTTTTCCTTAGCCATGTCTTAACTCCTCGTTAATCCTTTCTTCGATAGACTTGGTCACATATTGGATCAAGTCACTGGCATCTTGCATTTTTTGACGGTAGTCCTGAACAATGGGTAAATTTTCCAACTCATGCTGAATCAAATCTGCCTGCTCACCTGCCTCCTCATAGGCACGCTGTTTCTCAATTTTTTGAAAAAGCACGGCTTCTTGTTGGTAAGCCTTCATCTGTCCAGCCAGATGACTGATTTGAGGGACCTGCCCGATAGCTTCCTCAGCCTCTTGAAAAGCAAGAACCGCCTCATGGTGTTTGAGGAGGTCAACTAACTCTTCTTTAGCTTTTTGGAGGTCCTGATGAGGAGTCTTCATCAGTGAAACTCGCTTTCCAATTTTTCAGCAACCATAGCGTCCTTACAGATGGCTAAAAGGGTATCTGCGCCAGCAACAGTTCCTAAAATTTCAGGATTTCCATCACTGTCAATCAGATTCGCCAAAACATCAGCTTCACCCAACTCTGTGTGAAGGACCAGCATAAACTGAGCACGGGAAATGGATTTGACATAGTCCTTAACCGTAGGGTCCAAACTTGGAAGCACATGCTCAGACAGACTGTAGTAAAGTCTACCTTCCTCATCACGAAGCTTCAAGAGACCAATCTCACGCAAATCACGTGATAAGGTAGCTTGTGTAACTGTGATACCTTCTGCCTCTAGGCGTTGCTTAATTTCCTCTTGTGTCCCAATCTTCTCTCTTGAAATCATCTGTTTGATAACAGCTTGGCGATCTCTCTTCATTATCTTTCCTCTTTTTATGTATATTCCTTGCATATTATAACAGAATTTTTGTATTTTTTCATGGAATACTTCCTAAGAGATAGCTTCTTGTCCCTACCCTATTAACTGAAATAATGGTAAAATAGAAGTTAATGACAAGATTTGAAATGGAGTACCTATGAATACTAAAGAACTCATTGCAGCAGAGATTGCCAAAGTTGTTCCCGAATTGGAACAAGAAAACATTCAAAATCTGCTTGAAACCCCTAAAAACGCTGACATGGGGGACCTCGCCTTTCCTGCCTTCTCATTGGCAAAAGTCTTGCGCAAGGCTCCTCAAATGATTGCAGCAGACATCGCTGAAAAAATCGATGCCTCAAACTTTGAAAAAGTTGAAGCTGTTGGTCCTTACATCAACTTCTTCCTTGATAAATCAAAAATTTCAGCGGACGTTCTTGGACAAGTTATTGCTCAAGGTAACCACTACGCTGACCAAAATATCGGCCACGGACGTAACATTGCCTTTGATATGTCTAGTCCTAACATCGCTAAACCTTTCTCTATCGGTCACTTGCGTTCAACAGTTATCGCTGACGCTCTTGCCAATATCGTGGCTAAACAAGGCTACAAACCAGTCCGCATCAACCACTTGGGTGACTGGGGTAAACAGTTTGGTATGCTGATTGTTGCCTATAAAAAATGGGGTAGCGAGGAAGCTGTCAAAGCCAACCCAATCAACGAACTCCTTCAACTTTATGTACGTATCAATGCTGAAGCTGAAGAAGACCCATCTGTAGACGAAGAAGCTCGTGAATGGTTCCGTAAATTGGAAGCTGGTGACGAGGAAGCAACTACCCTCTGGCAATGGTTCCGTGACGAAAGCTTGGTGGAATTCAACCGTCTCTACGATGAACTCGGTGTTTCTTTTGATAGCTACAATGGTGAGGCCTTCTACAATGATAAGATGGATGAAGTCGTTGACATCTTGACAGAAAAAGGACTTCTCCAAGAATCTCAAGGTGCCCAAGTGGTTAACCTTGAAAAATACGGTATTGAACACCCAGCCCTCATCAAAAAATCAGATGGTGCGACACTCTACATCACACGTGACTTGGCTGCTGCCCTCTACCGTAAACGTACTTACGACTTTGCCAAAGCCATCTATGTGGTTGGTAATGAACAATCTGCCCACTTCAAACAGTTGAAAGCTGTTCTTAAAGAAATGGGCTACGACTGGTCTGACGATATGACTCACGTTGCCTTTGGTCTTGTAACTAAGAACGGTAAGAAATTGTCAACTCGTAAGGGTAACGTTATCTTACTTGAGCCAACTATCGCTGAAGCTGTCAACCGTGCCCAAGCTCAAATCGAAGCTAAGAATCCAAACTTACCTAACAAGGAAACTGTTGCTCATGCTGTCGGTGTTGGAGCTATCAAGTTCTACGACCTTAAAACAGACCGTATGAATGGTTATGACTTCGACCTTGATGCCATGGTATCCTTCGAGGGAGAAACTGGACCTTACGTTCAATATGCACATGCTCGTATCCAATCTATCTTGCGCAAGGCTGACTTCACGCCATCTGCAGATGCTACATACAGCCTAAACGACGTTGAAAGCTGGGAAATCATCAAACTCATCCAAGACTTCCCACGCATCATCAACCGTGCTTCAGACAACTTTGAACCATCTATCGTTGCTAAATTTGCTATCAGCTTGGCCCAAGCCTTTAACAAATACTATGCGCACACACGTATCCTGGATGAAAGCCCAGAACGTGATAGCCGTTTGGCTCTTTGCTACGCAACAGCAACAGTCCTCAAAGAAGCCCTTCGCCTTCTCGGTGTCGAAGCTCCAGACGAGATGTAAGTCATATTCAAAACGCCTAAGGGCGTTTTTTTAGTGACCAAAAAAAGAACCCAACACATGGTGTTGAGCTCTTTTGGAGATTATGAAAAAGAAAAGTTCGTTGTTCTACAAATAGTATCAGCCAACGAGACTTACTGAACAAGGTTCAATAAATGTTATTTAGGATGTTTTAAGTATAATATAGTTTTCTTAAATTAATCTTAAAACACCGTAAAAAAATCCCCTAAGGGATTTTCACAGTAATCCAAAGACCACTGACAAAGATACGATTGTACAGGCTTTCCAACCTCCTCTTCCTAATCCTCCAAAGGTGACCGCTTGTCCAATAGAATCTTTATATGACTATATTACCTTGTTTTGGAAGTGTTTTCAAGTGGTTTCTTAAAATATCCTAATAAAATCTTAAAAAGAAGAAAAAGCCTAGATATCTAGACTTTCTTCGGGGAGATTTGTTATGAAAAAGTTTTTCACCAGCTCGCCAAAGCTAGTTGTTTTATTAGGATAGTTATAATATAAGCTAATAAACTTAAAGGTTGCTTAAAATATCATTCCCTTGAATCACTTTTTAAAATGATAAGTAAAATAAGTAACAATAAGGAACCACTAGGAATATCCATATCTAAAAACCAAGAGGGGGCTTTGATACTTCCAATATCGTTCATGATGGGGAGGATATTAAAAGCAATGCTTACTATTAAGAGGCTCAACTCCAGTAAATACTTAAATCGTCCTTTTAAGATGGCCAACTCCTCCTTCCTGGCAGTTTTCTAGCGATGACTCTATTATAAGGCTGAAAAGAGAACAAAACTAGTGACATAAATGTCACCATCAAAAAAGCAGGTCTGCCCTGCTTTTTTTACTGTATTGCTTCAATTAGTCACCCAAACCGATGCGTTCGAAGATTTCATCCACCCGTTTGGTGTAGTAAGTTGGATTGAAGATTTCGTCGATTTCTTCTTGAGTGAGACGTGAAGTCACTTCTGGATCTGCTTCAAGAAGTGGCTTGAAGTCGACTTGGTTATCCCATGATTGGGCAGTCTTCGGTTGAACAAGGTCGTAAGCTTGCTCACGCGTCATGCCTTTTTCAATCAAAGTCAACATAGCACGTTGACTGAAGATAAGACCAAATGTAGAGTTCATGTTTCGCTTCATGTTTTCAGGGAAGACTGTCAAGTTCTTAACGATGTTTCCAAAACGGTTGAGCATGTAGTCAATCAAGATAGTTGTATCTGGTGTGATGATACGCTCAGCTGATGAGTGAGAGATATCACGTTCATGCCAGAGTGACACATTTTCATAAGCTGTCACCATGTGACCACGGATAACACGCGCAAGACCTGTCATGTTTTCAGAACCGATAGGGTTGCGTTTGTGAGGCATTGCTGAAGACCCTTTTTGCCCTTTAGCAAAGAACTCTTCCACTTCACGTTGTTCAGATTTTTGAAGACCACGGATCTCAGTTGCCATACGTTCGATAGATGTTGCGATGCTAGCAAGAACTGCAAAGTACTCAGCGTGAAGGTCACGAGGAAGGACCTGTGTAGAGATTTCTTGAGCACGGATACCAAGCTTGTCGCAGACGTATTTTTCAACGAATGGTGGGATGTTGGCAAAGTTACCAACCGCACCAGAAATCTTACCAGCTTCCACACCAGCAGCCGCATGCTCGAAACGCTCGATATTACGTTTCATTTCGCTGTACCAAGTTGCCAATTTAAGACCAAAAGTTGTCGGCTCAGCGTGCACACCGTGGGTACGCCCCATCATGATGGTGAACTTGTGTTCTTTGGCCTTGTCTGCCACGATTTTAGTGAAGTTTGCAAGGTCCTTACGGATGATATCGTTGGCTTGTTTATAGAGGTAACCATAGGCAGTATCAACCACGTCAGTAGACGTCAAGCCATAGTGAACCCACTTACGCTCTTCACCAAGCGTTTCAGAAACCGCACGTGTGAAGGCAACCACATCGTGACGTGTTTGCTGCTCGATTTCCAAAATACGGTCGATGTCAAAGTCCGCTTTCTCGCGAATCAAAGCCACATCTTCCTTAGGGATTTCCCCCAACTCAGCCCATGCTTCGTCAGCCAAGATTTCCACCTCAAGCCAAGCACGGTATTTATTTTCTTCACTCCAAATGTTCGCCATCTCAGGGCGAGAGTAACGTTCGATCATTGTTGTTTCTCCTTTAAATTATCTAAAAAATGCAAATATCAAAAATAAAACTAGAAATACTGCCGTAGCAACTGCCCACTTTAGTCTTTCTTCCTTAGAAGTCTGAGGTTTTTCTGCTGAAGTTACATTTGAATAAAATGTTTCGTTTTCATCTAGTTCATCTTCATTATCATCAGAAGATAAACCTAATGCATTTACCCCACACCCAATAAATAGTACTAAAAATAACCACTTCATCTATAGCTACTCCTTCAGTAGAGTCTGTCTATATTCAAATGCTTCAGCGTTCTCATTTAATTCTATAGTCAACTCTTCGTGTTTGTCTAAAAGCGCCTTAATTTTTTCAAATGGAACTTTGAAGTACTCTTTACGGTTATTTACTTTATTAACCTTATACTCACTAAGTTGATTATGTAATTCAGTCTCTAATGCAAAAGCTTCTTCACTAAAAATCAAAGCATGGACATCAAATTGAAAAGGTACTGATGCGCTACTTAATTCCCTGATGCGTTCAAGAGGTTCTAAACGACGAGTAACTCCAATTTTATAAACATCTTCACCAAAGGAACCAATGTTAGAAATAACATATACGTAGCCTGCAGTTGCATGACCTTCACGATAATCAATATCTTCTTCGATTTCATCTAGTTCGGATAATTTATCTTGGTACTCAGATAACTGTCTCTGAAGTTCTCCGAACTCTTCACCAGTAGCATTTTTCAAAAGTTCCTCAACCTTAGAAACCATATTTTTAAAGTGAGTTCTATCTTTTTCCAATTGTTTTCGACGTGCTTTAATTTCAGCCTGAAGTTTTTTGTCCTCACGCTCTTTTGCTCTTTGCTCTCGAAGCAATTCTTTTTCTTCTTGCTTCTGTAACTCAAACTCAGCAGCTAGACGTAATTCTTCAATTTTCAAGTTTAGATAGGGTATCGTAATTTCAATTTGATTACGTGAATACATTATATTCAGTTGTTGGAATGCTTTCTTCAATGCCTGGATTTTCTTTTCCACATTCGAAACAGAAACTTTTACTAACAAGGCATCCGCTTCACCATTAAAACCACGAATAGCTGCTTTAATAAGCTGATTCTGCATTGCCTTCCCCTTGCTTTTATTATTATCTAAAAGCATAGGTACTATAATTCTACCAGCCTGACCAGTTTTAACTAAATCTTTCTGCTGTTTTCGCAAATTATCCAAAGCTTCCTTATATTTTGTGCTATCAGAAAACTTATACTGTCTCTCAAAGAATCCAAACTCTTGTAATCCAAGTGTGTCATTAGCTAAAGAAATCTCGTTCTGAATAGCAAATAATTCTGACCGCTTCTGAGATAACTCCGTATTTAATGAGACTATCTCGTCTGCTATCTTTATTTGAGCTTTTAAATCTGCCAATTTTGCTTTTTGAATAGCAATCTCTTGATTTAATCTCTGAATTTTATTTTCTAAAGCTTCATCTTTGGGTTTTCCAAAATTAAATATCGACATTAAGGTCTCCTATTCAAACTCCTCTTTCCCAATCCACACTGATGGATAGTGATCCAGTGTATTCAAATCAGTATCCATCGGCAAATCATAGATAGCTAAATAGTTTTCAGGATATTGAGCAAGCAACTCTTCATACTTAGCTCTCACTTTTTCGTGATTGCTACTAGCATACAAGACTTCGACGACTGCTCCAGTCTTATCTTTTTCAACAAATGCATTAACGATGAGTTGAAACATAAAACCTCCTAAATCGAAATACCCTTCATATTTGCTTCCAGAATAGGCATCTCAACACCTAACTCCTGACCAGTCTGATAAACACTTTGACAACAGTAGAAGATGTCTCGTTTATCATTGTGTAAGGTCATGATTTTTCGTGTCAGCTCATTTTTCGCAAACATGACTTTCATGGCTTTTCCGGCAATCCAAGCGGGAATTTTGTAAGGGAGAAGCTCGGCTTTGTAAAGCTTCAAATTCACACCACGCGCTTCTACGACTTTCAAAGCTTCTCGAATGGCCTTGATGGCCAATAACAATTCTGAAGAACTATTCATCAAGTTCAAAGCCAGCTGTTCTGGATTTTCCAATTTTCCCGAACGCGCAGCTGTCGAAGTGACACCTGCATTAATCGCCATGTGAATCCAAATCCACTCGACCATATCATGAGGAACTTCCCACTTCAAATCTGCAGAAGTCAATAAATCTGTCAGATCAGCATAGTTAGAAATGTCTGCTTTTTGCTCACCTTCTAGCATTAAATGGTCGAACAAGACACCATCCAAATGGTCCTCCTGCATATGACCGCCCGCTGTCGGAAAAGCCAGAATGTAGTCGTAATCTCCTGCCCACTCTTGGACCTCTTTTCGTGTATTCCAGAAATTGCAGAAGAAAACGAGGGTGCCTTTGATATTATTTTTTCGCAAGGTTTCCACGGCTTCTTTGACAAAACCATGACGCACACTGAGAAAAATAAAATCATATTCCGAATCAGCTTCTGCCACATGAACTTCATAGGTGTCGTGTTTGTTTTCACCCTTGGAATGATAGCGACCATCTAGCAAATCAACCGAGAGTTTTTGGGGAACATTGTTTTTCTTACTGTCTCTCATTACATGTTCTACTTGATAGCCTGCTTTTTGAAAAGCGTAGGCGTAAGTGGTCCCGATAACTCCGAGTCCTAGGATTGCTATTCTCACCTAAAAATCAATTCCTTTCCCAAACTCAACCACACTATCTGGTTCATCACTAAACAAAGTCACATGACCCATTTTGCGGTTGTGCTTCGCTTCTAGTTTACCATACATGTGGAGGTGAGCACTTGGATTTTCTGTGACATAACGCTCAGCTGCTTCGACGTGTTGGCCGAGGATGTTGAGCATGACAGCTGGTGCATGAAGGTGGATTGCTGGAAGTGGTGCTCCGAGAACACCCAAGATGTGCGTGTCAAACTGTGAAAAGTCGCAGGCTTCGATTGAGTAGTGTCCTGAATTGTGCGGACGTGGTGCGATTTCGTTGACGATGATGTCATCAGCTGTCGCAAACATTTCCACACAGAGAGTGCCAGAGAGGTTAAGTTGCTCGGCAATCTTCACTGCCATAGCTTTAGCTTTCTCAGCTAGACTGTCAGAAATGCGAGCAGGCACGATAGTTTTAGAGAGGATATTGTTGCGGTGGATATTTTCCTGAACTGGGAAAACCGTCACATCCTTGCCGTTACCAGACACGATGACAGAAATTTCAAGGTCGAAGTTAACGAACTCTTCCAAGACACACTCGGCCGAGTTAGCAAGGGCATTTGCCTCTTCCAAATCGTCAGCTGATGTGATGACTTTTTGACCGTGGCCATCGTAACCACCTGTCGCAGTCTTGAGGACGTATTTTTTAGAAAGGTCAATATCTTCCAAATCAAGGCTAGATGTCACGACCTTGTAAGGAGCAACGGTTACTTTAGCCTTGTTTGAGAGGAAGTCCTTCTCAAAAATACGGTTTTGTGAAATGCGAAGCAGGTCTGTCCCTTGTGGAAGCTGACCGTCTTTGATAACAGCGTCAAGGCCGTCAGCGTCGACATTTTCAAATTCATAGGTAAGAACATCACAGCGGTCTGCCAACTGACGAAGGGCATCTACGTCATCGTAGGGTGCCACGATAACCTCAGACACACGAGAAGATGGACAATCTGCTGCAGGATCAAGGGTGATAACCTTGTGGCCCATGTAGATAGCTGAGATAGCCATCATCTGACCGAGCTGGCCACCACCGATGATACCAATGGTTTTAGTTGAGCTCATTTGTAGACTCCTCTGCGATTTTTCCTTGTTCTTCAGCAAAGTTAGCAAGCGCATCCGCAATGGCCTTGTCTTCTACTGAGAGAAGACGGAGGGCAAAGAGGGCAGCATTAGTCGCACCAGCTTCACCGATAGCCATGGTTGCGACTGGTACACCACCTGGCATCTGAACGATAGAATAGAGCGAATCTACACCGCTAAGAGCACGTGATTTGACTGGTACACCGATGACTGGAAGGGTTGTTTTGGCAGCAACCATACCTGGCAAGTGAGCTGCGCCACCCGCACCAGCGATGATGACCTTAATGCCACGGCTACGTGCTTCTTCAGCATGTTTGAACATGAGGTCCGGTGTACGGTGTGCGGAAACAACTTTCTTTTCGTAAGCGACACCAAAGTTGTCGAGGACTTCAGCGGCTTTTTGCATGGTTGCCCAGTCGGATTTTGAGCCCATGATAATGGAAATTACTGGTTTCATAGTTAATATCCTTTTTCTTTTTTGATAATGGTCTTAGGTGGTGGGGACGGAAGCAAACCTTCGGTTTCATTCCTAAACTTTGAGCCTAAGGTCTCAAAGTTTCCCCCGACCAGAACAAAGACTGTTCTGGTCTTTTCACCACGGCGACCATTATCTTAGTTAGGCTCGCTTTCGCTCGCCATTGACAAATAATAATGTCTGTTAATCTTTTATCGCCTTGCTACCGATATCATTTCGATAGAAGAGGCCTTCTGTGTTTTGGTTGCTGAGTTCGTTGTAGATGATGTTTTGGCCGTCTTTGACGGTGTCTGCTGTTGTGACAAGCATGTAGACACGTCCTCCGTTTGAGAGGAGGTCTTGCCCATTCTCAGCGAATTTAGCACCTGCATAATAAGTGATGATGTCACCCTCTGTCTTGGCTGGAAGCTTGACACCCTTCTCATAAGCGAGTGGGTAACCGTTTGATGCTACAACCACACCCAGTGTCACACCCTTGTCGGTCCAAGTGATGACTGGCTCTTTACCATCCAAAATATCAGTGATATTTTGCGCAAAGTCAGATGTCAAACGAGGCAAGATGATTTGCGTCTCAGGATCTCCGAACCGTGAGTTGAACTCGATGACTTTAGGTCCGTCAGCTGTCAAGATAAGACCAGCGTAAAGCACACCAGTGTAAGGACGACCTTCTTTAATCATGCCTTCAAGAACTGGCTTGACAATAGTGTCAACCGCTGTGTCAACCACGCTCTGTGGCAAGTGAGGAACCGGCGCATAGGCACCCATCCCACCAGTGTTAGGACCCTTGTCGCCATCATAGGCACGTTTGTGGTCCTGAGCCGTTGGCATGATGTAGAACTTGTCCCCATTGACAAAGGCAAAGAGAGAGAACTCTTCCCCGTCAAGAAATTCCTCGATGACCACTCGCGCACCTGAGTCACCAAATTTATTGTCCAAAAGCATCTCGTGAGCAGCTTCGACGGCTTGCTCAACCGTTTCAGCAACGACGACACCTTTACCTAGGGCCAAGCCGTCTGCCTTGACGACGATTGGAGCGCCTTTTTCCTCGATGTAGGCCTTGGCTTCCTCGAAATCTGAAAATGTGCCATAGGCTGCTGTCGGAACGTCGTATTTGACCATGATTTCCTTAGCGAAATCCTTAGACCACTCCAACTCAGCCGCAGCCTTGGTCGGACCAAAGGCTTTGAGTCCTGCCGCATTGAAATCATCCACGATACCAGCCGCAAGGGCATCATCTGGACCGATAAAGGTCCAAGCAATATCGTTCGCCTTTGCGAAGTCAATCAGCTTAGAATGTTCGGAAATTCCGATATTGATCAAATCAAGACCGTCCAATGTCATCCCGTCATTACCAGGAGCCACGAAAACTTGCTCAACGTCCTTAGACTCCAATAATTTCTTGGCAATCGCATGTTCACGACCACCAGAACCAACAACCAAAAGTTTCATTTGAAAGATACCTCAATATCAAATAAGACTAGGGGCAAATGCCCGTTAACGACAATCATTCGGAAAAATTAGCAATTTTCACGAATTATACATAACCATTATAACATATTTGTTCGGAGATATGGGGGTGTAGCCAAATTTGAACACAAAAAAGGCGGCCACTTGGACCACCTCTTAGGAGATTATGAAAATGAAAAAAGTTATTTAGGATTAATGATAGTATAGTCTAAACAGCTTAAGGGAGGCTTAAACGCAAAAATTATCTCCATTTTCCTGAAAAACTGCGAATAGGTAGGTGGAGGTTAAAATGAAGAAAAAATTACTAAATTGTCTCTTACCGCTAGCTTGTCTAGCGACTGTTTCGGTTTCGTGTGGAAGCTCTGCTCAGGCGGCTGTCCTCGGAGATGACTATCCTTCCTCTTGGAAATATGGGGGCTTCGGCGTGGACCCTTGGACTATGTACTGGCGTCAGTGTACGTCCTTTGCAGCCTATCGCCTCAGCAACACCAATGGATTCACCTTACCAGTAGGTTATGGAAATGCCATCACCTGGGGACCAATTGCACGAGCGAATGGACATCGTGTAGACATGAATCCTGCTGTTGGAAGCATCGCTTGGTTTTCAGACGGTGTCAACGGAGCTGGATATATGGGACATGTGGCTTGGGTAGCCGAGGTGAATGGCGATCAGGTCACTATTGAAGAATACAACTATAATGCTGGGCAAGGGCCTGAGAAATACCATAAACGCAGTTTCCATAAGAGTCAAGTGTCTGGTTATATCCACTTTAAAGACCTCGAATCAGGAGCTCAAACTAGTAATCCAACCAACTCTTCTATCAAGGTTGGCGATACTGTCCGATTTACAGGTACTTTCCGTGTCACATCAATCGTAGGAAGTAATATCACTAGCCAAGACCTAGCTGGAGGTACACCAACCAAACACAATATTGTAGATCCTGGACCCGTTCTTGAAGTTGATGGACGAGGCAATCCAACATCAGACCAATACCTCAATCCTGGTGAGACTTTTACCATTCCAGGTAACTTCAAAGTGCTTGCCATTGATCCACCAAGCGATGGCGTCCTCGTCCAAATCGGAAATCGCAAGACTTGGGTAACCCAGTCTGTCCTTGAAAAGGTTTAAATCTATTGAACAATCGTGCGAACGGTTGTTTTTTCATGCACTGAAATAAAAAAGCCCAGCTAGTGCTGAGCTTTTAGGAGATTTATGAAAAAGAAAAGTTTTTTAGGATGGTATTAGTATAGCTTGGGTAGCTTAAAGGAAACTTAAGGCATCTAAAAAAACATCCAATTCCTTGGATGCTTTGTGAATTCTTAATGACGGAAATGTCTCACGCCTGTAAAGATCATTGTCAAACCATGTTTATCAGCTGCTTCGATTGACTCTTGGTCACGGACTGATCCACCCGGTTGGATGATTGCTTTGATACCTGCTTTAGCGATTTCTTCCACGTTATCTGCAAATGGGAAGAAGGCATCTGAAGCAAGAACAGCGCCGTCAAGACGGTCTTTAGCTTGATCAATGGCGATGCGGACAGATGCCACACGGTTAGTTTGACCAGGGCCAACACCAAGTGTCATGTGGTCGTTAGTCACGATGATACCATTTGATTTGACGTACTTGATAGCTTTCCAAGCAAACTCCAGAGCTGTCTCTTCTGTTTCAGTTGGTTGGCGTTTGGTAACCACTTGCCAGTCAGCTGGGCTTTCTTTAACAACGTCTTGGTTTTGAACGAGAAGTCCACCGACAACACCAGTGTATTCTGCTTCTGTTTCGCTGGCATCTTGAGCATCGAATGGCAACTCAAGGATACGCAAGTTTTTCTTTTTGGTAGTCAAGATTTCAAGCGCTTCGTCTGTGTAGCTTGGTGCAATGATGATTTCAAGGAAGACACCGTGCATTTTCTTAGCCGTCGCAGCGTCAACTTCACGGTTGAGAACGACGATACCACCGAAGATTGACACTGGGTCAGCTTCATAAGCGTAGTCCCAAGCTGTTTCAATGTCATCAGCTTGACCGATACCACATGGGTTCATGTGTTTGAGAGCCACAACTGTTGGACGGTCTTTGAAATCACGGATGATACGGATAGCAGCATCAGCATCACGGATATTATTGAATGACAATTCTTTACCGTTAAGTTGTTTAGCTGAAGCAATTGAGTAAGCCGTTGGCAAACCTTTTTGGTAGAAGTCTGCGTCTTGTTGAGGGTTTTCACCGTAACGCATAGGTTGCTTGAGGTCATAAGTCAAAGTGAGTTTTTCAGGTTTTGTTTCACCCACTTGAGCTGTGAAGTATTCTGCAATCAAAGCGTCGTATGAAGCTGTGTGACGGTATACTTTTGCTGCCAAACGTTGGCGAGTTTCGTAGCTTGTTTCGCCGTTTGCTGACAATTCGTCAAGCACAACCGCATAGTCAGCAGGGTCTACCACAACTGTTACGCTAGCGTGGTTTTTAGCTGCTGAACGAAGCATAGATGGCCCACCGATATCGATGTTTTCAACTGCGTCAGCGTAAGTCACGTCTGGTTTGAGGATGGTTTCCTTGAATGGGTAAAGGTTTACCACAACAAGGTCAATCAATTCGATATTATTGTCCTTAGCCGCTTGAAGGTGGCTATCGAGGTCACGACGAGCGAGGAGACCACCGTGGATATTTGGGTGAAGGGTCTTCACACGACCGTCCATCATTTCTGGAAAACCAGTCACATCATCAATAGCGATAGTGTCTACCCCCGCATTGTCAAGGACAACTTTGGTACCACCTGTTGAGATGATATCCCAACCTAATTTTTTGAGTTCTTGGGCAAATTCAACGATGCCCGCTTTATCTGAAACACTAATTAGTGCACGTTTAGTCATGTTTTTTCCTTTCATTTATCAAATTTTTGTCCCAGCTGGATCTACATACCAAAAATGATTACTATTTCTTTTACATTCTAAAGCTGGTACTTTCTTGGTAATCTTTCTTTTTTTAAAGTTTCCATTTTCATCATAATAATCAAGCCACTCATATGGTTTATTATAGTATTTCAATTTTCCACCACATTTTGGACACGGTTCGATATGTAATTTTTCAATATTCAATCTCTTTTTCTCACCACTAATTGCATAATTAAATTTAAGGGGATAACGAGTTTGATTCTTAGTAATTTTTCGCAAAGAAAAAATGATACCTGAAAAAATAAACAAACCTAAAAAAATAAACAAATAAATTTGCTTTTCTTGAACATTAGGAATATTCCCATTAAAAGAATTTTTAGCCCATTTTACAAACGGTTCAAAAAAATTGTAAAGTGGTAATAAACTTCCTATTGAAGCGAAGAAACCAATCCAACTCAATACTGCCATTGTAATTGGACTTCTCCAAATTGGTTCAGGTTCATAAGTAGCAACTTTTTCTGGTGGATCTTGATTAATTTGAATATTAACATCTCTACCAGCTTTGTTCTTCCAATTATTAAAACTATTACCCATCTTCTTTCTTCTCAACTCCCAAACTATCCAACACTTCTGGATAGAGTTTGTACTCTGCTTCGTGGATGCGAGTTTCGAAAGTGTCAAGGGTATCATCTTCAAGGCGTGGCACACGGACTTGTTTGATGACCTTACCTGTATCAACGCCAGAATCCACCCAGTGAATAGTTACACCAGACTGGTCAACACCTGCATTCCAAGCATCCTCAATGCCGTGAGCTCCTGGAAATTCTGGAAGATAGGCAGGATGGATATTGATGATACGACCTTCATAAGCTGCTAGCAAGGTTGGGCCAACGATTTTCATATAACCGGCCAAACAAACCAAATCAATCTGGTGATCATCCAAGAGTTTGACGATAGCCTCTTCATAAGCCGCTTTATTGTCAAATTCCTTGAGTTCAAAGGCATGGCTAACCACATTAAGATTTTTGGCACGTTCTAAGACATAGGCATCACGGTGATCTGAAAAGATAAATTCTACTGGAAATTGTTCCGCAATCACCTGAAAGTTTGAGCCGTTGCCAGAGGCAAAAACAGCAATCTTCATATTCGATACAAAGGGACGTTTCGGCTAGCCGAACAGTTTCGTAGAAAAATAGGAAATCATTGCTGGGTGCTTGCACACAAAATGATTTCTCTTTTTTCCTAGAAAATGAGTCCCGTGTTCAGTTAGGCTTACTAACCAAACACTCCTTTCTACAATTTCTCCGTACAAAATGGTGATAGCACCATTATTTAATCACCACACTTGCGCCATCTTTCTTCACAATACGACCGATTTCATAAACAGTTTCGTCAAGAAGTTCTTTGACGCGTTCAACATTTTCTGGTTTAACCGCAAGCATGAGACCAATACCCATGTTGAAGATTTCAAACATTTCTTCGTGTTTGATTTGGCCATACTTTTCAAGGGCTTTGAAAATTGGAAGAACTGGCACTTTGCTTTCGTCAATTTCAGCAGCCAAGTCATCTGAGAACATACGTGGTACATTTTCAATGAAACCACCACCTGTGATGTGAGCAATACCGTTAACCAATTCTTCTTTGATGAGTGGCAAAGCTGCTTTGACATAGATACGAGTTGGTTCAAGAAGAACGTCTTTAAGTTTTTTGCCTTCAAGTTCTGGAAGAACTTCTTCACCTGTGTAATCAGAAAAGACACGACGCACGAGTGAGTAACCATTTGAGTGGATACCACTTGAAGCAAGTCCAAGAAGCACGTCACCTTCAGCTACTTTTGAGCCGTCGATGATTTGAGATTTTTCTGCGATACCTACCGCGAAACCTGCCAAATCATAGTCGTCTTCACCATACATACCAGGCATTTCAGCAGTTTCACCACCAATAAGGGCTGCACCAGCTTGCACACAACCTTCAGCAACACCAGCAACGACCTGCTCCAATTTAGCTGGTTCATTTTTACCAGTTGCTACGTAGTCAAGGAAGTAAAGGGGCTCAGCACCTGCGGCGATGATATCGTTAACACACATAGCAACACAGTCTTGACCGATAGTATCGTGTTTGTCGTACTTAATAGCAAGCATGAGTTTAGTACCGACACCATCTGTACCTGAGATCAAAACAGGCTCTTTGACACCTGTTTTTGAAAGGTCAAACATACCACCGAAGCCACCGAGAGCTCCCATAACACCTGCACGCTCTGTACGGGCAACGTGTTTTTTGATACGTTCAACAACTTCATAACCTGCTTCAACATCCACACCCGATTGAGCGTAAGCATTTTTATTTGTCATTTTATTTATTCCTTTTTTTTTTTCGAGAAAGAGTGCGACGTATTTTTAGATGAACCATCTTTTTATCTAAAAATACTAGTCAGGTCTCTAGCTTTGACCCCATAGGGCAAAGTGTCTACTGACAAATGCTTTAGCTTTTAGTTAGTAGTGAGACGTGGAGCGTAAGCATTTTTAGACATAATTTTTTCCTCTTTTTTCTTCTGCACTGCTCTTAATAGAAAGAAGTGTGTTCTTTCAAACTTTCCAAATAGCGTTCTTCGTAGTCATACAATGGTGTTGGATATTTACCATCGAAGTAAGCCACACAAAGGCCACCGTTTGGTGCATCTGTGTCAATTCCAATAGAATCAATCAATCCATCAATAGACAAGTAAGTCAAGCTATCCGCTCCAATGATTTCGCGTGTTTCCTCAACTGTATGATTGGCCGCAATCAATTCCTTACGTGTTTGAATATCGATACCGTAGAAACATGGGTAGGCAAGGGCTGGGCTCCCGATTGCTACGTGGACCTCTGTCGCTCCTGCTTCTTTTAGCAAATTAACGATACGACGTGATGTTGTCCCACGTACAATAGAGTCGTCAATCATAACCACACGTTTTCCTTTAACAACACCTGATACGGCAGAGAGCTTCATACGAACCCCTTGCTCACGCAATTCTTGTGTTGGTTGGATAAAGGTACGTTGGGTGTATTGGTTTTTAATCAAGCCCATTTCATTTGGCAAGCCTGATTCTTCCGCAAATCCCATGGCTGCGCTAAGTGATGAATTAGGCACACCAACGACAATATCTGCTTCATGTTTGAACTCACGTGCCAATTGAGCACCCATACGTTTACGAGCTGTATGGACATTGACCCCTTGGATATTTGAATCAGGACGGGCAAAGTAGATATACTCCATCGAACAAACAGCCAATTGCGTATCCGTTGTATAGGTATCGTAAGTGATGCCATTATCATCGATGATAACAACCTCACCTGGATTTACATCGCGAATCCACTCTGCTCCAACCACTTCAAAAGCGCAAGTTTCAGATGAAACCACGATAGCACCGTTGGCCATCTTACCAATAGAAAGTGGACGGAACCCATTTGGATCCAAGGCTGCAATGAGCTTATCCTCAACCATAAGAAGATAAGCAAATCCACCTTTAACAGTATTCAAAGCTTCTTTAACTTTACCCATAAATGATGGGTTGTGGCTACGACGAATCAAGTGAGCTAAGATTTCTGAATCAGAAGTTGAGCTAAAAATAGCCCCATTCTTTTCCAACTCTCGTCTAAGTGACTCTGCATTAGTCAAGTTTCCATTATGAGCAAGACCTAATTGTCCATCGTGAAACTTAAACATGAAAGGTTGAATATTATCTACAGAAGCCTCACCAGCAGTCGCATAGCGGACATGACCGATAGCAGCTGTACCAGTCAACTTGTCCAAATTGGCTGGATTACGAAAAACTTCTGAGAGAAGCCCCATATCACGATGACGCTTCAATTGGCCCGCATCATTAGAGAGAATTCCTGCTCCCTCTTGACCACGGTGTTGGAGACTGTGAAGTCCGAAATAAGTTAATTTGGCAGCATCTGGGTGACCCCAGATACCAAAAACACCACATTCTTCATTAAGAGATTTAACTTCGTATGTCATTTTTTATACCTTTTATTTTTGATATTTTCCTTAGCTAGCCTAAACAAAAGCAGACATTTCTAACATCTTTTTCTAAGTGTTGAACTCAAAAATGCATCATTTTCAAGCTCTCTAAGACTACTGCTGTAGTGAAAAATATCCCTAATGAGCTCACCACGCTCGATTATTTCCCAGTAAAATATTTCACAGCTGAGGCAAAGAGGTGTTGGTCTTTGCTTCCTGGAATATTTTGGAAGAGTCCATCTTCAAAACGTTCTGAATGACCCATCTTACCAATGATTTGACCGTTCTTGCTTGTGATACCTTCAATAGCATTAACAGATCCGTTAGGATTGTATTTAGAATCCATGCTTGGTTTACCTTCGAAGTCAACATATTGGGTAAAGATTTGACCATTGTCACGTAGCTCAGCAAACTCTTCAGCTGTTACGACAAATTTACCTTCACCGTGTGATACTGGAATGGCATGGATATCACCAACTTCCACTCCGGCAAGCCATGGTGAATTCGTGTTGGCAATACGTGTTTCAACCATCTTAGCCACGTGTTGGTTGGCATCATTGTAGAAGAGGGTTGGACTCGTACTGCTTGCATCTTCAAAGTTACCGTATGGAAGGAGACCTGATTTGACAAGCGCCTGGAATCCGTTACAAATACCGATGATCAAACCACCACCTTCGATGAAACTATCGATAGCTGCACGTACTTTTTCATTGAGCAAGATGTTTACGATGAATTTAGCTGATCCATCTGGTTCATCCGCTGCTGAAAAGCCACCTGCAAAGAAGATAATGTTAGCTTTTTCGATATTGTCAACCATGGTGTCAACAGACTTGACAATTGCTTCTTCGTTAAGTGTGACAAATGGTACTAAGTTGACTTTTGCACCTTCTTTTTCAAAGGCCTTAGCTGAATCGTACTCAGAGTTGGTACCTGGGAATACTGGGATGTAAACCACTGGTGTTTCAACTGTTTCTTTAGCTTTGATAACATCATCCGATGCTACAGCAGGCACTTCTTCAAGTTCAGTTGCTTGTGCAAATTCAGTTGGATAAACCTCTTCCAATTTACCTTGGAAGGCACTGTCAAGCTTGTGTCCATCAAGGATTACGCCATTGACAACCAGTGTAAAGTCAGCCACTGTTTGTCCAATCTTGGCAACACCTGCAATGTCTTCAGGAGATGTGAAGACGAATCCACCCAATTGAGCTGTCAAGGCAGTCTCAAGATTTTCAAGGGTTACAGTGGCACCAATATGGTTACCAAATGTTGCAAGGGCAAGAGCTTCAAGGACACCACCATATTTAACAGCTGATGCAGATGTGACTTTATGATCAGCTTGGATAGCTTCAAACTTAGCAAAGTTAGACTTGATAAGATCAAAGTCAATTTCTTGTGCCAAAGCTTGACCTGGAATGTAATAGATGTTTTCACCAGCAGCTTTAAACTCCGGAGAAAGAACCTTACGGCTATCTGCTGTTGTCACACCAAAGGCAACCAAGGTTGGTGGTACTGTCAATTCTTCAAAAGTACCAGACATAGAGTCTTTACCACCGATAGATGGCAAACCAAGTTGAATCTGAGCTTCGATTGATCCAAGAAGAGCTGATACTGGTTGACCAAAACGGGCTGCTTGTTTATCCATACGCTCGAAGTATTCTTGATAAGAGAAACGAGCCTTAGACCAGTTTGCACCAACAGCAACCAAACGGGCTGTTGCTTCGATGACCGCATAAGCAGCACCATGATATGGGGACCATTCTGCGATATATGGGTTGAACCCTTGCGCCATGACAGAAGCCGTATGAGTCACTCCATGTTGGACTGGCAATTTCTGTACTGAAGCTTCAGTTGGTGTGATTTGGTAACGACCACCAAGTGGGTGATTGACTGTTGAACGACCAACTGAGCTATCAAAGATGGTTTGTAAACCTTTTTGACTAGCATGGTTAAGGTCAGCCAAGACTTCAAGAGTATCTGCTTCAAGGGTTTCAGCAGAGGTTTGGCGTTCTTCTGGAAGCTTGACATTCTTGTCAACCACCTTAGCATCTACAACTACACGTACCCCATTAGTATCAAGGAATCGACGTTCCAAATCAACGATGGTTTCGCCATTCCAGTGCATGACAAGATTTGGTTTTTCAGTCACTGTTGCAACGACAACAGCATCAATATTTTCTTTGTTACATTCAGCAACGAAGGCATCTACATCTTCCGGACGAACCACCACGGCCATACGTTCTTGAGATTCAGAGATGGCAATTTCTGTACCGTTCAAACCTTGGTATTTCAATGGCACTTTGTCTAGATCAATTTCAAGACCATCTGCCAATTCACCGATAGCCACACAGACACCACCAGCACCAAAGTCATTTGATTTCTTGATGAGACGTGTCACTTCACCATTACGGAAAAGACGTTGAATCTTACGTTCTTCGATGGCATTCCCTTTTTGAACCTCAGCACCAGCTGTTTCAACAGATTCAACCGTTTGAACTTTAGAAGAACCTGTCGCACCACCAACACCGTCACGTCCAGTCTTACCACCGAGCAAGATAATCACATCACCTGCTTCTGGTTTTTCACGGACAACATTTTCCTTAGGAGCCGCACCAACAACGGCACCTAACTCCATACGCTTAGCAACAAAACCTGGGTGGAAGTATTCACGAACATAAGTTGTTGCAAGACCAATTTGGTTACCGTATGAAGAATAACCATGAGCCGCCGTTTTAGAAATCACTTGTTGTGGCAATTTACCAGCACGAGTTTCAGCAATTGGTGTTGTGATATCACCAGCACCTGAGATACGCATAGCTTGGTAAACGTATGAACGACCTGACAATGGGTCACGAATGGCACCACCGATACAAGTAGCCGCACCACCAAATGGTTCAATTTCAGTTGGGTGGTTGTGAGTTTCGTTCTTGAACATAAGAAGCCATGGTTCTTTCACACCATTGACATCCACTTCAATTTCAACTGAGCAGGCATTGATTTCATCAGACACTTCCATGTCATCCAAACGACCATTGGCACGCTCATAACGACCAAAAATAGTCGCCATATCCATCAAAGTTTGAGGTTTTTCTGTACGTCCCAACTCATCACGCATGGCGATATATTTATCATAAGTCGCTTGCAATTGTTTTTGGAATTTAGAAGCTGAGAAGTCGATGTTTTTCAACTCAGTCTCGAAAGTTGTATGACGGCAGTGGTCAGACCAGTAAGTATCCAAAACCTTCAACTCAGTCTCAGTTGGCACACGTCCAATAGACTTGAAGTAATCTTGAATGAAGAGAAGGTCATCCACTTCCATTGCCAATCCTTGCTCTGCCTTATACTTAGCAAAATCTTCAGCCGTATAAGTTTCAAAGAAATCCAAGTTTGGAATAGTCTTGTCGGACTCAGAGAAATCCTGTTTCGCAATGCCAACAGTGATATCTTTGAAACGAGAGTCCACTGGGTTCAATAGGTAGTTTTTGACAGCTTCCAATTCATTAGCAGCAATATCCTTGTTAACCAAGTACAATTGAGCAGTATTCACCGTTACATCATTTGAACTACCCAGCAATAGCAAAGCTTCTTGTGAAGAGGCCGCACGTTGGTCAAATTGACCAGGCAAACTTTCAATGGCAAAGAAAGCATACTTCTCAAGATCAGCCTTCACTGCAGCTTCATCCAAAACAGTATCTGTCACTTGTTCAGAGAAGATATGTTTTTCTGCACGCGCAAACAAATCCTCTGCCAAATTAAAGACATCGTAAACCTGTACAATACGAAGGTCCTTCAAGGTTTTCAACTGAAGATTATGCTGTAATTCCTTTACTAAAGAGTGAGATTTCACACGAAAATCAGCTTTTTTCTCAACGAAAATACGTTTATCCATTTTATTTCCTTTATTTATTTCTACTTAAAAACTGCATTGGAGAGGAATTCAAAAAATTACTTCAAGCCTTGTAATTTTTCCAATACAACTTCATAAACATCTGTCAAGCTACCGAGATCACGACGGAAAACATCCTTATCCATGTGGTGACCTTTAGCATCCCAAAGACGGCAGTTATCTGGTGAAAATTCATCTGCCAAGATAATCTTGCCGTCCTTATCAAAGCCAAACTCCAATTTGAAGTCGATCAAACGAAGACCAATTTGTGCAAACCAATCTTTCAACAATTCATTGATACGACGTGTTTCTTCCTTGATATAAGCAATTTGTTCATCATTTGCAACACCCAAGAATTTCACGTGTTCGTCGTTGATAAACGGATCATCCAAATCATCGTTTTTATAATAAAACTCAACAATAGGTGTATCCAAGTTTATTCCTTCTTCAACACCAAAACGCTTTGAAAATGAACCTGCAGTCACGTTACGAAGAACAACCTCCAAAGGAATGATTTTCACCTTTTTATTGAGTTGTTCTGTGTCAGAAATACGTTCGATAAAGTGTGTTGCCACACCGGCAGCATTTAATTTTTCAAAAATAAGAGACGAAATCTGATTATTCAGCACACCTTTACCCTTAATAGTCTCCTTACGAGCACCATTAAGCATGGTTGCTTGGTCCTTATAGACCGACTTAATCACATTTTCGTCTTCTGTACTATAAATATCTTTAGCTTTCCCAGTATAAATCAGTTGGTTTGACATGGAATTGTTCGCCTTTCAAGTTTTTTCTTCTTCATTATACCATACAAAAAACCAAAAACCAACATATAACAAACTTTGTTACTTAGGTAAAATTAAATCGTTCGTGTTTAGTGGGTTATTTAGATTTTTTTAATAAATAATGTATAGAAAAAAAGGAGCCTGACAGAACTAAATCAAGGTAACATTTAGTTTCTTGTCCCACTCCTATAAGATATGAACTATAAATGCTGGCATAACTGCAGTACTAGATTCACTTGAAATCTAGAAACTAAAGTTTAACTAGCTTATCTGTTATTCAATTGCTCAGACAAATAATCCAACAAATCGGCTACCTTATCCATATGATCAATAGTATCATCAGAAATTTCAAGAGCAAACTCATCTTCCAAATTAATAATGAATTCCATAAGTTCTATTGAATCCACACCCAAGTCATCTAATTTAGTATCTTCGGTTAAAACAATGTCTTTATTCCCCATCTGATCCTGAATAACAAGTTGCATTTTATGAAGAATTTCTACTCTACTCATCATTCAGCCTCCTCTTTCGGACTAAAGGCTTCAACTAGTTGGTCAACTACCTTAGTATCAAGCATCGTACGAACTTGCTTAATGGTGTAATAAACTGCCTTAGCATCACTAGATCCATGACATTTTACTACGGGAGCTTTAAGACCAAAGAGAACCGCACCTCCGGCACTTGAGTAATCCATAGTCTTTTTCATACCTTGTAGACTATCCTTTAAGAGAAGAGCACCTAACTTAGCTTTAAGCCCACCATTCATGATGGCCGACTTAAGAGTCTTCATGGCACCAAGTCCCGTTCCTTCGATTGCTTTAAGAACCGCATTTCCTGTGAAGCCATCAGACACAATAACGTCAGCAGCACCAGACATGATTTCACGCGCCTCAACATTTCCGACGAAGTTAATACTGGGCTCCTGAGACAAGAGTTCGAAAGCTTCCTTACGAAGACTATCACCCTTAGTTTCCTCAGTCCCATTATTAAGTAGACCTACACGAGGGTTGGCAATTCCACGAACATTTTTTGCATAGAAGGATCCTAAAATCGCATATTGATGCAAGTGACTAGCTGTATTTTCTGCATTAGCACCTAAATCAAGCATATCAAAGGGTTGACCTGTAAAACTTGGCATTGTTGACATCAGACCTGGACGCTCAACTCCCTTAATACGTCCAACCACAAAGAGACCTGCTGCCAGGAGAGCACCTGTATTCCCTGCAGAAATCACTGCATCTGCTTTTTTCTCCTTAACAGCTTGTGCACCCAAAACCATAGATGCTTTCTTTTTCTTGCGAATGGCTTTAGCTGGCTCGTCATCTGAATTTATCTTTTCATCGGTATGTACAATGCTCACACGTTCAGACGCTGTCAAATAGGTCTTAATTTTAGTTTCATCACCATAAAGCTGGATTTCAATATCTTTGAAATCTGACAAAGCCTGATTGACTCCTTCTACAATTGCTTGTGGCGCATTATCGCCACCCATAGCATCAACTGCAATTACATGCATAGCATTCTCCCTCTCATCCTCTGCTCTAAAAAAATAGACTCGAATTTTCATCAATCAAACAATCTATAATTAAAATAGACATATCCAATTTTCTATTTCCAGCAGAGTCTTTCAGCTTATTATCTTCTTATTATAGCACGAACTGACCTGCATTTTAACCCCTGAGCCTGAAAACCTTTGATTCACTGTTTCACGTGAAACAAAAAAAGACAATGCCTAATCAGCACTATCTTCCTTATCCATGATATAAGCCCATGAATTTAGATTATCAATAAACTTCTTACTTTTAAGATGTATCCCAATATAATTATCATAGAGCTCATCAATAAATTGTCGCAACTTTCGTTTCATGTCATCCTTCACAGATATGCTTCTCAATTCTTTAAACGAAAGTCCCTGAAAGCGATCTAAAAGATAAGGCACATTAGGGTCCAAGTGACTACGCCTTTCATCCTCTGCATAGTGATTTGGACAAAGTAAACCTGAGTACTTATACGAGAAATCAAAAGGAAGCCCTACACGATGACAAAAGACACACTCGTGAAAATTCAATTTTACACCAAAACGGTCCAAAACCTGAACCTCAAAAATATTAGTCAGAATTTCGTAATCTAGACCTTCTTCCATTAATTCAAGCGTCTTCTCCAAAAATGCAAATAATTGCTCATCCACCATACCATCAGCAATAGCGGCATCCGTCAATCCAGCCAAATAAGTCGCATAAGACAACTTGAAAATATCGCTTGTAATTTCCTTGAAGGACTCTGCCTGGCTATAATCTTCTATGAAAGATAGACCTTCATCATTTACAGTCATCATGAATTCAGCGATGGTCAAAGGTTGAATGACAGCACTTAATTTACCTGCCCCACCACCTCTAACAAAAAACATCCGTTTTCCAGCTTGCTTAGTAAAAATCTTAACTAGTTTATCATTCTCACGATAATTACGATTGAAGAGGACAAGCCCTCTACTCTCAAGCTTCTGCATGTTCTTCCATAAACTCTTTCAAACGAGTCATAGCTGTTTCAATAGTATCCATGCTAGCTGCATATGACAAGCGAACATAGCCTTCACCATACTTCCCAAAGGCAACACCAGGGATAATCGCAATAGCCTTTTCACGTGCAAAGTCTTGGCAGAACTTAAAGGAATCTTGAGTATAGCCTTCTGGAATCTTAGCAAAGATGTAGAAAGCACCATCAGGTTTAATAATCTTGAAACCAAGTTCAGACATTTTTTCAAGAATATAATCACGACGTTTCAAATACTCAACTTTCATTGGTTGTGCATCATCCTTACCAGCAGATAAGGCTTCAATAGCTGCAAATTGTGCCATAGTAGCTGCAGCCGTCACCAAATACTGGTGACTCTTAATCAACTGAGCCGTCAAAATTGCTGGTGCAAAAATCAAACCAATACGCCAGCCTGTCATCGCATGAGACTTAGACAAGCCGTTGATCAAAATCGTTTGTTCCGGTAAATATTCCGCAATAGAGACATGATGATCCACATAAGTTAGCTCAGAGTAGACTTCATCACTAACAACAAAAATATCGTATTTTTTCAAGACTTCAGCCAAATCTGAAATCTGTTGACGCGAATAGGTCACACCAGTTGGGTTGGTTGGATAGTTAAGCAAAACTGCTTTAAGATTATCTCCCTGCTCCAAAATTGCCTTTTCTAACATCTCTGGAGTCAAAACAAAATCATTAGCAGTTGTATCAATTTCAACAATTTCAGCACCAACTAGATTAGCAATAGGTTCGTATCCAGGATATGCTGGTGCAGGAAGAAGAACTGTATCACCAGGTTCTAAGATAGCTGTCAAAGTCGCAGAAAGGGCTTCTGTTGCCCCAATAGTCACCAAAATCTCATTATCTGGGTTATAAGTAAGATTATATTTTTCCTTAACAAAATCCGCAGCTGCTTGACGTAAGACAGGAAGACCTGCCATACCTGTATAGTGCGACTGGTTAGCATCAATAGCAGCTTTAGCAGCTTCTTTTACATGATCTGGAGTTGTAAAATCAGGTTCACCAAGTGTCAACTTTTTGATCCCTGGTACATCTGAAATTGATTGGTCAAACTGACGAATCATTGAAACTTCAATCTTATCTAAATTTTTATTAAAACGTTGTGTTAAATCCATCACGGTCACCTCTTTGCAATTATGCCTTACATTATATCAAAAACTCAAACGCATTTAAACACCAAAAAAGCTAGCCTAGGCTAGCTTTAGTCTATTTATGGCCCATTTCAAACAATGGTGACAACGGACGTTTTTCATGAATACGAATGATTGCCTCAGAAATTAAATCAGCAATAGAAATTTGCTCAATCTTATCAATCAATCGTTCTTCTGGAAGATAAATCGTGTCAAGCACGACAAGTTTTTCAATAGCAGATTTTTGAATATTATCAAGTGCTGGACCTGACAATACAGGGTGTGTACATGATGCAAAGACATGAGTTGCACCAGCCTCAGCAAGCGCATCTGCCGCATGACAGATAGTACCTGCAGTATCAATCATATCATCAATCAAGATACATGTTTTACCTTCAACATTACCAATGATATTCATAACTTCAGAAGTGTTCATTTTATCAACACTACGACGTTTGTCAATGATAGCGATTGGCGTTTTCAAACATTGTGCCAATTTACGCGCACGAGTCACACCACCATGATCCGGAGAAACAACAACTACATCATCTCCAGTAAGACCAGCACGATCAAAGTAATCAGCAATAAGAGGAGCACCCATCAAATGGTCTACAGGAATATCAAAGAATCCTTGAATTTGGGCAGCATGAAGGTCCACAGTCAAAAGACGATCAACACCAGCCACCTCAAGCATATTAGCAACCAATTTAGATGTGATTGGTTCACGTGAACGAGCCTTACGGTCTTGACGTGCATAACCATAGTAAGGCATGACAACACTAACTGTCTCAGCACTCGCACGTTTTAGCGCATCAACCATGATCAAGATTTCCATCAAATTATCATTTACAGGAGAGCTTGTAGATTGAAGAATAAAGACGTGATGACCACGGATAGACTCTTCAATATTAACTTGAATCTCGCCATCTGAAAACTCACGAACACTTGATTTTCCAAGTTCAATACCCATTTTATCAGCAACTTTTGCTGCCAATTCCTGGTTAGACGACAAAGCGAACAACTTTAAATTCGTATAAGACATGATTTCCTCCAAAATATTTACTACTCCATTCTACCTTTTTTTAAACTGATTTTCAACGTCAAATAAATGGTGTCATAGGAACTTAACAAGTATCATAAGATACAATTATTAATAACAGTAATTTGCTATCTAAATGTCTATATCATAACACCCATTTTGAAAAACAAAAAACGATTCGAAAACATTCGAATCGTATCTTTAATATCATTATGGATAAATATAGTATACAGAACCACCGTGAGCTGATGATGTAGGATCAAATGTACCACGGTAATTACCAATTGACATGTTACCAGCGTAGTTTGATTCCATAACTTGAATTGAGTTTGCACCTGATGCTGATGTAACGTAAGCTACGTGACCGTAACCACCACCATCATTTGGCCAAACTGCAATTGCACCGGCTACAGGAGTTGTACCTACTGAGTGACCAGCTGCTTGCGCACTAGCAATCCAGTTTTTAGCATTACCCCAGTTATTACCAGCCCATGAAGCCAATGATTTTGCACCCCAAGTACATTGTCCAACTGGATATGTATTAGGTGTCGCAGCGGCTTCAACTTTAGCTGTTTCAGCTGGTGCTGCAGGAGCCGGAGCTTCTGATGCAGCTGGTGCTTCACTAGCTGGTGCCTCTGAAGTAGAGGCAGGAGCAGCTTCTGAAGTTGCAGGAGCAGTCGACTCTGGTTGTTCTTGACTAGCTGGCGCTGCAGGTTCTTGTGCTGCTTCTGATGTTTCTGTCGCTTGACTTGCTGGTGCTTCTGAAGTAGAAGCTGCAGGTGCTTGTGCTTCTGATGTTTCTGATGAAGCTGGTGCTTGTGCAGCCTCTGAAGCTGTCGATGTTTCAGAAGCTGGTGCCTCTGAAGGCTGAGCTACAGCTTGTGAAGTTGCTGCCGCTTCTGATTGTGCTACTGATGCTGCCGCTTCTGAAGAAGCCACAGCTTGTGCAGCTGCCTCTGATTCAGCAACTGCTTGAGATTGTGCTACCGATGCAGCAGTAGATGCAGCTGCAGATTCAGCAGTTGATTTAGCAGAAACAAGTGATGTTTTCTCATTTTGAGCTGTTGTCAATTCAGCAGCCAAAGCAACTTGTGCTGCTTCAAGTTCTGCTTGTTGAGTTGTCAAACCAGCTTCTGTTGTTTCAAGTTCTGACTTATTAGCTGCGATAGTATTAATTGCAGCTTGATTTTCTTCTTGCTTAGCAGCAAGCTCTTTTTGATCAGACTCTTGTTTTGTCAACATATCATTATTCGCTGTTACCACTTTTGAAATAGCTGTAATGCGAGTAATCGCTTCAGAGATTGACTTAGAATTCAAAATAGAGTTAATGTAGCTAGTCGCAGTATTATTTTGTTGAGCACTACGAGCTTGTTTAGCCAAAGAATCTTGGCGAGCCACAATTTTACTTGATAATTCTTGAATCTCAGATTCTAATCCTGCTGATACTTTTTCAAGTTCCGCATTTTTAGCTTCTAATTCTGATTTCTGAGTTCTAAGAGTTGATACTTGTGATTGAATTGTAGTAACTTGAGCTTGTGCAGTCTCTTGTTGAGAAGCAAGGTTACTAATTGTGTTATCTGCAGCAGCGATTTGCGAATCATAATCCTCTGCATGTACAGTTGCAGCTGCTGAAAGGGTTACACCACTTACCAGCACTGCTGAAAGAATACGTTTTTTCATAATATAAAATACTACTCCTTTTCGATAAGACCTTATAATTGTATCAAAAAATGACGCAAACTTTGTTACGTCAATATTACAGTTCTATTTAAATCTATCAACTGACAGATACAAAAATAATTTTTCAATAATAGGTTTAGTTAAAATAAACATTAAAAGATTAAAAAACAAACTAGGGCTTAATTGATAAATAATAAAATCAGTTATGGACTCGTTTGAGTAACCATATAATAATACAAACCCAAAATTGATGATGTCAAAAATAAATAAGGATAAGAAGACTAATAGTAAATCAACGTAAGCGTTTCGTTTAACAAATCGAGATAACTGTGTCAATAGAAAACATAAAATGGGAAGAGTAAGGATAACTATACCAATTGTTTTAAAATAGTAAGTGTCATAAATAAAGCCAAGAAAAATGAGATAAAGGTATGACAATCTACTAGTAGATAAGTTTAAAGTCATTAAAAAGACATATATAATAAAAAGGTGAGATGATAGAAAAAATTCTGGAGACAAATAATGATTAAGTATCATCGAAATATGACCATCCCATAGAAAAGGAATGAAACTAAGTAAAAAAGGAACAAAAGAATACTTAGAGAAATTCATATTATTTACCATCTCCAACTAAAGTAACATAAGAAATTTTATCAAAATCTGCATAAGGTTTTACAAAAATAGTTCGATTTCCTTCATAATCACTTACAGATTCAACGGTTCCAATTGGAACACCCTTTACAGAGACATCATCCAAACCGCTAGTAACCACTTCTGTACCCTTCTTAATATTTTCTGAAGAGTTAAGTTGTGTCATTTTTAAAAGCTTCTTTTTATTATCATAATTTGAAATGATGCCAAAAATCTGATTTCCATCCTCAGAAATAACACTAGAAGCTAAATAAGTATCACTAAGACTACCTGAGAGTAAAGAAATGGTAGTACTATCATCATAAACTTTTGTCACAAAACCTATGACACCACCATTAGATGTTGCTAACATAGACTTGCTAACATTCTTAGATTTACCAACATTAATCGTTAACTCTTTTAACCAATTAACTGAAGGTCGCATAGAAACTTCGGCTGTTATAACATTATCTCGACTAAGCTTATCTGAAAGATTCAAAGAAGCCCTTAGAGAATCATTTTCTTCTTGTAAATTGGAAATGATTGCAGATTGATTCTGAAGTGAGGATAAGGACTTTTTTAAATCCCTGTTCTCAGAATAAGTTGATAACAAATCAGAGATGACATTATGCGATTTAGTTAAAGCGACAAAAGGAATTGAGACCACAGAATCCACCTTAGAAATAACTCCCGAAACATTAGAAGATAAATCCTTCGTCAACTTTTTATTTGTAAAAAGAAAAGAAAAAAACATAACAAAAAAAAGAAAAGTAATAAATCCATAGAGAAGAAATTTGTAAAAACTATTTTTCATTTTGTCACCTCTGTAAACAGTAAAAGAAAACGAATTATCTTACTAGATAATTCGTCATAATACGGAGAATGGGGGATTCGAACCCCCGCGCCAGTTACCCGACCTAACGATTTAGCAAACCGTCCTCTTCAGCCTCTTGAGTAATTCTCCAATATGGGCACGAGTGGAATCGAACCACCGACCTCACGCTTATCAGGCGTGCGCTCTAACCATCTGAGCTACGCGCCCAAGCTAAATGCTTGGCTATTTATTCCAAATAAAGCGGGTGACGAGAATCGAACTCGCGACAACAGCTTGGAAGGCTGTAGTTTTACCACTAAACTACACCCGCTAAACAAAATGGCGCGAGACGGAATCGAACCGCCGACACATGGAGCTTCAATCCATTGCTCTACCAACTGAGCTACCGAGCCAAATTGCGGGAGCAGGATTTGAACCTACGACCTTCGGGTTATGAGCCCGACGAGCTACCTAGCTGCTCCATCCCGCGATAAAATTAAGGAGGATGTGGGATTCGAACCCACGCACGCTTTTACACGCCTGACGGTTTTCAAGACCGTTCCCTTCAGCCGGACTTGGGTAATCCTCCAAATAATATAAACAATATATGGACCTTGTAGGACTCGAACCTACGACCGCTCGGTTATGAGCCGAGTGCTCTAACCAGTTGAGCTAAAGGTCCAAGTAATCCATATATGATATAGCGGCGAAGGGGATCGAACCCCCGACCTCCCGGGTATGAACCGGACGCTCTAGCCAGCTGAGCTACACCGCCATAAATCGGGAAGACAGGATTCGAACCTGCGACCCCTTGGTCCCAAACCAAGTGCTCTACCAAGCTGAGCTACTTCCCGATAACATGCACCCTAGAGGAGTCGAACCTCTAACCGCCTGATTCGTAGTCAGGTACTCTATCCAGTTGAGCTAAGGGTGCTCTTTATTAAATTATGCCGAGGACCGGAATCGAACCGGTACGAAAGTTTCCTTTCGCAGGATTTTAAGTCCTGTGCGTCTGCCAGTTCCGCCACCCCGGCTCCTCAAGCGAACGACGGGATTCGAACCCGCGACCCCCACCTTGGCAAGGTGATGTTCTACCACTGAACTACGTTCGCAAAGAATGCCGGCTACATGACTTGAACACGCGACCCTCTGATTACAAATCAGATGCTCTACCAACTGAGCTAAGCCGGCTATCTCTTTTATGCGGGTGAAGGGACTTGAACCCCCACGCCGTTAAGCGCCAGATCCTAAATCTGGTGCGTCTGCCAATTCCGCCACACCCGCATATATGACCCGTACTGGGCTCGAACCAGTGACCCATTGATTAAAAGTCAATTGCTCTACCAACTGAGCTAACGAGTCTCAAATATTTCTACTTGAACGGTCCCGACGGGAATCGAACCCGCGATCTTCGCCGTGACAGGGCGACGTGATAACCGCTACACCACGGGACCTATGGGAGTTAACGGGATCGAACCGCTGACCCTCTGCTTGTAAGGCAGATGCTCTCCCAGCTGAGCTAAACTCCCTCTTGGTCGTTTAACTCAGCCAACGGTCAGAAACT